>CAZORB010000241.1:0-1567 GCA_964581825.1 uncultured Bordetella sp.
GGGCTGTCGGGCTCGCTCTCCAAAAATTTGTCGAGATATTGCCGCGTCAGGCCCTTGGCCTGGCGCGGCCTCACAGCATTTGCGCGTCGTACGCGCCGGAAGGTCAGATTGATGTCCTCGTCATACGTGGGGTCCGGTAGTCGCAAGAGCCGGTGAACCTTGCGGATCGCATACAGGCGCCGCTGAACAGTCGACGGCGCCCTGCACGCGCCCTGATCCTCCAGAAAACGACACACGGTTTCGACGCTGGCGGGGAAGGGCTGGCCGATGCCTTGCCCATCGCACCATTCCTCAAAAGCCTCGACATCAGCGCGGTAACTGCGCATTGTCGCTGGCGAATAGGCGCCCTCAAGGCGCTGGAATTCCGATCGCCAATCTGTCTCGATGCACGTGTATTGCATGAGAATTATATGATGCCAAAAGGATCATAAGTCAAGTGTCAGACATCACTGCTGAGCAAATTAAGGCGGCGAGGGCGGCACTTGGCTGGACAATCATGGAGGTTGCTAAGGCGACTGAAATTGGTTCAGCCACTCTCAAGCGTTATGAGGCGATATCAGGGGTGCCGCATTCGCGCAAAGGGCATTTGATGAAATTGCGTGAACATTTCGAAGCCGCGGGCATCGAGTTCATCGGCACTCCCAACAACGCCCCCGGCATTCGCATACACGCTCAAGGTGGCGATCGAGGCAAGGATCGCTGACGCAGCAGGCGCATGGCGTTGTCGCGCTCCGAACAAAAACGCGCAGCGCAGTAAGAAAGCTTCTTCGCCTTCTTGGTTGACATCGCAGAGCCGCGCCCTGCAACGCCGTGAACGGCGTCTGACGTCCGTCCCGCACGCGTCTTTTTGAGGTCGACGGCGGGATAAGGCGACGTCGCCATCTCCATGTCGAGCGCATCCTGCGCCATGGTTACGCGCCAGGCAGCAATGAGCGCCTTGCGGATCAAGTGGGCATCCATCGGGTTTGTCCCGTCCGCCATGTTGCGAAGATGGCTAGCGACGGCGAAGAGCCAGTCGGGTACGTCGACACCCTCATCCTGGCGCCTCTCTACATCCCTCGAGGTCACGCCATGCTTGCGTGAGTTCTGAGGCGATATCTCTTTGCCAGCCGCCGTCTTCGGGCCGGCTAGGCGCCCCTTTTCCTGCTGCTTGACGAGCCAACGAGCGCCCTCCTCTAGCGCCGATCGGTGGCGATGCTCAGGCGCGCCTTGTTCAGCTTGCACAGCCACTCGTTTGCGGTTTTGAACAGTAGGATCAGCGCATCACAGGCAGGAGTTTTTGAGCAGCCCAAGCGGATGAGGTTCTGGCTGCGACTTGATGCGATCAGGCCGCCGCCAGAACCTCATCGACGATGATGTCGTCGGCATGAGCCCGAGCTTGGGCCATGTCATAGGCGGTCTGCATCCGCATCAACGTATCGGCCTTAATGCCGAAGGCCTTCTCGAAACGGATGGCCATCTCGGCAGACAGGGCCCCGCGCCCGTTGAACAGGTTGCTGAGCGCCTGCCTCGACACGTGGAAGCTGGCCGCCAGTCGGTTGATGCTGACGCCATGCGGCTCGACAAC
>CAZORB010000241.1:1667-4127 GCA_964581825.1 uncultured Bordetella sp.
GCCTGCTCCTGGCCCAGCTGCGACTGCCGCGCCTGGGCAAGGTCGTACAACTCCAGGAGATGCTTAAGGGAGCGCGGATCATAGACCGCCCGCCTAACTAACTGCCGCACGAGCGCCTCGGGGCGCGGCACACGCCGCGTGCGTCCGGGGCTAACCTCACACTCAACCTTCTCGTCCATTATCCTGAGAAGGGCATCCTCAATGGGATTGTCGAGCCGCGCCCCCTCAACGCCGGGCGCGGTGGGCGCAGATGACTTGCGCCGTCCGCCAGGATTAGGCGACCTGCCCTTCTGAAAGCGTGTGGCGACCGGCGGCCGCCCATATCCAACGTCGTAGTCTTTGCGTCCCAAGGGGGCGCGTTTTTTGCCGGCCATGAGAGGCTCTCCTTTTAAATTGTGGGGATGCCAGCCGGCTCGCGAACACTCTCCACGTCACCGTGGCGGCGCAAACCTCGCGTACAATTGCATAGTAGCACCAATTTGCGAGAAAGGCAATGCGCCGCGCAAGGTAGCTGGAAGCGTGAGTGGGCGGCTGCCACTCATTCCCTGAGCGGCGCGAGTAAATTCCCTCAGCGCGCGGCGCAAATTCCCTGAAGACACGCCTCAGGGAATTCCGGTATTATCCGTTTTATTTCAATGTATTGAGTAAGAAAAGGGGGCCGCAAGACCCGACTTCAGCGCCAAATTCCCACAGCGCGCGCCGAAAACAGGGAATTTCCGCCGTTTTCATGAATGCCCGATAACGTGCAATCCCGAGCGAAGGAGCGGCGGTTAGAAACCCCTGTACACGTCCCCTGCGCCATCAACACCGGCAGGCGTAGGCTCGGAAGCCGACACGTTCTCGATACGGCGAAACAAATACTGATACATCACTGCATCATTTACGATGAGTTCGGCGCGTGAGGCGCCCAAGGGCCCGCGGCGCAAGACCTGCACAATCTTGATGCCCAGCTCACTGCCAGAGCCCTTGGGCAAAACCAGAGCATAAAACTTAAGGTCCTTGTCCGAAGACGAGCCCTTGTCGCCGCTTGCCCCACGCGTGCCGCTGATCTGCCCGGTCGCGCGATCAATCACGTCGAGCTTGTAGCCCGCCTCCTTGAAAACCGCGACCGTCTGCTCAAGCGTAGTCTCGATAGGAGCACTATAGGCGTAACGCTGATAATTATTGTCGAGGCTGAAGATAGAGCGGTCCGGCTGCAGGGCCGAGCCACCCGCACACGCCGACAATGCGAAGCTCATTAGCGCCGCCAGAACGAAACGTTCGAACGCGATCATCCCTCTGCTCCTTGTGTCCCAGCGCCAGCGTTTCTGGCTCCGTCCTCCTCCCTTACAATCGCCTTGTCGCCAGGGAAAGATGGGTTGCCGCGCTGTCACCAGCCCGCGAGCCGCATGCATGACATCGCGCGGCTTCGCGTTGCACGCATAGACCCTTTTTTTAAAAAGACTTTATTCCGCTTCGCTTTGGGATCAAGACATAGGACATGCGCACCGTCCTTGTCACCGGATCGGCCGGGTTCATCGGCTACCATCTCTCGCAGCTACTGCTGGAGGAGGGCTTCCGCGTCGTCGGCTATGACGGGATGACCGACTATTACGACGTGCGCCTCAAGCAGCGGCGGCACCAGATGCTGCTCCAGCACCCCAACTTCACCTGCACTGAGGAGATGCTGGAGGATTTCGAGACGCTCCACGCGCTGGCGCTGGCGGAACGGCCCGACGTCATCGTCCACCTCGCCGCACAGGCGGGTGTGCGCTACAGCCTCGAGAACCCGCGCGCCTATGTGGACGCAAACCTCGTCGGCGCGTTCAACGTGATGGAGTGCGCGCGCGAGCTTGGGGTCGATCACCTGCTGATGGCCTCCACCTCCTCGGTCTATGGGGCCAGCACCGAGATGCCCTTCCACGAACGCCAGAAGGCCGACACGCCGCTGACGCTCTACGCCGCGACCAAGAAGGCGAACGAGGCGATGGCGCATTCCTACGCGCACCTCTGGAACCTGCCGACCACTTGCTTCCGCTTCTTCACGGTCTACGGCCCCTGGGGGCGGCCCGACATGGCGCTGTTCAAGTTCACCCGCGGGATCCTCGAAGGCACGCCGATCGACATCTACAACGACGGCGAGATGTATCGCGACTTCACCTATGTCAGCGATCTGGTGCGCGGCATCCGCCTGCTGATCGACGCCGCGCCCGTGCGGCCCGAGGCGCCGGAAGATATTGCCGAGGGCGACAGCCTCTCACCTGTCGCGCCGTTCCGGGTGGTCAATATCGGCAATGGCGACAAGGTGCGCCTGATGGATTTCGTCGAGGCGATCGAGGCCGAATGCGGACGGCCGGCGATCCGCAACTACCTGCCGATCCAGCCCGGCGATGTGCCCGCGACCTGGGCCGATGCCAGCCTGCTCAAGGCGCTCACCGGCTATGCCCCGCAAACCCCGTTCCGCGAGGGCGTGGCCAAGTT
>CAZORB010000242.1:0-4104 GCA_964581825.1 uncultured Bordetella sp.
ACACCAGCGCTGTATCCGAGTACATGGTCGCACGCACCGGTGTGTGGGCAGCGCTAGGCGCCAACGTTGATCGCTTGGGTGATTTACGAGCGGGCTTCCGCCGGTTCATCGGGAAAACACGTCTTGCGGTGGGCGATACCGATCCGTTCCCTCGCTACCAGTTCGACGAGTCCAGCATCTTCATGCAGGCCGAGTTTGAGAACCTCGATTCAATTCGCTTTCCGCGATCGGGTGGGCGTCTGATGATCATCCGGACGCAGTCTCTGCCTAACCTGGGCGCCAGCGCTGACTATCGCCAAATCGAGGCTCGGACAACAACGGCACGCACGTGGGGTGCACACACGTTCATCGGCCAGGCGAATATTGGCCTTACAACGGGGGGTTTCTCGCCGCTAGAGTCTCGGTTCACCATGGGCGGACTCTTTTCAATGCCAGGCTACAACATTGATTCACTGGTCGGGCAGCACCTGGCTCACGCGGCGATTACTTACATGCACGCTCCTGGGCGCTATGGGCTATTGCCCGTTTACTTTGGCGCAGCCATGCATGCTGGCAATGTCTGGGAAAGCCGCCCGTCGATCAGCGCGGGAAGATTGCTGCAGGGCCGTTCGATTTTTGCAGGGACTGACACGCTGATCGGGCCGGTTTACTTGGGGTTTGGTACTTCCCCGGGGGCATCGAACGTGGTGTACCTGAACCTTGGCCAGCCGGCTTTTTGAACCTGGGTGGTTTCGAGTGAGCAACCCGAACCACCCTGGCTCCTTAATGCATGACCGAGCGAACGCTTAAGCCGCTACGCTGGGAAGACCCGCAAGCGCCATCGCGAGCTCTTTCTCGTCGTAGCTTTCGTCAACGAGCTCACCCGCAAAGTACTTTTGGTATGCCGTCATGTCGAAATGACCATGCCCGCACAAGTTAAAGAGTATGGTTTCTGAGCGACCCTCGCGCTTGCAACGGAGTGCTTCCTCGATAGCGCCTTTCACCGCATGGTTCGCCTCAGGGGCGGGTACGATTCCTTCGCTTCTTGCAAACGCTACGCCAGCAGCGAAGCATTCGGTTTGCGTGTAGGCCGTAGCCTCGATCAGGCCGAGCTCTTTCAGATGCGACACCAACGGCGCCATGCCGTGGTAGCGCAATCCCCCTGCGTGGAATGCGGGCGGCGTGAAGGTAGACCCCAGCGTATGCATCTTGACGAGTGGCGTCATTTTTCCGGTGTCGCCAAAGTCGTAGCCATAGCGGCCGCGCGTCAACGATGGGCAGGCTGCCGGCTCTACTGCGACGATTCGTGGCTTGACCCCGCCACGCAGGCCATGCCCGATGAATGGGAAGGTGATACCGGCGAAGTTGGAGCCACCGCCTGTACAGCCAACAATCACATCCGGCCAGGCATTGGCCATCTGCATCTGTTCCATGGCCTCAAGCCCGACGATGGTCTGATGCATCAGCACATGATTGAGCACAGAGCCCAGTGCGTATTTGGTGTCCTCGCGTTGCGCGGCGAGCTCGACCGCCTCGGAAATTGCAATGCCAAGGCTACCCGGGTGGTCAGGCCGCTCGGCTAGAACGCTACGGCCATAGGCGGTTTCGGTAGAGGGTGAGGGCAGGCAGCGTGCGCCATAGGTTTCCATGACCGCGCGGCGATAGGGCTTTTGGTCATACGACACGCGAACCTGAAAGACCAAGACTTCGAGGCCATAAATTTGCCCGGCAAACGAGAGCGACGTCCCCCATTGCCCAGCACCGGTTTCAGTAGTCAGACGCTTGACGCCGGCGGCTGCGTTGAAAAACGCCTGCGGCACTGCCGTGTTGGGCTTGTGGCTGCCGGCCGGACTCACGCCCTCGTATTTATAAAAAATTTTCGCTGGCGTTCCTAACGCTTTCTCGAGGCGGTGAGCGCGATAAAGCGGCGCTGGACGCCACAGTCGATAGACCTCGCGTACGGGTTCGGGAATCTCGATTTCCCGCTCGGTGCTGACTTCCTGCAGGATCAGATCCATCGGGAACAGCGGCGCCAGATCGGCAGGCCCGATGGGCTGCAACGTTCCTGGATGCAGCACCGGCGGCAACGCCACGGGTAGATCGGCCTGAATGTTGTACCAGGCGCGCGGCATCCGCGATTCGTCAAGCTGATATTTGGTGGGGATGCTCATGCTGTGTCTCCTTTGTTGTGGTCAGCGGTAGGTTCGAATCGCGGTGGGCGCGCCTTTGGACGACCGATCAATCAATCGATCAGTCGGCGAAAACACCAGCCTTCTTGATAACCGGCCCCCACTTGGCGATTTCTGCCTGCAGGTGCGTGCGCAAGCCTTCCGGTGAGATTTTATCGACCGGTGGGATATCGGAGCTGAGCTCAGACATGCGCTTGACGACCGCCGCGTCGGTGAGTGCTTCACGCAGTGCGCGGGTCAGCTTCTCGGTGACATCGCGAGGTGTGCCTTTGGGGGCATAAACGCCATGCCAGACCTTGACCTCGAAGCCCTTCAGGCCCTGCTCGTCGAGCGTAGGCACGTTAGGCAGCGCGCCGAGGCGAGTCGTTGAGGTGACGCCGTAAATCTTGACGCGTCCGTCGCGGATCATCGGAACCGTCTGCGTCGTCTGGTCGCACAGCAGATCGACCTGGCCGCCCAGCAGATCGGTCATTGCGGGGCCGGTGCCTTTGTACGGTACGGTTGTGAGGTCAGTGCCGATTGCTGACATGAACATCATGCCGCACAGGTGCGACACTGCGCCCAGACCTGCATTGGCGAGCGTGACCTTGTCCTTGTTGGCCTTTACATGGGCGATCAACTGTTGAAGGTTGTCGGCAGGGAAGTCTTTGCGGGCCAGCATCGTCATGGGTACGTCAAGTGCCTGACCGATGTACTCAAAGCTGGTGAGCGGGTCGAAGGGCAGCTTGCGGTAAAGCGCCGGGGCGGTGGCCATGCCCATGTGATGAATCAGAACCGTGTAGCCGTCGGGGTTCGCTTTGGCAACACGGCTTGATGCGATCGTGCCACCTGCGCCCACCGTGTTTTCAACCACGACGGTGGTACCAAGCGATTTGCCCATCGGGCCTGAGATCATGCGCGCGACCACATCGGTAGGGCCGCCTGCAGCGAAGGGAACCACCAGCGCAATGGGTTTGGTGGGAAAAGACTGGGCGGTGCTTAGGGAAGGAGAGAGCGAAATGGCGGCCGCGGCAAGCGGCAGCAGGAGTCGGCTACGGTGTTTCATTGTTGTCCTCGGTAAACGGGCGACTGACCCGGTGAGGCTACTGTAAACCGACGAAAAAAGTGCTGCCAGATTGGCAGGGGTCGACCTAGGGAAACTCAGAGCCTCGCGGCGACATCCGCATGAAGTTGCAGCCACTGTGCGATTGACTCGGGCGGTCGCCGGCCCAGGCCGCACTCACAGGCCAGGCCGAATGTCGGCGCAAAGCGCTGTGCAGTTCGAATTCGACGCATTGCGCCGTCGGTGCCATCTTCAAGGTGAAGCAAGCCGAGAAACAGCTGGCAGTTGTGGCCAAGCCTTAATGACTGTAGGGGTGAAAAGTAATCGGCATCGTCGCGGTTCTGCGGCACGGGGAGATGCACAAAATCGAGTGTGCGCGAAAGCTTCGCAGTAAGGCCGTTTGCCACCGCGACCAGATTCGCAGTGTCCTTGGGTTCTTTCCAGTGCCGGTTGTTCATGCTGCCGTAGCAGAGGTGAAGCCCCAGTTCAACGCCTTCCGGGACTGCGTTCAACAACCGCGCCACGCTGTCGATGACCCCAGTTTCAATGTCGCTGAAGGGCGCTGGATAAACCCGCTCCCACCAGCTCATTTCCGTTGCCACATCCCATTGAATTGTCAGCTGATCAGATGGAATCGAATCGGTAATCAGCTTGAGTTCGGCGAGCAGAGCCGATTCATAGATGGGATGGATATCACATTGCCAGCGATAACTGATGAACGAATAAACCGGCGCCCAGGCGGTGGGCAACGCCACCTGGAATCGGGTGGCTGCTGCGATATCGCCTTTTGCCTTCAAATCGCGGAATGTCTGCCAGGAGGCGAGGGCCTCGCGAGCGAAACCGAGTGCGCCCAACCGGACATCCTGCAGCGTTGCGCCGTGCCGCAGCGTACAC
>CAZORB010000243.1:0-4042 GCA_964581825.1 uncultured Bordetella sp.
CCATCTCGTTGATTGAGTTCGTATCGGCCTGGTCAAATACAAACGACTGTGCGCCAAGTTCAGCAGCAAGCTCAGCAAGCGGTTTCGCTTCGATATCAGCGAGAACCAGCGACGCGCCCTGAGCGTGAAAGCGTCGAGCGGCCGCTTGTCCGAAGCCGTTAGCGGCACCCGTAATCAGTACCCGGCGACCGGTGAAATCAAATGACTCCGCAAGCGGTGTCATCCGTGGCCTCGCTGTCTGACCCACTCAAGCGTACGGCGGGTGCCTTCGACCAGTGACACGCGGGGGTTGAACCCCAGGTCACGGCGCGCTGCATCGATCGTGAGCGCACCCACGGCGAAGCTGCCCACCGGCAGGGCTTGCGGATCTTCAATGATGCGGGCCTGTGGCAGGCTCTCTCGAATCGCAGCTTCGACCTCGGGCAGGCCGTGCGCGACACCCGGACCGACGTTGTAGTGTCGCTGAGACAGTGTGCTCGCATCGAGTGCGCCGATGACCGCATCCACCACATCATCGACATAAACGAACTGCCGGGTACGACGCGGGTCGCTCCGAAAACGAGCAGGCTCGCCGCGCAGCCCAGCCTCAATCGTTAGACGAATCACACAAGGCGTTACCCGACCAGGCCCGTAGCAGCCCGCTACGCGAAGCGATACCGCATCAAGCCCAAATTGCGCGTGATAGGCCGTGATCAGGGCGTCGCCTGCCGCTTTGGTCGCGCCATAGAGCGTAGTCGGTTGCAACAGCGCACGCTCGCTGACTGGCGCGAGGTCGGGATGCTCACCGTAGGCGAGCACCGACGAGAAACACACTACACGCCGAATCTTATGAATACGCGCGGCCTCAAGCAGCCCTGCGACCCCCGCGAGATTGATATCGACAATTCGCGCCGGCGCGTCGGGCAGCAACATCGGCCCCGATACGCCGCCCGGGTGGATGATATCGGTGATGCCGTAGCGCTGGATCACCTCATGCCATCGATGAGGATCGGGAAGATCGTGCGTGAGCACGGGAAAGGGCTCGTTCGCACCGACGCGCTGGTCCATCCCCACCACGGATCGTCCCATTGCAAACAACCGGTCGGCTACGGCGCGACCGATCAATCCGCCCAGCCCCGTGACAAGAATTGTGCTCATTTAATTGGCATCAGAAGGTCCGGCAACCAGGTGGTGAGTTCCGGATAGATGGTGATTAGGGCAAGCGTGACCAGCATCGTGCCGAAGATGGGCCACATCTCTTTCCAGAACTGCATCATCGAGAGGTTGGCGATTCGACACAGCAGGAACATGGTGAGGCCATACGGCGGGGTGACAAGCCCAATCAGCAGGGTAAATACCGTGATCACGCCGAACTGCACTTCGTTGATACCCAACGCAGTGACGGTGGGCATCAGCAACGGCACGAACACCAGGATGATAGGCACCGTGTCGAGCATGCAGCCCAGCAGCAGGTAAATGACGATGACCGCAAACAGGAACACTGCCGGCTCCTGCGTGATGCCAGTCATCCAGGTGGCCAGGCCATCCGCCACACCATACAGCGTCAGCACCCTGCCGAATACTGCCGCTGCCGCGATGATGAGGAACACCGAGCCCATGGTTCGCGAGGTGGCAAGCACCTGGCGCGCAAACGATGCGGGCGTCATTTCTCGGTAGATGAATCCACCCGTGACGATCACCGCCAGCACGCCCAGCACCGCAGCTTCAGTGGGCGTGGCGATGCCGGAGAGAATGCTGCCAAGAACGACCGCCGGAATGAGGAGTACGGGCATGCCCACCGCGGTGGTTTTTACCCGCTCCTTCATGCTTGCCTTCGGCTCACGAGGATAGTTATTTCGGCGGGCCTGAACATACGCTTGCAGCATCAGTAGCAGTCCAAGGAGCGCGCCAGGAATCGCGCCGCCCAGAAACAGCCGACCGACTGATGCTTCGGTGGCCGCCGCATAGAGGATGAACGCGATAGACGGCGGGATCAGCGGCCCGATCATCGCAGCACCTGCAATGATTGAGGCCGCATACGCCACCGGATAGCCGGCGCGCTTCATGGCCGGAATCAGCAGCTTGCCGGTGGCCGCTGCATCGGCCAGGTCAGAGCCCGACATGCCCGCCATCACGATGTTGACCGATACGCTGACATGCGCAAGGCCGCCCCAGATGTGACCAATCCATGCTTTGGCAACATTGACCAGTCGCTGGGTGACACCCGATGCGAGCGCGAGGTCGCCCATAAGGATGAAGAAGGGGATTGCCAGCAGAACGAAGTGGTTCACGCCCTGCCACATTGTGGTGGGCAGTGTTGAGATGGGAATGGATGAGGGCGCAAAGATGAGCCCCACCAGCGAAGCACCGATCAGCGTGATGGCGATCGGTACGCGCAGCGCGAACAGCACAAAAAACACAATAACGATAAGAGTGAGTCCGTCCATGAATCGATGCTTTCCTGGTCAGATCTCGACGGCGGTGCCGCCGGTACGCACCGGTGCGCCCGTGAAGCGGCGCACCAGCAGTCCGATTGAAAAAATGATCATCAGCCCTGCTGTGACCGGGATCGAGTAAGCAAAGATCGACAGGGGCAAGCCCAGTGAGATCGATTGCATGATGTCGAGCGTGCGGGCGTTATTCCAGCCCCACCATGCAACCGGCGTGAGCAGCGCAATGGTGAGCAGGTCGCAAAACATCAGCAGCAAACGCTGCAGGCTCGATGGCAGCAGATCGAAGATCGCATTCATCGTGATGTGTTCATCGGTCCGTTGCAGTGTGGCTGCCGCCCACAGCGTGGCCCACACCATGAACAACCGGCCAGCCTCTTCGGTCCAGGGTAACGTGACATCGTCCGGCAGCACGTAGCGCGCCAGCACCTGAATGGTGGAGGCGCCCAGCATCAGCAGCATCAGAAAGACGGTGACCGAGTTTTCGAAGTTCCGCCAGATGCGGGGGATCCAGGGCAGATCCGTATGGTCGTTTCGAATCAGCCAGCCCAGCCACAGCGCGAGAATCACGCAAAGCCAGAACAGCACTTTCAGTTCAAACGGCGTTGGAAACATCAGCTTGCACTCCGCGAATCTTCGTGCCGGGACCAGGTGCCCCAGCGGCCGGCGTCAACCGCCGACAAAAAGTCCTGAACCATCTGGTTGAAGAGCAGCGGTTCCTCGAGATTCATTGCATGACCGCACATCGGCAGCATCGCGAGCCCCGCATATGGCGCATGGTCGCGAATGAATCGGCAGGCCTCGTGCGACGGAAAATCCTGGTCGCCTGTCATCACCAGGATGGGCATCTGAAGCTGCTCGAGTTGTGGGCCGAGCACGTTAACAGGCAGGCGATCCACCAGCGTGATTCGCATGAGCTTCTCAGCGGCAACCGGAGACAAATCGTGCAGAAGGCCGAGGAAGTCCTGCCAGCCCCGTGGATCTTTGGTTTGAAATACCGCCCGCTGCGGTGCCTGCTCGATTGCGGCGAAGGCTTTCGCGGTGCCATGCTGCGCAATGTCATCGGCGAGCGCACGGGCGCCCGCCAGCCATCGTTCGCGATCGCTGGTGCCAGCCCCTGCACCCACCACGACGAGCCCCACTACGCGCGAGGGATGGGCGATCGCGAAATTGAGTGCAACATTGCCACCGGTGGCTTGCCCGACAATATGAGCGCGTTCAATGCCAAGCGCATCGAGCAAGCCCGCCAGATCATCGATCAGGTGGCGGTGCAACCACTGCGAATCGTCCTGCGGCACGGTCGACGGCGGGTAGCCGCGGCCGTTGTAGGCGATTGCCTGGTAGCGACGACCAAAGAAGCGCAATTGCGCTTCCCAGGCTCTCGCATCGCTTGCGTACTCATGACAGAACACCAGCGGAACACCCGACCCCACCGACTCGTAGTGGAGCCGGATACCGTTGGCTTGAACAGTGGGCATTACCCGATCAACGCTGAGCGTCGATCACTTCTTTCAGCAGATCTGCACCCACCATGGTCGAGAAATACTTGTGAACGCCGGCCACCGCGGATTCAAACGGTGCGCGCTCGGGCCGGATCAGCTTCACGCCATTCT
>CAZORB010000244.1:0-307 GCA_964581825.1 uncultured Bordetella sp.
GAAGTGGCCGCCCCAGGGTATCGAATGCCCGAATGCCAACGCCTGCGCTGACGGGTCCAGCAGTGACTGAGATTCCGATGTCGATCGCGGCATCGATGGAGAAGCCAAACGAGGCGGTGCCGCACGACTGTCAGTGGCTATCGGCGACACGAGCTTGAACGGAACAGACGCCGCCAGTCACGTCCACAACAACAGCACAGACGCCGCCAGTCTCTGCCACACCAGCAGCTCAGACGCCGCCAGTCTCTTCCACAGCAGCAGCACAGATGCCACCAGTCTCTTCTACAAATGTAGCCCCCTCATCAAC
>CAZORB010000244.1:317-4032 GCA_964581825.1 uncultured Bordetella sp.
GAACGGTCCAGGCGCCGCCAATCGGGTTCAGCCCTTTTTGAGCGAAGTCCGCAGCGCTGAGTGCTCGAACCGCGACCTTGGCTGCGATTTGGGCATCGGTGAGTTGTTCCGTAAGTTCCGCTGAGGTGCCGTCGGGCGCGCGCAGGACAAGCGTCAGGCGCTGCCCCGCGAGGGTTCCAGGCGCCAGATAAACAGAGATCGTTGTGCCGTCGGATAGCTCGGTTCCTGACAGCAGCTTATCGGTTTTGGCTTCGTCAGCGAAGACCGATAAGGGTGCAGGGGGAGGGGCAGGAAGGGCGGCAGGCGCCTTGCCTCCGCCACCCCCGCCCCCGCCGCCTCCCGCTGCGGCAAGGCCTACTACCCCGGCCAGGATGCCGGGAGAGCCCATTGCGCCTTTGCCAGTGCCCGCGGTGTCAGCGCCTTCAGCAGCCTGGGTGGAGGCGGCAGGCGCCACCACAGAGGCCGGCGGTGGCGCGGGCGGCGCTGCCTCAGCGACCGGTGGCGGCGGATTCCAAACGGCCAGGTTGACGGTTTGCGGCGTGCCGTCGAGCGAGTCAAACCCCAAGGGCTCGCCGTCGCCAGTCAGGTAGCGAAGCTTCCTGTCGCTGCTGCTTCGGGAGACCAGCCGGTCTTGTCCCTCGGTTGCATTGGCGAAAAAACTCTCGATCACCAGGGTAGCAGCCCCGGTGTCTCCAAGCTGCAGGTAGAGCGCTCGACCCACGCGGCGAGCGCTGAACTTCCGAACGGAGCGCCCCGTCGCGGGATCAATGATTTCGAATGTTTCGCCCGCCAGCGCGCCGACGCGTGTCGTGCGGCCTGCCGGAATATCGATCTGACGACTGGCACCCGACTCGGTCGATGCGACCAGCCGGAATGAGCCGCGCGACGCCGCCCGAAAAAACCCGAAATCCATCAACCCGTCCCTTCAAAGCGGGGGCATCGACTTCCACCCAGAATGCCCGTGTTCAGGCAATCGACTGGGCGGAGCGAAACTTTAGGCGGGTGAGGCGGCCAACGAGAACGAATTCACGGGAGCGATGGCTGGCGGGAGTGCCAGTCGGTTGCCTGCTGAAAAGCGTGGGCCAGATGAAGTACGACGTCCTCGGCGAATGGACGCCCCGCGATCTGCATGCCGACTGGCATGCCGTTACCCGCAAACCCGCAGGGAAGGGCGATCGACGGCAGACCGAGAAAGTTAAGGGGGCGTTGTAACCTGGTGAGCAGCGCGAGGATTCGGTCCATTCGCTCGCCACCCCCTACATCGGCCTCAGCGAGGGTAGGGGTGGGAATCGCCAGGGTGGGAAGGTGCAGCACGTCCACCTGACTGAACACCTCTGTTAGAAAACGCTGCAGCAGCTCACCCCGAAGCCTTAATGCATCGATGTATCGCGGCGCTGGCACTGCGAGTCCGCGCATCAGACGCGCTCGGACTTGCGGCGAATACTCGCCCGACCGGTTGCGAAGCCAGTTGCCGTGCAGCGCTGCTGCCTCCGCGGCGATCACATGCGTGGCCGCCACCTCGGCCGGCCGCATGTCGGGAATATCAACCGGTACCAGGCGGCACCCCAGGCTGGAGAGCGTCCGACGGGCATCCTCGATACACCGGGCTACCACGGGATCAAGGTCATCATGGAAGAACTGGTTGGGAATGCCAACGCGCAGCGCACCGAGAGGCTGGCGTAAGCGTACGACGTAATCGGGGACGGGCTGCGAGGGCGTGGTCGGGTCATGCGGATCAGGGCCCGCCAGGGCCTGGAGCATCATTGCGCAGTCGAGTGCAGTACGTGCGAGCGGCCCGATCGTGTCCATTGAATAAGACAGCGGCATGGCGCCCGCCCGGCTTACGCGCCCATAGGTGACTTTCAACCCCGTTACGCCGCATAACGATGCCGGTAACCGGACCGAGCCGCCAGTGTCTGATCCCAACGCGCCAAAGCATGCACGGGCGGCTACCGCAGCGCCGGAGCCGCTGGATGAGCCCCCGGTAATGTGGGCGGTATTCCACGGGTTTCTGGCGGCTCCGAAGTGCACATTGTGGCCGGTGGGACCGTAAGCGAATTCGGCCATGTTCAGTGTGCCAAAGTCGACCGCGCCCGCTGCGTCGAGTCGTTGCAGCGCAGTCGCCGTGGTGTCAGCGCGGGTGCTTCGGCGGATTGCCGAGCCGCAGGTTGTTACCAGCCCGGCGCGATAGAACATGTCTTTGTGGGCCATTGGCACGCCATGGAGGGGGCCAAGGAAGTGTCCTCGCGCGGCCTGAGCGTCCAGGGCCTGCGCCTGGGCCATGGCCTGCTCCTCATCGATTCGAATAAACGCATTGACGGCAGGCTGTACCGCCCGGGCGCGCGCCAATTGCCCCTGGAGCAGTTCCACTGCCGAGACCCGTCGCGCCTGGATGGCAGCCGACGCTTCTGCCAGCGTGAGGTTGTGGAGGTCGCTCATCGGATCGCTCCCTGCCGCATGGCAACCTCAAAGCCTGACGGCTCTGCCTCAAACGCCAGGGCATCGTATCCGGCAGACGCAGTACGAAGTTGAGCGCCGAGATTGGCTGCAATCAGCGCGGCATCCTCAGTCTTTATCGCGCAGCTCTGTGCAGCAAGCATCTGTTCAATCAATTCAGGTGACAGGTTATCGGTCATGTGGAGAGCCTCCAGAAGTTTGCCGGGTGCTATCGGCTTGCGCGGGTTACGAGAGCCAGCCCCGTGAAGATCGACACCATCGCAGCCCATACCCAGACACTGTGGGATTCGCCAAAGAAAAGCCAGCCCCAGAATACCCCCCACAGGGTTACCAGAAAACCGGTCTGGCTGAAAAACACCGGGCCAGCAAGCCGCATCACCTCGAAAAATAGCAGGGCGCCGAGCCAGCTGAATGCGGCATGGGCCAGCAGAGCCCAGTCGCCCAGATGACTGGGTGGAAACGGAATGTGAATGCCGCGAACCAGAGCGATCGGCAGCAGGCACACGAAGGATCCCGCCTGCATCGCACCGGCCAGTGCGATCGAGTCGATTCCGGCGGGTCGCTGGCGGGCGATATAGATGTTGGAGATCGAGTAAAAAAGCGGAATCAGCAGGCACACCAGTACCCAGGGGGCGATTGCCGGATCGGGCAGGCTCGTCTTAGGTAACAGCACCATGAGCGTTCCCGCTACCCCAAAGCCCAGGCCGGCGATTCTGAGCCCCTGCAGCGGGGCCATTTTGAATCCCAGCGCCATGGCATAGGTCATGAGCGGCGACAGCGTGTTCAGGACCGCCGCCAGTCCAGCGGGCAGATACCCCATGACCAGCACGACCAGGGTGTTCGGGATGGCAATGGCGGTGATGCCGGCGATCAGCGCATATCGGCCATGCGGGATCAGAACTCTGGGGTCAGTGCCGCGCCACGCAGCAATGATCAGCAGGGCGGGCGCCCCGATGCCATTTACAAAGACCATCCATGCCACCGGATCGATCTGATGGTTTGAACCGATTTTGGCCAACGAGATCTGCAGCCCCCATATCGCTCCCATCGCCATCATGTAGGCGATGGCGCGCGCAAGTTGCTGTGGGGGCGGGGGGAAGTTGGAGGTGGGCGTCATGAACTGGCAGACGGCGTCGCGTGCGGGCCGCGTCGCTGAATCACCCGAATCCTGCCACGAACCGGGACGCTGCGTTGTCCATTGAATGAAATGGCGATTGATCGCGTTGCAGGCGGTGCTGCCTTCGGATCGGTTATTGTC
>CAZORB010000245.1:0-4026 GCA_964581825.1 uncultured Bordetella sp.
CCACGCCCATGTCGTGCTCGATCAGCACGATGGTGGTGCCGAACTCGTCGTTGACATCCAGCACGAAGCGGCTCATGTCCTGCTTTTCTTCGACGTTCATGCCGGCCATCGGCTCGTCAAGGAGCAGGAGCGAGGGCTCCATGGCGAGCGCGCGCCCGAGGTCGACCCGCTTCTGAAGGCCGTAAGGCAGGCGCCCCACCGGTGTTTTTCGATAGGGCTGGATCTGCAGGAAATCGATGATGCGCTCGCAGAACTCACGGTGCGCGATCTCTTCGCGCTCGGCTGCGCCCTTCCAGAAGGCCTGCTGCAGGAGGTTGGTACGCATCTTGAGCGTACGCCCGGTCATGATGTTGTCGAGCACCGACATGCCTTTGAACAGCGCCAGGCTCTGGAAGGTGCGCGCCACACCGTGTGCGGCCATCGCATGCGGGTCAGTTTGCGTGTGACGCTCGCCGCGAAAGATGATTTCGCCCTGCTGCGGCGTGTAGACCCCGCTGATCACATTGAGCATGGAGCTTTTACCGGCGCCGTTCGGGCCGATGATGGCGCGAATCTCGTGCTTGCGAACATCAAACGAAATATCGGTGAGCGCCTTGACGCCGCCAAAGGACAGCGAAATGTTGCGAAGATCAAGAATGACTTCGCCGATATTGCGATGGTTCATGCGGCCCTCTTCTGCGCAGCCGCGGGCGCGAAGGTTTTGGCGTTTTCAAGGCGCAGCGTGGCGGACACCGCACCGGTGCGACCATCCTCGAAGCGCACCTGGGTTTCGATGAACTGCTCGGTGCGCCCAGCATAGAGCGCATCGACCAGCACCTGATATTTTTGCGCGATGAAGCCGCGCCTGACTTTACGGGTGCGGGTCAGTTCCTCGTCATCGGCATCGAGTTCTTTGTGCAGCACCAGGAACCGGTGAATTTGCGAGGCGCTCATCATGGAGTCGGCCGCCAGGTCGGCGTTCACCTTCTCAATGCACTCGCCAATCAGCGAATAAATTTCAGGGCGCGAGGCCAGATCGACGTAGCCGGTGTAGGACAGGTTGCGACGTTCGGCCCAGTTACCGCAGGCCTCGAAGTCGATGTTGATGAAGGCCATGACCTGATCGCGACCGTCGCCGAAGGCCACCGCTTCCTTAATGAACGGGAAGAACTTGAGCTTGTTCTCGAGATACTTGGGCGCGAACATCGCGCCGCCGGCGAGTTTGCCGACATCTTTGGCGCGGTCGATGATTCGCAGATGCCCGTCTGAATCGAGGTAGCCGGCATCGCCCGTGTGATACCAGCCTTCGGCATCTTTGACTTCTGCAGTGGCCTGGGCATTGCGGTAGTACTCGCGCAACAGCCCCGGGCTTCGAATAAGTACTTCGCCCGCTTCGGTCACGCGAATGCTGACCCCGTCCATTGGCGGGCCCACGGTATCGGGCTTGACCTGACCATTGGGCTGAACGCAGACAAACACGGCGGTTTCGGTGGAACCGTAAAGCTGCTTTAGGTTGATGCCGATGGCTCGATAGAACACGAACAGGTCGGGTCCGATGGCCTCGCCTGCGGTGTAGGCCACCCGCACGCGACTCATGCCGAGCGCGTTTCGAAGGGGCCCGTAGATCAGAAAATCGCCTGCGCGATACAGCAGCCTGTCGGCCAGCGACACCGTTGAATCGCCATTGAGGATGCGCTCGCCGACCCGGCGGGCGACCCCCATGAAATACCGGTAAAGCGCTCGCTTGGGCGCAGCCGCATCCTCCATGCGAATGGTGACCTGCGTGAGCAGCGCCTCGAGTACTCGGGGAGGAGCGAAGTAGTAGCTGGGGCCGATCTCGCGCATGTCGGCCGATACGGTGGATTGCGACTCAGGGCAGTTCACGGTGAACCCTGCGGCAAGCCATTGCGAGTACGAAAAGATGTTCTGGCCAATCCAGGCCATGGGCAGGTAGGCGAGCACCTCTTCGCTACTGGTGAGGCCTTCCATCTGCGAGGCTGCTCGAGACACCGAAATCAGGTTGCGATGTGAGTGAATCACGCCTTTCGGGTTACCGGTGGTGCCCGAGGTGTAGAACATCGCTGCGATATCGTCGGGCGAGCAGTCGGCGGCGCTGCGCTTGAGCAGTTCGGGATGCGAGCGAAGGAAGTCTTTGCCCCGGCTGATGAGCGAATCCATGCTCATCAGTTCGGGTTGGGTGTAGTTGCGAAGGCCTCGCGGATCGTCATAGACGATGTGCGCGAGCAAGTTGTGCTGCGCCTTCAGCTCGAGCAGCTTATCGGTTTGTTCCTGGTCTTCAACCACCGCGAAAGCAATTTCAGCATTGCGGAAGACGAACACCATTTCAGCGGCCACTGCGTCCTGATACAGGGGAACCGGGATGCCGCCAAGCGTCTGCACGGCGATCATGGCGGCGTAGAGCCGAGGGCGGTTCTCGCCGATGATGGCCAGATGCTGGCCTTTTGAAAAGCCGAGCTCGGTCAGGCCGGCCGCGATGGCCTCAACCTGGGCCGCGAGCTCGCCCCAGCTGGTGGTCTGCCAGATTCCGTAGATCTTCTCGCGCAGCGCTGGCGCATCCGGGCGCGCGGCGGCGTGTTCGAGAAGCAACTGGGGGAAGGTCGTTGCGCCAAGCGCAAGCACGCGCGCTTCGTCAGCATCGGGCCCCTGAGCCATTGGCGTTGTCCCCTAATGTAGTTTTTGGTCAAGTTACGCCCAACACCTTACCCGGAACTTACCGGTGCCGGCCGCAGCGGGTAAACCCGTGTTGCGCGGCGCCGGCTGATTTGCATCAAGCGTAGCTATAAAACCCGCGGCCGGCTTTGCGGCCGAGTAAACCGGCATCGACCATCTCGCGCAGCAGCGGCGCGGGCCGATACTTTGGATCTTTGAAGGCGTCGTACAGCACGTCCATCACCGCAAGCAGCACGTCGAGTCCGATCATGTCGCAGAGCGCGAGCGGCCCGATCGGATGGTTGCATCCCAGGCGCATGCCCGTGTCGATTTCATCGGCGCTTGCGACGCCTTCAGCGAAGGTGAAAATCGCCTCGTTGAGCATGGGACACAGGATGCGATTGACCGCGAAACCGGCACTGTTTTTGACGCCAATGGGGGTTTTGCCGAGCCGCCTGGCCAATTCAGCAACGGCTTCAAGGGTTTGCTCCGAGGTGCGCAGCCCCCGAATGATCTCGACCAGCGCCATCACCGGTACCGGGTTGAAAAAATGCATGCCAACGAACAGTTCGGGCCGACTGATCTGAGCTGCAAGCCGGGTGATGGAAATAGACGAAGTGTTCGTAGCGATGATCGTGCCCGGGCGGGCGATCGCGTCGATCGTCTTCAGGATCTTGATCTTGATCGCTTCGTTTTCGGTGGCGGCTTCGATGATCAGGTCGGCGCCAGCCAGATCTTCGGCTCGCGTGGTGGTGCAGACGCGGGCGAGCGCGGCGGCCTTACCAGCGTCGTCGAGCGTGCCTTTTCGAACCAGTCGATCAAGCGAGCCGCCGATGGTTTTCATCGCGCGTTCAAGCGCCGCTTCATTGACGTCCTGCATCACCGCGTCGATGCCTGCAACCGCACAGGTTTGCGCGATGCCGTTACCCATGGTGCCTGCGCCGATAATGCCGATGGTTTTGATGGTCATGGTGAGGAGTTCCTTCCAAAAACAGGTTGCTGATTTTAGTGGACGCCTGCGCGCATCGGCTCAGGCGGGTTCAAGCGGGGGCTCGGCCATGGCCTCAAGCTGCTCGGTCAGCTCGGCAACCCGATCCTGCCAGTAGCGCGGCGTTCCAAACCAGGGAAACGCGGCGGGAAATGCCGGGTCGGTCCAGCGGCGCGCGATCCATGCGCTGTAGTGAATCAGCCGCAGGGTGCGAAGCGGTTCAATCAGTGCGAGCTCAGCGCGATTGAAGTCGCGCACCTGCCGATATCCCTGCAGCACGCGCCCAAGTTGCGCAGCGCGTTCGTCACGCTCCCCCGACAACAGCATCCACAGATCCTGGACTGCACACCCATTTCTTGCATCATCGAAATCGACAAAATGCGGCCCTG
>CAZORB010000246.1:0-4020 GCA_964581825.1 uncultured Bordetella sp.
GGGCGGAGGATGGGGAAAACTAGGGGGTGCGGTCGTTTGACCTCTATCGCTGCAGTCTTCGCCGGAGCACCCAGGATGCGATATCGACTACCGCCACGAGCGCAAGCATTGCCAGGAGGAGGGTGCTGGTTTCACGCATGTGAAAGAGCCCCATATGAAATGACAGCAGCGCGCCGAGGCCTCCTCCGCCCACCACGCCCATCACTGCGGCCGCGCGAATATTGTTTTCCCAGCGATAAAGCGAGTAGGAGAGCAGTTGCGGCACGATTTGAGGCAGCGTCGCATAGAGAAAAACGCGCCCGCCGGGTACGCCCTGTGCTCGGAGCGCCAGCGCTGGTCCAGCCGGGGCGTTCTCAATCGCCTCGGCAAACAATCGACCGAGGACACCGGCGGTGTGAAGCGCAAGCGCCAGAGTTCCGGCGAATGGGCCAAGGCCTGCCGCGATGATCAGTAGCGCGGCCCAGACCAGTTCTGGAATCGAGCGCAATGCGTTCAAAACAAACCTCGCCATGCCGCGAATCACTGCTCGCCCCATACCGACGCCCCGCGCAGCGGGTAAAGCGAGTAGCAGCCCGGTAAGTGCGGCAAGAAGCGTCCCAATAGCCGACATGGCAAGCGTTTCGAGAGGAGCCACGGAGGTGTTCATCAGAAACCGGCTATCGGTGGCTGGATATAGAAGTTCCGACAAAAACTTGAGCATCCTCTGCGCGGCCTGATCGTCGGCGAACTTCGACCACTGCAGATCAAGACTCACAAAGCTTGAAACGATCAGCAGGAGAAGTGCGAGCGCCATCAGTGCTGCAGTAAAACGCAGGCGCTTGAGACCCCCCGGCATCGCTCCGTTATCGCCTAGCCCTGTCGTGCGTGCGCTGCTCACCCCAGCATGCTCCGCAGTCGTGCGCTCACGGCGTCTGATATCGCCACCAGAACGATGAAGGCGATCAGCATCGTTGCGACTTCGGAGCCGTTGAACATTTTCATCGAGTTGTCCATCTGCTGACCGAGTCCGCCTGCGCCCACAAAGCCCAATACCGCTGAGGAGCGGATCGCGCATTCCCAGCGGTAAACGGTGTAGCTTGTGAGTTCGGCCGCACTCTGCGGTAGCGCTCCGAAGAGCAGCGTTTGAAGACGACCTGCACCATTCCTCAGCAGTGACTGCGCAGCGTGCCGGTCGTCGCTTTCAAGAATTTCGCTAAAGACCTTCCCCAGCATTCCACCGTAGGTCAGCGCGATGGCCAACACCCCGGCAGTCGGTCCAAGTCCGACCACCCGGACAAAGACCAGCGCCCACACCAGTTCCGGCACGCTTCTCAGCACGATCAGGATTGCGCGCACTGTCTGCCGTACGACAAGCGGCCAGGCGTGCATGCGGCCCGGGATGGCAGAGACCGACAAGACGCTGGTGGAGACGACGGTGAGTGGAATGGCGATTAGCATGCCAAGCGCGAGTCCGGCAGTGGCGATCGCTACGGTGCGCCAGGTCTCGCGGGCGATCATCGCCAGAAAGGCGGGCTCGACCTTTGGCGGGAAGAAGTCTGCGACGAATTGGGCCGAGATACGCAGGCTGTCTGGCTCAAAAAGGATCCAAGGTTTGAACTCGGTGGCGATAAGCGCGGGCAGTACGAGTACGAAACCAGCGCACGCCCAGAAAAGCCGACCCATCCAGGATGGATCCCGATTCGCCGGCGAGACCCGCCCTGCCGACCGAGTGGGCGGAGTGATCACAGCTTCAGCGCCATGAAATCTCCGGGGCGTGATCAGGCTGGACAACTCGGGGAAGGGTGGCTGCACTCAGAAGCTCGTCCTCATGCTGCGCATACAGTGCGCGCAGCCGTTCTTCACTCAGATCAGTCCCAGGAACATCAAATTGAAGCAAGCCGTCTCTGAGCCCCAGTACTCTGGGAAATCGCCTTGCGACGTCGACCTGATGAAGCGTGACGATCAGCGTTGCACCGCGTTCCTGCGCGAGCCGGGTAAGCGCATCGATGGCTTGACCTGAGCGGGTTGGATCGAGCGAAGAAAGAGGCTCATCCACCAGCCACAGTGTCGCTGCAGTGAGCGCAGTTCTCGATAGCGCGACGCGTTGTCTTTCTCCACCCGACAGTCGGTCCACCCTATCCCAGAGTTTGTCCTCCACATCAAACTGAGCGAGCGCGAATCGTGCGCCCGGAATATCAGCTGGATAGAGCAGGGATCGCAGGGCGGTTGCAAGCGACCACTGTGGCAGCCGGGCCGCCAGTACGGCGGTGACCACACGTTGTCTGGGAGGCAGTGGCGGAACCTGCGGGGCGAGAAACAGGTTTGAACGGTGTTGATGCAACCGCCTGATCGGTAGGCTCCAGGGGTCAATATCGCCAAACCGCAGGTAGCCAGCCGATGGCGGCAACGCACAGGCGAGCGCCTGAAGAAGCGTGGTCTTGCCCGCTCCTGAAGGGCCCACCACCGCCAGCTGCTCGCCGCGCTCGATGGTCAGGCTAAGCGGCCCCAGCGCGGGGCCAGACCGGCCAGATGCAGCAGGATGGCGAACCGCAATGCGGTCCAGAACAACTCTCAAAGCCGGTCCTTCGCGCAGGTCACCTTACTTAATGAGACCCGCGCTACGGCCCGCTGCCTCGAGCTGCCGATAGTTCTCGGGCTGAGTCGGGATGTAGCGCGTGGCCCGATTGAGCGTCAGGATCTCCTTGCCCTCCGGATTGTCCGAAGACAGATCAAGGAGCGCCTTGGTAATGCGCTCTCGAAGCGCAGCGGGCATGTCCGAATGAACTGACCAGTTGTAGTTGAAGTAAGGCGGTGTGGTGTAGAAAACATCGACCTTGCCGGTATCGACCCTGTTTTCGCTCACGAACTTTCGCCAGACGGTGATATCGAGCGCCGCAGCATCAACCTTGCCGCTCACTACGGATGCGATGGTGGCGTCATGGGCGCCGGAATAGGCGATACGTTTGAAGTCCCGCTCAGGATCGAGCCCCGCCTGAAGCAGAAATGATCGTGGCATGAGGCTACCCGAGGTGCTGGATGCTGAACCGAAGCTGAACTGCCGGCCCTTGAGATCCGACAACTGCTGAATACCCGAGCCTTTACGAGCAATGAATACCGAGCGGAACTGTGTATCTTCTTCACGCTGCGCAATCGGAACGATCTTGCCACCTGAGCGAAGCTGCGCCTGAACGTGTGTAAAGCCGCCGAACCAGACCAGGTCGACCTGTTTGTTGACGAGCGCTTCGACAGCTGCGGGGTAATCGTTAACCGGCGTGAAGGAAACCTTCATTCCGAGGGCGCGCTCTAGATAATTACTGAGCGGCGCAAACTTTCGGATCTGCTCGGTGGCGGCTTCTTCAGGGATGGTGGTGATTCGGAGGGTGGGCTGCACTTGGGCCCAGCAGGTTGAAAATACAAGCAGGCAGCCAAAGGCAAGACGCCGCAGGCGAGTGCTGATCATGATCGTCCTCAACAGTAAAGCCGACCCTCACGGGGCACGAAATTTCTGCGTCGCTCTAGCGCTCGCTGAGCACGATTATAGAGAAGCTTATCGTTCGCGGAAAACAGGGACTGCGGTCCGGTCACTCGGGCTTCTAGGCTCTATGCGGCGCTGTCAGCGATCCTGGAGGGACCTGGCAGATCAGTGTCCCGGCCTGGGGTAGGTCGACTGGCCATGTGGCTGTCTGTGTCCGTGATGTGCGCCGCCGTCAATCTTGAGAACCCCTTCGAAGAGGCTCAGCTTTCGAGCGTGTTCGGCGGGCAGTCTGCGCTCGGCAATCGACACTTTTTGTGCAAGCCGCTTTGCAGCGGCCGAGTCGATGCCAGCCATCTCGAGTGTAGACACCTGAGTGAGTGCCTCACCCGCGCAAAGGTGAATCGACCACTTGCCGCTGGCCTTTTTGAGCAGGGCGCGGCCGCCCGTTGAGCCCTGAATCCAGCCTGCAACTGCGAAGTCGCCTTCGATACTCACCGGCATCACCGTCAGGGCAGCCTCGGGCCTATCGAACTGGGATTTCATTACATGCGTGATGGCGGTTTCGT
>CAZORB010000247.1:0-3987 GCA_964581825.1 uncultured Bordetella sp.
GAGCCCGTCGTGAACATCAACGCGACGCTCATTGTTCAGATCGTGGTCTTTCTGGGCCTGTGGTGGTTCACCGCGCGCTATGTCTGGCCACCGATCACGAAAGCGCTCGACGAGCGCAGCCAGAAGATCGCCGACGGACTTGCCGCTGCCGACAAGGCACGTGCTGATCTGTCCGCCGCTGAGCGGCGAGTCGAGCAGGAACTGCAGCAGGCCCGGTCGGGCGCGGCTGAGGTTCGTGCCGGCGCCGAGAAGCAGGCTGCAGCGCTGATCGAGAAGGCGCGCGAAGAAGCCTCTGCCATCGTGTCTGCTGCCCGCAAGGCGGCCGAAGACGAGGCGGTGCTTGCCGCGCAGAAGGCGCGAGATCAGCTGCGCGAACAGGTGGCTCAACTGGCGGTGGCAGGTGCTGAACGTATCCTGCGCCGCGAAATTGACGCTGCCCGTCACGCTGAACTGCTCGCCAACCTGAAGAACGAGCTGCGCTGAGCGCAGCAGGGAAGCGCGCCATGGCTGAAATGATCACTATCGCCCGGCCTTACGCTGAGGCTGCATTCAAGTTCGCACGCGACGCTCAGGCGCTGCCTGCGTGGTCGGAGGCGCTCGCCCGGCTTGCCGCGGTCACGAGCACCGACGTCGCACACGACTTGATCGGCCATCCCGCTGTGTCCGCAGCCAAGGTTGCGGCCGTGGTCGCCGACACTGCGGGTTCTCTCGACGCGGCGCAGTCCAACTTCGTCCGGCTGCTCGCTGACAACGAGCGGCTGGGTGCGTTGGGCGAAATCGCCAGCCTGTTCGAGGCTCTGCGTAATGAGCATGAGGGCGTGCTCGAAGCATCGATCTCATCGGCGTTTCCGATCGACGCTGCCCAGGTTGATTCCATCGTCGCAACCCTTGCGCAACGCTACGGTCGCCGCATCAAGGCGAGCGTCAGCGTCGATTCGGAACTGATCGGCGGGGTGTCGATCCGGATCGGTGACGAGGTTATCGACGCATCGGTGCGCGGCAAGCTCGCCCAGATGGCGAGCGCGCTCACAGCTTGAAGAATTAGGGGAAGTCCATGCAACTGAATCCGGCTGAGATCAGCGAACTGCTCAAGAGCAAGATCCAGAACCTGAATGTCGCGGCTGATACCCGCAACCAGGGGACGGTCGTGTCGGTTACCGACGGCATCTGCCGCATTCACGGTCTGTCCGACGTGATGCAGGGCGAGATGATCGAGTTTCCGGGCAACACCTTCGGCCTCGCGCTGAACCTCGAGCGCGACTCGGTGGGCGCGGTGGTGCTTGGCAGCTACGAGCACATTTCCGAGGGCGATACGGTCAAGGCCACCGGCCGAATTCTCGAGGTGCCGGTGGGCCCCGAGCTGATCGGCCGCGTGGTCAACTCACTCGGTCAGCCCATCGATGGCAAGGGCCCGATCAATGCCAAGATGACCGACGTTATCGAAAAGGTTGCGCCAGGCGTGATCGCGCGTCGCTCGGTGTCGCAGCCGGTTCAAACCGGTCTGAAGGCCATCGACGCCATGGTCCCGGTGGGCCGCGGCCAGCGCGAACTGATCATCGGTGACCGGCAGACGGGCAAAACCGCCGTTGCGGTCGACACGATCATCAACCAGAAAGGCAAAGACCTGTTCTGCGTGTATGTCGCGGTCGGTCAAAAGGCCTCCACCATTGCCAACGTCGTCCGTAAACTGGAAGAGACGGGCGCCATGGCCTACACGATCGTCGTGGCGGCCACTGCCTCCGAATCAGCGGCCATGCAGTTCATTGCGCCCTACTCGGGCTGCACCATGGGCGAATACTTCCGTGACCGCGGACAAGATGCGCTCATCATCTATGACGACCTGACCAAGCAGGCCTGGGCCTACCGCCAGGTGTCGCTGCTGCTGCGCCGCCCGCCGGGTCGTGAAGCGTATCCGGGCGACGTGTTCTATCTCCACTCACGTCTGCTCGAGCGCGCTGCTCGCGTCAACGAAGAGTATGTCGAGAAGTTCACCAACGGTGCGGTCAAGGGCAAAACCGGTTCACTTACCGCGCTGCCCATCATCGAGACCCAGGCAGGTGACGTGTCAGCATTCGTGCCTACCAACGTCATCTCAATTACCGACGGTCAGATCTTCCTTGAAACCGATCTGTTCAACGCCGGTATCCGTCCTGCTATCAACGCGGGTATCTCGGTGTCGCGAGTCGGTGGCGCAGCGCAAACTGACATCATCAAACGGCTGGGTGGCGGTGTGCGTCTGGCGCTTGCTCAGTACCGTGAGCTGGCGGCCTTCGCACAATTTGCCTCCGACCTTGACGAAGCCACCCGCAAGCAGCTCGAGCGCGGTCGCCTGGTGACCGAACTGATGAAGCAGCCGCAGTATCAGCCGCTGGCGGTCTGGGAAATGGCGCTGACGCTGTTCGCCGTCAACAACGGCTACTTCGACGATGTCGACGTCACCAAAGCACTGGCTGCCGAGAAGTCGCTGCGCGACTTTGCACGCAGCAAGTACGCGGCACTGGTCGATGAAGTCGAGCGCGACAAAAAGCTCTCGAAAGAGGTCGACGCCAAGCTCCACGAGCTGGTCAAAGACTTCAAAAAGACCGGTTCGTACTGATCGAAGGTTCGCCCACAGCAGCCAGCCTCACAGGGGAATGATCGATGCCGGGCTCAAAAGAGATTCGGACCAAGATCAAGAGCGTTCAGAACACGCGCAAGATCACCAAGGCGATGGAGATGGTCGCCGCATCCAAAATGCGCAAAGCGCAGGAGCGGATGCGGCATGCCCGTCCCTACGGTGACAAGGTCCGCAACATTGCTGCGCATCTCGCGCAGGCCAATCCCGAATACCGCCACCCGTATCTGGTGCCACATGGTCCGCTGAAAAATGTCGGCCTCATTGTGGTCACCACCGATAAGGGCCTCTGCGGCGGCTTGAACACCAACATCCTGCGGCAGGTCACCAACCGTCTGCGTGAGCTCGAGCGCACGGGTGTCGGTGTGCAGGCCACAGCCATTGGCAATAAAGGGTTTGGCTTCCTGTCCCGTATCGGCGCCAAGGTGGTGTCCCACGTTGTGCAGCTTGGCGATACGCCTCACCTCGAGCGTCTCATTGGCCCAGTCAAGCTTCAGCTTGATGCCTACGAGCGCGGCGAAATTGATGCGGTCTATCTGGCCTACACGCGCTTCATCAACACCATGAAGCAGGAGCCGGTCATCGAGCAGCTGCTGCCGCTCGATCCGTCGCGGCTGCAGGAAGACTCGCGCGACTATTCCTGGGACTACCTCTACGAGCCGGACGCGCAGTCGGTGCTCGATGAGCTGCTGGTTCGCTATGTCGAGGCGGTCGTCTACCAGGCAGTTGCTGAAAACATGGCCTCCGAGCAAAGCGCGCGGATGGTGGCCATGAAGTCTGCCTCGGACAACGCCAAAAAGGTCATTGGCGATCTGCAACTTTCGTACAACAAGGCGCGTCAGGCGGCCATCACCAAGGAGCTGTCCGAGATTGTCGGCGGCGCCGCGGCGGTCTGACGCTTCTTCATCCTTTCAAACATCTGCCTCACGAATCCCGCAACAGGAAGGCGAACATGGCACAGGGTCAAATCGTTCAGTGCATCGGCGCGGTTGTCGATATTCAATTCCCTCGCGAAAACATGCCCAAGATCTACGACGCGCTTCAGCTTCAAGATTCAGGCTCAAGCCTGGCCGAAGCGGGCCTCACATTCGAAGTGCAGCAACAGCTCGGTGACGGCGTGGTCCGCACGATTGCGCTGGGCTCTTCGGACGGACTGCGTCGCGGCATGACGGTGGCCAACACCGGCGCGCCCATTTCGGTGCCCGTTGGCTCAGCAACGCTCGGTCGCATCATGGATGTGCTGGGCCGTCCCATCGACGAAGCAGGCCCAATCGCCACCGACGAGCGTCGCGCCATTCACCAGAAGGCGCCGAGCTTTGAAGATCTCAAGCCTTCGGTTGAACTGCTGCCCACCGGCATCAAGGTGATTGACC
>CAZORB010000248.1:0-3897 GCA_964581825.1 uncultured Bordetella sp.
TCTGATAGCCGTCAGCGGCAAGGCGTCTGGCGGCGGCTGCGCCCATTCCAGATCCACCGGCTGTGACAAGTGCAACTTTTGTTGAGGACATGTGAACTCCATGCTGAGTGGGGGTTGCAGTGTTTAGGTACCAGAAGCTTGCGTACGGTTGCAGCTTAGCGCTTATGAGAATGGAATCCTGTGCGCGCTCTGGGCGATGCAATCCAGACTACCATTTCGACTTGACCCTTAGGACCAGAACAACGAGAAGCCGCGCTCGTCCGGCGAACGCAGTATCCACCGCGACCAGTGGCCGTGGCGCGTGTTTAATCAATGAAGGCTTTAGATGCAACTCATGCAAATTGGCTCCAG
Organism: uncultured Bordetella sp.; assembly: GCA_964581825.1. Classification (GTDB taxonomy): domain Bacteria; phylum Pseudomonadota; class Gammaproteobacteria; order Burkholderiales; family Burkholderiaceae_E; genus SYIM01. The sequence goes on from CAZORB010000248.1 coordinate 352, forward strand.
TCCTCTGCTGGGTGTTCTCTGCGTGATCGGCGCGGCCATACTTTGGGGAACCACGGGTACGTCCCAGGCCCTTGCCGGAGGGGCGCTGCCCTCGCTCTGGTTCGGTGCCCTGCGTCTGGCCTTCGCAACCATGTTCTTTGCCTCCGTTGCTGCCTTGTCGGGCGGCGTCACGCGCAGTGCCTGGCAAGGACTGTCTCCCATCGCTGTGATCGGTGCCGGGCTGTGCATGGCAGCCTATAACCTTACCTTCTTTGAAGGCGTCAGGCTTACCGGGGTGGGCGTCGGTACGGCGATCGCACTGGGCAGCGGCCCGATCTGGGCTGGGCTGTTGCAGGCTGTGTTCCAGGGGCAGCCGACAACGCCTGCATGGTGGGTGGGGACGACTGTCGCAATCACCGGTGGTGTGCTGTTATCGCTGGGTGGCGGCGAGCTTGCAGTCTCTTTTTCAGGGGTAGTGTTGTGCCTTGCCTCTGGGCTTTCATACGCGATCTACACTCTCCTGAACAAAAAGTTGGTTGCGCATGCGCCTGCTTCGTCGATTACGTTGGCTGCGTTCGCAGTGGCAACATTTGTCTCGCTGTGTGTGGCAGCGACGCAGGCGAGCCTCCCTGTTCTTGGCGGGCGCGATGTACTCGCCGTTGCCTACACGGGCGTAATCACGGCAGGCCTGGGATACCTATTGTTCAGTTTCGCGCTGCGACAAATTCGACCTGCAACGGCTGTGACGCTGGCACTCATTGAGCCCGTCGTTGCGTTCGTGCTGGCTGTGCTGTTGCTTGGGGAGTCTGCGAATCTGATCGCTGTATGTGGCTTGATTCTCGTCGTCGTTGGTGTGCTTGGAGTCGTACGTAACGAGCTTTCGTCGCGACATACCGCCGGCTAAGGGTCTCTTCGGGGCGGGTAACGTCAGTGGCATGTATCTCCACAGCGTCAAGAAAATAGGCGAGCTTACGGGCGAGACCGCGCTCTGGAGCAACGACGACCTCCGAGCGCGATTAACTCGGGGAGCCTCAGGGTGTATCGCTCCGATCGGTCTGCCCATTTACCTCAAGCTCCAGGGTGGGCTCGAGCGCTGCATGAAGCGCAGCATGCAGATAGCAGGTATTTGCAGCCATTTCCACCAGGCGCTCCATGACAGCGTCTGGCTCTTCTCCGTGGACAAAAACATGCGTGTCAAGCGCATGGGGTTGCGCCACACCGCCAGCGATCTCGCAGTTTGACACTTGCACAAGACGCAGCGCGCGAACGCTCATTTTGTGGTGCTCTACATAGCGGAGTAGCTGCGTCATCAGGCAAAACGCGACGCCTGCGAATGCATAGCCAAGGCCACTCGGGGCACCCTGTGTGACACTCCCCTCATTACTGCGTAAAGCGAATTGGGTTCCATCGGCACGGTTTATCCAGGTCAACGAACGTGTGCTGGTGCCGTCGAAGGTCGAACAGCCGTAGATTGGGATGTCGACTCGGCCAGGCTGCCAGTCTAGGGACGGTGTTCGCTCGGTTACAACTGCTGGGCCAATCCGGTCGATGATTGCGTTTGAATGATCATCGTCCGCCAGCGGTCGAGGTATGTCTCGCCATGCCTTGAACGGGTCTTCTGCATCGGGTGCAAGGCTTGCAGCCAGAGTGCTTAACGCGCGTCGGCGCCCATTTGCATACAGGGCAAAGGTGTTCACCAAAGGGGTGCGCCAGGCGGCGAAGATCGGTGAATTGGCGAGTGATTCGCGGACCAGGTCGCGGATGGCGGTCACCGAAGAGGCGGTCTCGATGCGCACTCGAAGCTGAGGCGTGTAGGCATATCCGCGTCCATTGCCCTTGAAAAAAGATCCCTGGAATGCGTAGTCGGTGATCAGCTCGGTTTCGATATTGGTGATGGAGATCGATTTTGCCCGTGCTTGCCGGTTGATCCGATTGAGTAAATCCGCCTGCAGCCCGGCCGACATAAAGCCTAATGGGAATGGCGCCAGGTCAGTACCCTGCAGCCCAGGCCCTTCGTCGCTCACCATTCGCCACGACGAACCGGCCTTGCCTTCCGTGACCACGGCCTCCTTTTGATGGCCGCCCATAGCGCGAGCCTGCACGACGAAAGTATCTCGCGAGTCACCGAGCCCGAGAACGGGCGACTGCTCGGATCCGTGTTGAGTCTTGAAGCAGAGCGGAAAGCCGCTGCTGTCGATGGTGTCAGTGCTGGGTGCGGACAATGCCATGGCGGAGGGCCTTTGGGTAAGGTGCCTGGCAGGCTGTGGTCAAAACGCGCCCCGCGCATCAATCAGCGAGGCGGTCACGTAAGGTGACAGCTCACCATCGGCGAGCCATAGAATACTTTGCGCGACTTCATCGGGTGTGCCGATCCGGCCCATTGGAACGCCCTTCGCCATCTGCTCAAGCTGTCCGGGCGGGCGAAAGGCATGTATCTCGGTATCGATGATTCCAGGGCGCACGCAGTTGACGCGAATGCCTTCGGCAGCGACTTCCTTGGCAAGCCCGATCGTCAGGGTATCGATCGCGCCCTTGGTTGCAGCGTAGTGCACCCACACGCCTGCCGAACCGAGCTGCGAAGCGGCCGAGCCAACATTGACGATGGCGCCACCCTGTCCCCCGTGGCGGGTTGACATGCGACGGATGGCTTCGCGCGCGCACAGCATTGCTCCGCGCACGTTGACAGCGAAGACTTGATCGATCTGGCTTGCGGTAACCGCCTCGACGCGCGAGACGCCCCCGCTCACGCCAGCGTTGTTGACCAGGGCCGTAAGCGGCCCCATGCGGTCTGCCTCGGCAAACGCGCGCAGGATCGCAGACTCATCGGCTACATCGGCCAGAATGGCCTGGGCGCGCCCGCCCTGTTCAGTAATGGCCGCGACGAGCTGCTGCGCGTCATGGATACGGTCACGATAGAGCACAGCGACTGTCCAGCCGCGGGCTGCTGCCAGTCGCGCCGTTGCCGCGCCAATGCCACGACTGCCTCCGGTGATCATCATGACGCCGCGGTTGCGGGCACTTGAATCGTTGCTCATTGAGTGGCTCCTGGAACCCTGCAAAGCGGACCCGACCCCTGTCACCGCATGGCCGGCGGTGGGCGCGGCCGGCGAATCTACTTTTTCATCAACTCCGGCAGCCAGGTAGCAATGCCAGGGAAGGCCACAATGACGAGCAGGCCCGCGATCAGTACGCCCACGAAGGGGATCGCGCCAGCGATGATGTCAGTCATCGATACCTCTTTGGGCACGATACCTTTCAGTACGAACAGGTTGAGACCGACGGGTGGAGTGATCATGCCGATTTCGACAGTAATGGTGACGATCACTCCCAGCCAGATTGGGTCGTAACCGAGTTCCTTCAGTACCGGGAAAGCAAGCGGCAGGGTGATCACCATCATCGATGCCGGATCCATGAAACATCCCAGTACCAGAAGCGCAAGGATGTATAGGCCCAATACCATCCAGCCCGGCATATTCGCCTCGGTGACAGCCTCGACAATGCCATGCGCAATTCCCAGGCGGGACACCACGAAGCCGAAGAAGCTGCCGAAGATGATGAGCAGCATCA
>CAZORB010000249.1:0-3842 GCA_964581825.1 uncultured Bordetella sp.
AGTTCGGGAACCTCCTGGTAGAACGGGCGCGTGCTCTTGCCAAAGCCGCACCCGAGATCAGCCATCCGCTTAGGCTTGATGCGATTCAGCACTGCAGCGGTAAACCGGTAGTGAAGGTCGCGGTCGCGGCGGATCAGCGGCGTGGTGCTTCGCGAGGCCTGTTCATAAACCAGGCCTGCCAGCGAGTCGCCGGCCAGACCCTTGGGGTGCTGATGGACGTCAAACGAGGTGTAGTAGCGCGGTGACTCGAATGCGGGGTCGAGCTCCAGATTCTCGAGCGTGTCGGCCTCTGCCAGCTTTGCCTCAAGGGCCTCGCGTTCGCCTTCAAAGTGTGGAACCAGGCCGAAGCGTCCGGAGTATTTCATTCGCTGAAGATGACGCTCGTACCACGCATAAAACCGGTACAGCGGTGTGTCACCGATGAGCGCGTGAGCCTCACGCGCGTTGCTTGGCGGGGCGTTTTCCTGGCGTTGAGCAGACTCGACTGCACGGTCATACTGCGCCTGCAACTCCGGGTACACCTGGGTAGACCAGAAAATTTTGCAGTCGAGCACAAACTGCTGATAGGCGTCGACTTTACGATTGGGCTTCATGCTGCGACTCCTTTATGCGCCACGCGATTTTTGCCGGCTGATCACATGGTCCATCAAGGCCTTCACAAAGGCCTGGCGATCGGATGCGATCGCCTGTGCCGACTCAGCGTCGGGTTGGTAGGCATCGAGATCGGCACGAGTCAGTACGCCGCGCGTATCAAGCAGATGCTCGATTGAGCGCATGCGGTCGGAGAGAACCCAAACTTCGGCCGACAGGGTCATGATCATGCCCAATAGTCGGTCCGTTGCCGGGTCATTGAAGAAGGTCTGCTCTGGCTGCAGCGGGGCGCGCTCAGGCAGGGGGGCAGCGGTGATCGGGGTCTGCATCGCAGAGACTCCATCGCGTAAAAATCAAAGTTCTGTCGGCCTAACATCGAATAGGCGGCGCTGAATCTAGCATGCAGATTGCGATCGCAGGTACTCCGCTAAAACCGCTGTGCCCCGAAGGAAATCATCCAGGTCCATCTGCTCCTCGGCGTGGTGGCTGCCGTTGGGATTTCTGATGAAGATCAGTCCAAATGGAATCCCGGCTGCGCAGAATGCGGCCGCGTCATGCGAAGCGGGGCTCAGCAGGGGCGGGGCATGGATTCCGAGTTGCTTGGCGCAGTCAGTAAGCGAAGCGCTGATGGCAGGATCTGATTTCGCAACCTCCGCGCTCGCCCGGGGGCCGAGATCGATTCTGACGCCTCGGCGCTCACCCACCTGCTGAACGATCAATAAGAATTCGCGTTCAAGCTCAAGCAGGTCGTTTGGATCGTAGGCCCGCATATCGATGCTGAAGCGAAACTCGCCGGGAACGATGGTGAGGCCATGGCGCGTGGCATCCGTGTGGAAAGCGCCGATCGTGAACGCCATAGGTTTTTGCATACGCTCCCAGTTTTCCCAGAGCTGCTCGAGGCGATGCGCAATCTCCGCGCCAGCCAGCGCGGCATCACGCCTGAAGCGACGCGGCAGGCCAACATGCCCGTACTCACCCCGAATATGTACGTGCGGGTAGCGAATGTTTCCCGGGATGGCGCTGCCGATGGCGACTGCGCAACCCGCTTCGGCGAGACTGGGCGCCTGTTCGATATGAAGTTCCAGAAACGCCGCAACCCGCTGCCGCTCGAGGAACCGTACTCCGGCGCGAACAGCAGTAGGGTCACCGCCCGCTTCAGACAAATGGTCGGCCAGCGTTCGCTTTGTATCGAACCGCTGTTTATCGAGGGCCTCAGGGCTCAGCAGTCCCAAAGCGCCTCGGCTTCCGATGTATGAGTGCTGAAACCACAGGCTTTCCTCTGCTCGAATCGCCATGACCGTGATAGCGGCAAGCGGCTGCACGTCGCTGCGTTGCAGGGCTTCGATTGCCAACAGGCCTGCTACGACGCCTGCCGCGCCGTCGAAGTTACCCCCTCCCGGCACCGAGTCGAGATGAGAGCCGACGATCCAGGCGGGCCTGTTTCGGTCTCGCCCCGGCCAGGTCATATAGGTGTTGCAGAGTGCGTCGTGATGGATGCTCAGGCCAAGCGCGCGCGCCTCGTCAGCGATGAGTTGATGAGCAAAGTCCTCGCCGGGTCCGTAGGTGTCGCGGGTGACGCCGCCCCGAACCGGGTCGAGGCACCCCGCTGAAAGCGCTCCAAACATTGCTTCGGCACGTGTGCGCAGGCCCAACAGCGGATGGATCATTTGAACGCGGACTCCGGTTGCCAGGGTTGCTGGCGGCGCCGCGCGTCAAATGATGGTCACCGCCGTGTTCACTAGGAGCTTACCCCAGGGCGATGTCGAGTCGGAATACACCCAGTAGCTGGTTGCACCGTTGCCGAAGTTGGCGGTGACCGAACCGGTGGCGGTGCTGGTCATGTTTTCGCCTGTATCGCTGGTATCGCCATCACCGTTGATGTCGACACTCACCGGCGTGTTGGCTGCGCGGGCACCCTCGTTGCTGAGATCAACCGTATCGCCCGCGTTACCGTCGATGATCAGTACCGCATCAGACGCGAGCAGGTCGGTGATCTGCAGAACCTGGCTGGAATCGACGAGCAGCGTATTGTTTCCCGACCCCGTGATATCAACGCGTTCGATGTTCTCAAGCCGGCCGTCACCAAATCGCGTCAGGTTCGAAAGGTCAAGGTTGAGGCTCGCGCCAAAGAAAGCAATCGAGTCGAAGCCCGCTCCGCCGTCTATCGTATCGGCGTTGCTATCGTTGACCCAGTCACTGTCGGCTACCAGCGTATCGTTGCCGTTACCCAATGCCACCTGGTCGCTACCCATGCCCGGTGCAACGCGGTCACTGCCTGCGTCACTCGAGATGGTGTCGTTGCCACCGTTACCACTGATGGTCTCGTTGGCCACTGTGCCGGTGAGCGTATCGGCGTGAGCCGACCCGAGAATTCCTTCGAAACCGCTGAGCAGGTCGCTGCCTGCACCACCGTTGGCGGTGTTGGTGGCTAGGTTAACGATGACCGCACTGCCTGCGGTGCGATAGTCGACCATGTCGATGCCGTTACCGCCATTAAGAGCGTCGTTTCCTGGGCCGCCCCCGATGGTGTCGTTCCCACTACCACCGGTGATGGTGTCAGCAAGATCAGACCCCAGTAACTCAGCGCCGTTCGCGGTGGTGTTGAGCACCGTGAATCCATTACCGCTGTTGATTGCCGACAGATTGACGGCGACCCCGGCACTCCGAAGCGTTGCGGTACCGTCGTTAACCGTGGTGGCTAACGGCGTCCACGCAGCGGTAATGGTTGCAGTGACAATTGCGCTGGCGGATACCAGAAGCACGTCAGCGCCACCGGCACCGAGATCGTTGATGGTGTCTGACCCGCCTGTGATTTCAAATTGATCAACGCCGCCGCCGCCCGTCAGCGTGTCGTTACCAGCGCTGCCCACGAGCGTGTCACCGAGCCCCGAACCGATCAAGACCGTACCCGTGTTCGCGCCGGGCCCACCCGTGTTCACCACTCGCCAGCCATTACCGTTTGAGATGTCAGCGGCTGACAGGTTAACAATCAGGCCCGGCGAGGTCAGCGTTGCAGTGCCCAGGTTGTTACTTTGCGAGGTGGCCGCCCACGAGCTCGATACGGTGGCGAGCAGGGTTGCACCCGACAGCACCTGCAGAATGTCTGTGCCGTTACCAAGATCGTTCACAGTGTCGGTGCCAAGGTCGATCACGAACGTGTCGTTACCGACGCCACCCGTAAGCTGGTCGTCTCCACCGGCACCTTGCAGACGGTCGTCCTGCGTTCCGCCGCTTATCGTGTCGTTGAGCTG
>CAZORB010000250.1:0-3823 GCA_964581825.1 uncultured Bordetella sp.
GCACAGGCTCCTACATCCCGATTACCGGCTCAAGATGGGTTCGCCGGACGCATACCTTGGGTCGACCATCTGAACGAAGAACTTGCCGCCCGGCCTGAGATCAATCTCGCACTCGACTGTGCGGAACGGCTTCGGACAAAACCACGGCATTAAGTGCTTCGGTGTGGTCCAGGCCTTGAACACCAGTTCGGGCGATACGTCCACCACGCGCTCAAGTACCAGGTCCAGCTCACTCTTCGTTGGCATCGTCGCTCTCCTTCATCGCTTGCAGATAGGCGTCCAGTGAATCCAAGCGTCGGCCCCAGAGCTTTCGCCGATCCGCGATCTAGTCCCCAGTGGCTTGCAGCCGCCTTGGCGCAAGCTGGAATGTTCGCATGTGACCCGTCTTTCGTGATTTCACCAGCCAGAGCATTTTCACCACGCTCAAGTGCTGCGTGAAAGACGGCAGCGCCACGTCGACCACTGCCGATGAGGAGTGAGGATGCGCATTCCCGTCAGCGGTCAACAAGCGCGTCTCGAAGGCGTGCGGTGGCAACCAGGGCTCGTTTTGAGACGCATGGACCGCGGTTGGGATGGGTACTGTCGCGCCGCATGGGTCTGGATCATCGCGGCTCAAGGCGCCAGGTATCGCTTTGGTATTGCAACGCTCGCCGCGAGCGCTCCTTGGAGTTAGCGACTATCTGTCGCGATGCTGACCACTTATCGGAGCGGTAGCGAAGATGGCGATCTTGCCTTGCACTGTTTGATGGGGAGCAGAATTCAAGCGCGTATCGAGCGCACCATGGCGCGGTGATTCAAGTCACAGCTAAAGGATGCTCAACATGGTCACTCGTCAGCTTTTAGCGGCGGTAATTACCGCTGCAGCGCTTCTCACCACCACCGGTTGTGCAGTGATACGAGGTCAGGAAAGCGTCGGTGCTTACATCGACGATGCCACCATTACTACGCAGATAAAAAGTCGCTTCGTCGAAAGTAAAGCAGTTGATGCCGCAAGCATTCGTGTTGAGACTCTGAAGGGCACAGTGCTGCTGTCGGGCTTTGCAAAGAACCCGGAGGAGCGCTCGGTCGCAGAGCGAATTGCGCGAGACGTCAATGGTGTGAAGGTAGTGCGCAACGAGATTATTGTGCGGCCTTAATCTGTTGCCTTTGCGGCGTTGGCCGCGCGACGGGTGGCGTTGTCGGTGGCCCGAGTTTCCATCACGTTTGTTTTCGTACTCAGGGTCCTTCAACCGTTGTGCTCTGCGGACGATCGCGCTAGCCAGTGCGCTACACGGTCAAACAGATCCTGCGGGCTTACTGGTTTGCTAATGAAGTCGCACATCCCTGCTTCTGTGCAGCGCTCTCGGTCGACCTCGAAGGCGTTGGCTGTCAGCGCAACGATGGGTAAAAAGTAATCACGTCGTTGTGCGCTAATCGCTGCAGCGGCTGTCGGTCCATCCATGTTTGGCATCTGCATGTCCATGAGAATGAGGTGATAGCGAGAAGCCATGGACTTCTTAATTGCATCGACGCCGTCTTCTGCTGTGTCAACGCTGAGGCCGGAGTGCGCTAGTAGCGTCGAGAGAAGCTGGCGACTCATCCTATCGTCTTCAACGAGAAGAATCCGGCCTTCGAGCGGGCGCGTCGTATTCGGCAGTCTCACAGCAGCTTCGCTATCAGGTCGCTCCTGTGTCGGAACGATATCGCTGGCCAGTTTTAGGTCGCGGAGTGGTGCGTCGGGCACTTTAGCGGTGAACCAGAAGACGCTACCTTTCCCGATTTCGCTTTCCGCGCCGGTGTCACCGCCCATCTGATTAGACAGACGCCGAGTAATCGCGAGCCCAAGACCACTCCCCACCTCACCGCGAAGTGGGCTAGCCATCTGTTCAAACGGCTGGAACAGTCGACCTAGATCGGTGTCGGCGATACCGATCCCTGTGTCACGAACTTCGAAGCGCAGCAACGACTGATTGTTGCCGGTACGTGAACAAGAGGCCTGAACCTCAATACGCCCGCGGTTGGTGAACTTTAGTGCGTTACTGACGTAGTTCAGCAGCATTTGCTTTAATCGCCGCGAGTCGCCGAGAAATTCTCGGTCTTCGCCATTAATGTCATATGTCAGGGTTAGTCCCTTGGCTATCGCTGTATCGCTGGTTAGCGCATATGCGGTGTCAATGATTTGACGCATGGTGAACCGTTCCTGCTGCAGAAACAGACGCCCCTCTTCGATCTGGTTGATGTCAAGCAGCAAATTGATCAGGTCGATTAGCTGCTGGGAAGCAGTCTGCAGCTTGTGGACGATCTCGGTCTGTTTGTCTGTGAGGTTCGTATTTTTGAGTAGTGCGGTGACCACGGATATAGCGTTCAGCGGTGTTCGCATCTCGTGGCTAACGTTGCGAAGGAATAGTGTTTTCGAGCGGTTCGCTGTTTCAGCGGTTGCGGTTGCGGCGGCAAGCTCGGCCGTCTTTTTCTTTACCTGCCGTTCAAGCTCAACCCGATATCGGTGCGCCGTATCGTCGTTGGATCGTCTCTCGTCGTTGTCTCGCATGATCACGACACCACCGATGGTCGACCCCATGGCATCCCGAATTGGCGCAAACGTGGTCGCGCAGGAGACCATCCGTTTCGTATCGCGTCGACGGATCATGTACTCAACCCCGACGCCCCGTTTGCCTGCAATCGCCTGGGCGATGGGCAGTTCATGAATCGGAACCGGCCGGCCGTCTGGATAGAACATACTCAGCCCGACTGGCGGGTCGGATCGGTGACGTTGGTATTCAAACCTATTTGTGAAGCCGAACATTTCCGCCAGAGTGTCGTTGCAGTATCCGAACGACAGGTCGCTGTGTGCGATGTATATCCCGACGGGCATATCTTCCAGAGATGCAGCCAGCAGGTTGTGTTTCTGTAATGTTTGCGCTTCGTCCGAATTCGCTAAGTCGCGAACAACCACCAGCAAAAGCAGCTCCAAAGCATGATAGGTCGGGTAAACGCCGACGTTGCAGGGTTGCCAAATACCGTTCGCGGTGCGGACCCTCTGCTGGCGGAGCAGTACTGGGTCGTTAAGAGGTTCGGTGCCCGGTTCGAACAGACTTCGAGTAGCGCTGTCCCAAATATCGAGATCGAACGCGCGCCAACCAACAATGTCGGGTTTCTCCAGTCCCGTAAGGTCGAGAACGGCCCGGTTCGCTTCGCACACAATCCCGCTGGCCTTTCTAACAGCGATCATAGGTAGCGGGCACTCTTGGAACACGATAGACAGCATGTCGCCAGAGTTCGCGAGCGTCGGTACAAAGTTAGACGCGTTGATGGGCAGCCGCATCAGCCCACCTGCTCGAAAAAGATCGTTACCGGATCGATTTGATTATCGAGCTACAGATTACGCCGAAAGCTGGCGCGTTTCGAGCCGTTTGTTACCCCAGTGTATTGAAGTTTGCCGATCCCTAACGGGCGGCACCTGGAAGGCGGACAAGCGCCACTGATCGCTGCCTCACATCAAAGTGAGCCGCAACACCTCCTTGATTGAAGGGGCAACGCCCTCTTGGGTTAGAGTCGCGGCCTTCATCAAAGCAGAGCGCGGTCAGGTTCCTGAACCGCTACTTTTCTCATCCTTTTTCCCAATACGCTCAACTTTGGCTGACCAAGACCCGACCCCCACCGCCCCTCGCGCTGTTCAAGATGATGTTCAAGATGAGTTGAGCCATGTGCGTGCGCTCATGCAACTTGAGCAACAGGAAGACCTGGCGCAATTCAAACTCAAGAATTCCAGTGCCAGCATCAAGGAGCGCCGTCGGCGTGGCCTGACCTGGTACCCCGTCACCATCACCCAGGAAGACATCGGTTT
>CAZORB010000251.1:0-3819 GCA_964581825.1 uncultured Bordetella sp.
CGGTCGATGTCATGGGACTCCCCAAAGCACATCCCCAACCGTTTTGTTGTCCTGCGGGGCTGGACCATAACGAGCGCCCGAATGAACGAGTGAGCTGGGAATGGGAATGCTCGGATAAATACTGGCTTTTGTCTTGTTGGCGCAAGCCCCGCTGACAAGGATGCGCATCAGCCGAACCGGTACTCACCGACTGGCTCTTCCTGGTCAGTAATCAGGGCGCTTCGGCATGGCGATGACCTGCAACAGGTCGCAGTCGCCCTGCGCATCGATACCCCGGTTAGCTCCTGTCAGGATTCGCGCAAGCGGTGCTCCATGATTCGTGCCGCTCCAAGGCTATCCAATCAATCCGTGAATCTAATCCTGCAACGCCCTCGTCTAGAGACGGGTAGTGAAGTCCCGCGGGCCCTCCTGCGCTCCACCCTGTTTTTCATGGCGCTGGCCACTTCCATGGGGCCTGTTCACGCCCAGCAACTTCCCGATGCAGGCACCATCTTGCGGGAGACCGAGCGACAGCCGCTTCGCATCCCGCCCACCCTCATACCGCGCCCGCCGGCGCAGGCGCCCGCCAGGCGCCCGGCCGATGAGGTTCTCTTTCAGGTGCAGAGTTTCAAGCTGGAAGGGGTGGCGCTCCTGTCAGAAGACCAAGTGCAGCGGGTGCTGCAAAGCTACGTTGGGCGGGAGATCAGCTTCTTCGACCTCGAGGCGGCCATGGCGGCCGTGGCGGCGGCCTACGAGGCCGAAGGTTGGCTGGCCCGCGTGCAGGTGCCCGAGCAGGATGTGGTGGATGGTGTGGTGACGCTGCGGGTGATGGAAGCCCGCCTGGGGCGCATCATCGTTGACGGCAAAGGGTCGCCCCGGCTAACTCAGGAGCGCGTGCAAAGAACAATGACAGCGCGTCAACAACCCGGCCAGCCGCTGAGCCTGCGACAGATGGAGCGTGCGGTCAGTGTGCTGGCGGACACGCCGGGAGCAGTGGTCACGGCAGCACTGGCTGGCGGCGAACGCGATGGCGAAACCGATATCGTGGTCACGGTTAGCGACCGGGATCGGGTGTCGGGCTCTGTCATGACCGACAACGCGGGCAGTCGCAGTACGGGGGCCCTAAGGGTATTGTCCGCGGTGTCCCTCGACAACGTCTTGGGTGGGGCCGAGCAAGTGACTGGCACCCTGATGGCAAGCGAAGGCACTCGCTACGGCCTGATCAATGCGTCCATCCCCCTGGGCTACGACGGATGGCGTGTGGGGGCCTCCGCTTCGGCGTTGGAGTACCGGCTGGTGGCTGGCAGCTTGGCGTCCAGCGGGGTGCAAGGTCGCGCGGCCACCTTCAGCCTTCGCGCCCAGTACCCGGTGCTGCGAACAGTGGCCAGTAACATCAGCGCTAGCCTCAGCGTAGACAGCAAGCGGTTCGACAACGAGGCTAACGGTGCGAACATCTCCAGCAAGGGCAGCGTGCTGCTGACCGCAGCACTGTCGGGCGACCGTACCGATGCTCTCTGGGGGGGTGGGTACTTTTTGTGGACGAGCGCTTTGGCGGCCGGACGGCTCGATCTGTCGGGCAACGCGGGCAACCTGGCGGCCGATCAGGCGGGACCGCGCACTGCTGGTGGTTTTGCCAAGGTCACGGCCAGCCTGGCGCGGTTGCAACAGATCACCAAACCTACCGCGCTTTGGCTGTCCGTATCTGGCCAGGCCAGCGAGCGCAATCTGGATTCCTCTGAAAAGTTTTCCCTCGGAGGGGCTTCGCTCGTCAGAGGCTTTCCCAACAGCGAAGGTACGGGCGACCGAGGCTGGCTGGCCACGGTGGAAGTGCGGCACAGCTTGAGCCCGCAGTGGCAGGTCGCGACCTTCGTGGACCACGGCCAGATCTGGGTCAACCACGATGCCGCGCATGTGGCTGTGGCCAACCCGGTGCCCAACCGCTATGGGCTCAGCGCCGCCGGCGTGGGCGTGAGCTTTACCCCTTCTCGTAAGCTGGCGTTTCGCATGAGTGCGGCGCAGCGTTTGACCGCCAACCCGGGCGCCAACCCGCTCACGGGTGCGGATTCCGACGGTACTCGAGCCCGCACCCGCGTGTGGTTTTCGGCGAACCAGTTCTTCTGACTGCCATGAATCACAACTACCGACTGATTTGGGACCGCGCACGCAACGCCTGGATGGTGGTCAGCGAATGTGCGCGGTCTTTGGGCAAGGACGGCAGAACGTCTTGCCGGGCTGCTCGGCGCCACCCGCGGCGTAGCCTCGCCGCGATAGCCCCCGAGATAGGTGCGTTTGGTATGGTCTGGCTGGTTGGCACAACGCTGGCCTGGGGGCAAGCCGGACGGGGGCCATCTCTCCCGCCTACCCCACCGGCGCCCCCGGCCGTGAACGCGCTGCCGCAGGGCGCGCAGGTGGCCGCCGGTCAGGTGCAGATTCAGCAGGCCGTCAACCAACTCACGGTTCAGCAGCAGTCCAGTAAGGCCATCATCAACTGGCAGAGCTTTGACATCGGCCAGAAGGCGACTGTGCAGTTCCAGCAGCCCGGGGCCGATGCGGTGGCTCTGAACCGGGTGCAGACGGGCGCGGTCTCGCAGATCTACGGCAACCTGGTGGCCAATGGGCAGGTGTTCCTGCTGAATGCCAACGGCGTGCTGTTCGGTCCCGGTGCGCAGGTGGATGTGGGCGCGCTGGTGGCCGGGGCGATGAAAATCACCGATGCCGACTTTTTGGCCGGGCGGATGAACTTCACCGAGGGCCAGGGCGTGGTGACCAACCGCGGCACGCTCAGCGCGCGAGAAGCAGGCTTCATTGCCTTGCTGGCCCCCGAGGTTCGAAATGAAGGCATCATCCGCGCCCAACGCGGCACAGTGGTGTTGGCCTCGGGGGAGGCCATTACCCTGCGCAACACCGCCAGCGGCCTGACGGTGGTGGTGGACAAGGGCGCGCTACAGGCGCTGATTGACAATCAGCATCTGGTGAGCGCCGAAGACGGCATGGTGTTCATGGCGGCGCGCGCGGCCAGTGCGTTGCAGCAGGCCGTGATCACCAACAACGGCCTCATCGAGGCCAAGGGTGCCGTTCGGGTAGGCGGCACGATTCGGCTGAGCGCCGGTGTGGTGAACAACAGCGGTACGGTTGATGCTTCAGCGGCGCCCGCCGCAGCGGGACAGGACAAGACTCAGGATCAGAGCAAGGGCGGCAATATTCAGATCGAGGCCAGCGCCGTCACCAACACCGGCAGCATCCGCGCCAACGGCGATGAAGGCGGGCGAATCGAGATACTCGCGAACAAGACGCTGACGAACGAGGGCCATATCGAGGCCCAGGGAGCCGTTCGTCTGGGCGGCACGATTCGGCTGAGCGCCGATGTCGTGAAGAACAGTGGCACGCTTGATGCGTCGGCGGCACCCGCCGCAGTGGGGCAGGACAAGGGTCAGGGTCGTAGTAAGGGCGGTGACATTCAGATCGCTGCCACTGCATTCACCAACACCGGTAGCATCCGCGCCAATGGCGACGAGGGTGGGCGCATCGAGGTACTCGCGAACAAGACACTGACGAACGAGGGCACTATCGAGGCCCGCGGGATTCAGGGCGCCGGCGGCCAGGTGGTGCTGACCAGCGGCGGGCAACTGCTGCAGACGGGCACAGGCCGGGTGGTGGTGACATCCGAGGGGGCGATGCAGGCTGGTGGCCGCGTGGTGTTGCGTGCAGCGCAACTGCAGGTGCAGGGCCAGATGGATGCCGGCAGCGAGCAAGGCACGGGCGGCCGTATCGACATGGCGGCCCTCCAGGTGAGCCTGCAAGCCGCGCAGCTGGATGTCTCGGGCGAACAGGGCGGGGGGC
>CAZORB010000252.1:0-3741 GCA_964581825.1 uncultured Bordetella sp.
CACGGGGTAGAAGGCTGGCGTATGCCCGCAGCCGCGCGCAGGTCTAAAGGCTCGAAGATCGAGTGTTGCTGTCGGCCGAGCCGATGCTGCAGCAGACGCGCCCTGATACGGCTAAAGACATGTCCGCCGATAACGTCAATTTGAACGTGGTCGAGCGCAACCTGGTCGAGGTTGACCTCGCACAGTTCGAGCCCTCGGCGACCGTCATCGATCTGACCAAAGGCGCCTCGCAGAGCAGTCGGCTATCCGGTGCGGGCGATCTGCTGTCGCTGTCGGGTGAGGTCCAGAACCTGATCGTCGACCTGTCTGCGGCCGACAACAAAGTGACGCTTGCCACGGAGCCCGATGGCCGCTTGCGGGTCAGCGCCGACAGCCTCTACGACCTCGTCTTTGCCAAACCCACCGGGCTGTTTGCGATCCGTGGCTTAGGCGGCGCTGACCAGGTGGTGGTTAAGACCGCAGACCTGGGTTCGGCATTGCTGGTGGTTGAATCCGAATCTATTGAGGTCAGCGAAGGGTCGGTGCTCCAGGCAGGCGCTGGGGTACACCTGATTGCCGAGGCCCTGGTCACCGCTTCACCCACCACTTCGGCAAGCGCCAGCGTCGCTGCATCCGTCAACGTAAACGGTACCGTCAAGACCGCTGGCGATCTGATGCTGTTCGCAAGCGCAGCGCTTGGCTACACCGGCAAGCCTGCGGCGACGCTCACCGACTTTTCGCTGGGCGCTGACGTGCAGGCCAGCGCGGTGCTGGGCGCGAAGTCATCTGTTACCGCAGCCGGTGTCTTCGTGGTCGCTGATACCGATGTGCGAATGGAAGTGGAGCGAAGCGGCGTCGAGCGCTCCAAGGTGACACTATCGGTCCAGCAGAAGAGCGAGGCCGGTGCGCGGGGCAATGCGGCGCTGTCGATGGTCGATGCAGCCACGCCCTCGGCAACCGATTCCACGCAGCTGCGGAGCGTGATCGGGGTGCAGGATTCTGTTCTGGCGGGATCGGATGCCAGCAAAGATGTCTGGAACCGCATTCTGGTCACTCGCGATGCCAGGGCGTATCTGGGCGACGGTACCGGCAAGGTGGTCATTGCGCCAGGCTCGGGCGTTCCCGCGCCGACGGTGCAGGTGGCCGCGCTCGCACGCGATGGCGCTGCGGGCGGCGTCCTAAGCGACTTCGCAGGCTCCAAGCAGGCTGGCACCAGCACCGCACTGATCCGATCAGCAGTCGAGGCCGCGCTGGCGGGCGCCGAGCTTGATGTGGCGGGGCTACGAGCCTTTGCGCTCGACGCCAGCAGTCTTGCCGCGACTGCGCGGCAGGCGCGCAATGTTGGCACGACCACCACCGCGGTACGGGTCGAATCGGCGACGATTCGCGCCAAGGGCGATGTGAACCTGATCGCGCAGGACCGCTCCAGCTGGAAGGCTACCGGGGGCGGTTACACCGGCGAGCTGCTCGAGTCCTGGTATGGCGTTTCAAATTTACCGGCAAGTTTTGCCGGTAATGATGTTGAGGCGTCGGTGAGCGTAACGGTTGCGCAGTCCACCATCAGCGGTGCGAATGTCCGCAGCCTTGCGCTCGCGGCCCAGGCGCTCGAATCAGACGTGAAGATCGGCAAAATGGGGCCCACCAAGCCCGGGCCACTGCTCGGTCTCACCCTGGGCTTTGACATCAATATCGGATCGCTTCGTGCCTGGAACACCTTAAACGGCGGCACCGGCGTATCGGTTGACCAAACCTCGATCACCGCCACCGCGGCCATTGAGCTGGCAGCCCGCGATCAGGCAAAGCTCTCGGCCGAGACACCCACTGGCATGAACGCCACGCCTGATGGCGACCAGGAAGCGGTGATGGCGGTTAATCTGGTCGGTCGCTATATCGGCGATCTCGGCACATTCGATGCCAAAAAATTTGCCGGCGGCGAGCCCACCGATACCGGCAAGGCGCGCGACACCGCCGTTACCGTCAATGCAAGTCGTCTTAACGCGAGCGGGGCGGTTGCGGTCGACGCACGCGCATCGCTGGTGATGGAAGCCATCGCTGATGCGCTGAGCGATCCGGGCATTCGAACCGCGGCAGCGGGGCTGCTCGCGATCAATCGCTATCGCGGCGGCTCGCGCGCCGATGTCGAGGCTCGAACAGGGGTGGCAAGTATTAAGGCGGGCGGTACCTTGTCGGTGATCGCGCGCGATTCGCTCAAAGCCACTGCCAAAGCCAATGCCGGGCGGGCCAGCGTGGGCGGGCTGCAGGTGGGCGGAATCCTGGTGCTCAATGATCTCAAGCGCGATCTGTCGGCGCGTCTCGACAGTCTGGGCGTGGACGCGGCAGCGTTGTCGGTCGAGGCGATCGATAGCGCCACCATCACAGCGACTGCGCAGGGCCGGGTTGACGCTTACTCATCCGATCCCTTTGATGACTGGACGCAGCTCGCCGCCAATGGGTCGGTGGCTGCCAACTGGCTGTTGGGCGGCGCGAAAGTGGCCGCCAATGATGTGAACATGCGGGTATCGGGCGATGCAGCACTGCGGGCTGAAAGCGCTGCCACGCTTGCAGTGAGTAACGAGGTCAGCACGGTCACGGCTGGCGGCGCGGGCGCCGCGCTTGCCTATAACCTGATCGGAAGGCAGGGCGCAGGCGGACTGAAGGCGTCCAGCGTATCGGGCTTTCTGTCTGGCGCAAGCGGCGCGGTAGCCACGTATGAGGTGGGCGCAAGCTTCGACAAGGGCTTTGTCGAAGCGGGCGGTGATTTCTCGATTGACGGCAACCTGGCGCTCAAGGCCAGTGCCACGCTCAAGCAGGCCACCGACGGCCTGCTCGGCTCATCCAGCGCTGCGATGGTGCAGAACCTGAGCGAGGCAAGTACCAACGTCCGCTTTTTGCCCACCACCAGCACTGAGCACTACGTGGGCGGCAACGTGCGCATCGCTGCACGTGATGCGGCTGATCTCGTGTCCACCGCATCGATGAGCGCTGAAGGCCTCTTTACCTCAGCGGGCCTGGCGGTAGCGCGCAATCAAGTCAACCACGTCGTCGACACCCGCGTCACGGGCGCCGAACTGACAGCGGGCGGCGATATCGATGTCTGGGCCGACTCCAAAGCGCTGATCACTGCCACGCTTACCGGCAAGGTGGGTTTTGGCGGCGCAGCGTCCAGTGGGCTGGGCTTGGGCGGCCTGTCGCTCAACGCCTTGATGGCCACCAACCTGATCAATGGCGCGGTGACCGCGATCGTGTCGGGCGGCAGGCTTGCCGCAGCGGGCGACCTGGATGTGCATGCGGCCAACGATGCCGATATCAGCGCGATCAACAAGGCGGCCACGCAGGGGTCTGCGGCGGCAAGCCTTGCGCTCGCTTTCAACGCGATCGGCTGGAAAGATCAGAGCCTGTCTGAGCTGTCGATGAGTGCGCTGCTCGGCACTGGGATGGGCAGCGAAGCCACCGTTTTCAGCAAGGCCGCGGTACACGATGCCAATCTGTCGATTGCGGGCGACGCTTCGATTGATGCATCAAGCGCGGGCCTGATCGATGCACGGCTTGGCTCGGCCACTGATGGCGGCTTTACCGGAAGCGCGGGCTTTGCGCTTGCGCTCAACCGCGTGAGTACGGGTTCGCAGGCCTGGATCGGTACCGCTGCCCAGCCGGGCGCAGCCGCCGGGCGCTCCAAGGTTCTGGACATTGCTGCGGGCGGCGATCTTGCGGTGGGTGCCTCCGATGATGCCGAGATCAACGCCTCGGTCAGCCTTGCCAGCG
>CAZORB010000253.1:0-3707 GCA_964581825.1 uncultured Bordetella sp.
GAGGCGCCGAGGCCAAGTGAGCCGGGCCGGGGGCGCTGGCCGGCAGCGGTTTGACTAAACAGAGCGGGCTTAAAAGTAAAGCCACGAGATACATGGCGATTGTGTCCCTCGCGTATCCGATTGTCAAACCCTGTGGTACTTGCGACCACCTTATGTCTCTCGACGCTATACTTCTGGTTGGTGATCGTTCACTTTCCACGAATAGGAGCGTCGGTATGGGTTCGGCGTTTGGAGAGCGCCTGCGGAGTCTGCGGGAAGCCAAGGGACTCACTCTGCAACAGGTGGCAGATGCTGCGGGATGCACCAAGGCCTACATCTGGGAACTCGAGAAGCGACCGGGGCAAAAGCCCACGGCTGAGCGAATTCAGGCGATCGCAAA
Source organism: uncultured Bordetella sp. (assembly GCA_964581825.1). Taxonomy (GTDB): domain Bacteria; phylum Pseudomonadota; class Gammaproteobacteria; order Burkholderiales; family Burkholderiaceae_E; genus SYIM01. The sequence goes on from CAZORB010000253.1 coordinate 380, forward strand.
GGTTCTCGGCGTCACGATGGGTGACCTGATGGGTGAGCCGATGGGTGAGGCGCCCGAGGCCACGCCCGAGGATGTTGTGTTTTTCCGGCAGTACGTCAACATGTCGGAAAGCGATAAAGAGCGCTATCGGGCGGCACTCAAAATCATGTTTGGCGATAAGCCCGACGAGGGACATCAGTGAATGGGGATGTGCTTACACCGTCGCGCGCAGCCATCAACATCGTCAAGTGGCTGCGCACCTATCTGGGCGGCTCTCCACCTCTAATCACTGACCTCGATCTCGTCCGGCAGATGCTGCCGGGGTCGCCCTACGGAAAAGGTGTCACGGCGATCAAGGGTCCGGCCGCCATCACCTGGTCAGGTTGCGAGGGCGCCCTCGTTCGCAATCCCGAAAATCCCACCGAGTGGGGAATCTTCTAACACCCCGACGCCCGTACCGAACGGCAACGCTTCACGGTCGCACACGAACTCGGCCACTTCGTTCTACATCGAGAGCGTACGACTGACTTCCGTTGCATATCGGGTTCGGTTTACTCGGGCTCAGAGGCGCTCGCTGTGATGGAGCGCGAGGCCAACGTTTTTGCGAGTCACCTCCTGATGCCGGGGGACCTGTTTACCCAGGCCATTCGAGACAACACCGTTGATCTTCGCTTTCTGAGCGATCTTGCAACGCGATTTGCGGTGTCATTCGAGGCGCTGTGCATCCGATTTATCGAGTACACCGAACTTCGAGCGATTCTGATCTGCTGGGACAATGGCTTCCTCGACTACGAATGCCGCAGTACAACGGCGCGTCGCACCCAGGCTAAGGTCAAAAAGGAAGGGGGACCCCAGGAGCCGCCGCAAGGTTCGCTTGCAGCCTCCCCTGACATCCAGAATGAGTGGCGTGGCGCGCAATTGGCAGCATCGATCTGGTGCCCGAACGAGGCGCAGCACATGAGGCTTCGTGAGTTCAAACACAGCTATCCCGGACGGGATCGCGTTCTGACGCTGTTGATCCTTGAGTCGGCGGAACCTCGGGCCTCGGACACCACATGGCACGACGAGGCGACTCAGGACAGCTTCGAACGGTTCGCAGCCGCAGGCCAGCACCCGCTTCGCTAGCGTTCTCAACTCGCGCGAGCACTACAAATCCCGCCTGATCACGTTACGCGGAGGTGTACTCACGCCTAGCATGAGCAGCGTTGTTTCTATCGACTGCCTGCCATGCGATCTTTCGAACTCTCCTATCGATCGGACCTCGACTGCCCACGAACGGCGCAGCAAGAAGTCGCTGATCTGCTTGCTCTAGCGCTACTACGCCTGCGCACGCTCGATCCCATGATCGAGATCGGTGGACGCGACGCGGTATCACTTGCTATGCCTTGCGAGGCGAGCGTGAATGCGAACCCTGCTTTGAAATGAGTCGTTCGCCCATGTCTACACACGCAGACCTCGCTTCCCGTGCGTCGATCGCGACCAAGGTTGCGCAGTTGCCTCATCTGTCGATGGAGGCGCTTTGGGCGCTCTGGGATGACTACTTTGATGAGCGGCCTGCTCATCACCATCGCGGATGGATTGAGAGTCGACTCGCTTACCGAATTCAGGAGCAGGCGTTCGGAGGGCTAAAGAGCACGGTTCGGCGAAGGCTTGAGGAAATCGGGGAGGATGGGATGCTGCCGCCGAAGTTGGCGCGCGAGGCGGCCCAGTTGCCGCGGGGCACTGTGCTGAGTCGCGTCTTTGATGATGTCGAACACCGGGTGCTTGTGCGGGGTGTTCGAGATTTTGAGTACGAGGGAAAGCGCTTCGCCAGCCTCTCTGCAATTGCTCGATCAATTACCGGGTCGCAATGGTCTGGTCCCGCCTTCTTCGGTCTTAAGGCGCGCGGACGGAAGGGGGCTGCATGAACAAGCCCCGCGCCGCGGCGTATACGGTGCCTGTCGTGACTCGAAAGCGCTGCGCGATCTACACCCGCAAGTCCACGGAAGAAGGGCTGGATCAGGACTACAACAGCCTGGAGGCGCAGCGGGACGCGGGTCTCGCATTTGTTGCAAGCCAGCGAAGCGAAGGCTGGATCCCCGTTCCCGAAGGCTACGATGACGGCGGCTTCTCGGGTGGAAATCTCGACCGACCTGCGCTAAAGCGTCTGCTCACGGATGTCGAGGAGCAGAAAGTCGATATTGTCGTTGTCTACAAAATCGATCGTCTCACTCGGAGCCTTACCGACTTCTCAAAGCTCGTTGAGGTCTTCGATCGTAACGGCGTGAGCTTTGTCTCGGTCACGCAGCAGTTCAACACCACGACCTCGATGGGACGTCTAACGCTCAATATCCTGCTCTCGTTTGCGCAGTTCGAGCGCGAGGTGACCGGTGAGCGCATTCGCGACAAGATCGCGGCGAGCAAAGCCAAGGGTATGTGGATGGGGGGTGTGCCACCCCTGGGCTATGACGTGGTTGACCGTAAGCTCGTCGTCAATCCTGCGGAAGCGAACCTCGTCCGTGACATCTTTCGCCGCTATGGCGAGCATGGCTCGGCTGCGCGCCTGGTGCGCGAGCTTGAGATGGAGGGACGGACCACCAAGGTATGGCGTGCGGGCAGTGGACAACTCCACGAGGGGCGTCCGATCGATCAGCAGTTCCTCGCAAAGCTGCTTAGAAATCGAATCTACCTGGGCGAAATCCGGCACAAGGGACAAAGCTACGCCGGACAACACGAACCCATCGTGTCCACCAGGCTCTGGGATGGCGCGCATGCCTTTCTCAATCGCCGAAAGATGGGGCCACGTGAGCGACTCACTGAATTTCCAGCGCTCCTTGCCGGGCTGCTCTACGCGCCCGATGGTCAACTGATGATCCAGACCTACACGCGAAAGAAGAACGGGCGGATGTACCGGTACTACGTGCCCTACCTTGAACGGCGTCGCAGCGCGGGCGCAACCCTCGTCCCCGGTATCCCTGCCACGGGCCCGCTTCCTGCTGCCGATGTGGAAGCAGCGGTACTTGAGCGGGTTCACGAAATGCTGCAAGCGCCCCAGATGCAGATAGCAGTCTGGCGCGCCTGTCTTAAGCACCCCAGCGGTCTAACGATCGATGAGCCGACGGCCGTGGTGGCGTTACGCCGGATTGGGGCGGTATGGAAGCAACTATTTCCCGCGGAGCAGCAGCGAATCGTTACGCTCCTCATCGAGCGGGTTCAGCTGCACGCAGTGGGGGTCGATATCAAGTGGCGTGAAGACGGCTGGCTAGGGTTGGATGCCGACAGCGCACAGCAGCCGCTGGTGCTGGAGAACGCGACACCGGAAGAGGCGGCGCTCGCATGAAGCCGAACGATAAGCTTGGGCGTGGCCCTG
>CAZORB010000254.1:0-3680 GCA_964581825.1 uncultured Bordetella sp.
GCTTCGTCGCTCGGGTCACCAGGACAGCTTCGCAAGAGACCGTCTGCCGCCAGCTGAGCAATGGCCACTGTTACTCTCCCCGCCGAACGGCATCGCCTATCCGGATCGCCTGAATGCTGCAGCCGCGCTGCTCGAACCACAACTGAGTGCTGGGCGCGGCAACGCGATTGCCTTGCGCGGCGCGGGCGTTGTCTGGACCTATGCCGAGCTTTCCGATCGGGTTGATCGCATTGCGCACGTGCTGCGCTCTGACTTCGAGCTTCCCACCGGCGCTCGGGTACTGCTGCGCGGCCCCAATCATCCAATGCTTGCCGCGTGCTGGCTCGGGGTACTGAAAGCGGGATGCATCGCAGTCACGACCATGCCCCTGCTGCGGGCGCGCGAGCTTGGGGTGATCGCCGAGCGTGCGCAAGTCAGCGCGGCGCTATGCGATGCGAGCCTGCTTGACGCCTGGAATGAGGTACGCGCCGCGCGCCCCAGCTCGGGGCCAGTTCTGGGCTTCGGTGGGTCACACGCGTCGCCTGGAAGCCTTGAACATGCGATGCAGCGGCATAACGAACCGTTTCCGACTGCGGATACCGCTCAGGACGACGTCGCGCTGATCGCTTTCACATCAGGCACCACCGGTCAACCCAAGGGCACGATGCATTTCCATCGGGACTGTCTGCTGATCGCAGATGTGCTGGCCCGTCATCTGCTCGAACCCGTCAGCACCGATGTGTTCATTGGAACCCCGCCACTTGCCTTCACCTTTGGGCTGGGCGGGCTGCTGATCTTTCCGCTGCGTGCGGGGGCAAGCGCAGTGCTCGAACCGCAATGGACCGCCGAGTCGCTGCTGGAGGGTGTCGCGCATCACCAGGCCACCATTTGCTTCACGGCGCCTACGTTCTATCGCAGGATGGCTGCTGTGGCGCAACGTCAAGCCCTTCAGTCACTCCGTATCACGGTGTCCTCTGGCGAAATGTTGCCAGCCGACACCCGCGCCCAATGGCTCGAAGCCACAGGCATCGACATGACCGAGTGCCTGGGCTCTACCGAACTGTTGCACGCGTTCATCGGATGTCGCCCGGGGGAAGTCCGTGCGGGCGCTACCGGCCGGGTGGTCCCTGGCTATCAGGCGTGCATTCTCGACGACCAGGGCCAGCCCGTGCCACCAGGCACCATCGGCAGGCTAGCCGTACGCGGCCCTACCGGCTGCCGCTACCTTGATGATCCCCGACAGTTGAGCTACGTGCAGCAGGGTTGGAATCTAACCGGCGATGCCTACCTGATGGATTCAGACGGCTACTTCTGGTACCAGTCGCGCACCGACGACATGATCATCAGCGCCGGTTACAACATCGCGGGCCCCGAAGTCGAAGATGTGCTGCTCACGCACCCAGATGTTGCCGAGTGTGGGGTGGTCGGAGCGCCTGATTCCGAGCGCGGTCAGGTAGTGATGGCCTTTGTGGTGTGCCGCCCATCCCGCGACGGCGACGACGCGCTGGCGCAAGAACTGCAGCGCTGGGTCCGTGACCGCCTGGCGCCCTACAAGTACCCGCGACGGATCCGGTTCGTGACCACGCTGCCGCGCACCGAAAACGCCAAGCTGCAGCGCTTCGTACTGCGCGACTGGGCGCGCGCAGCTAGCTAGCGCAGATCCAGGCATGACCAACCGCGGTCGTGTCGGTGATACGCCTGCTCAGATCAGCCCCGGATACGAGCCGCCATCAAGCTGCAGGTTCTGGCCGGAAATGAACCCCGCCTGTGCACTACACAGATAAGCGCATGCATCAGCAAACTCTTCAGGGCGGCCAAATCGTTTGGCGGCAATGGAATCCGCAATACGCTGCCGCGCCTCTTCGCGGGTGATGCCGTGCATCTTCATCAGCCGTTCGGCGAGGAAAGCCTGCCGCGGCGTATCAATACGCTCGGGCAAAAGATTATTGATCGTCACGTTATCCGCAGCGGCTTCAAATGACATCGATTTGCAGAAGGCCGTCAAGCCGGTACGCGCAGAGGTAGACAGCGCCATGTGCGCGCGCGGGCTCTTGACCATGGCCGAGGTGATATTGACGATGCGTCCAAACTTGCGCGCACGCATGCCCGGCAGGAACCCCCGGATTAACAGGATCGGCGCCAGCATGTTGGCCTCAAGCGCACGAAGCCAGGTATCGTGATCCCAATCTGACAACTGTCCTGGCGGCGGTCCGGCGTTGTTGTTCACCAGAATATCGAGCTCGGTGCAGGACTCAAACAAGGTCTGCCGCCCGGCCTCGGTCGTGATGTCCGCCACCACAGGAACCGCAGTCGCGCCGGTTACCTCGCGAACTGAATCGACTGCCCGGGCAAGCCGTTCCGGGTCGCGACCATTCAGAAATACCTGTGCGCCCTCTCGAGCGAGCGCGGTTGCGCAGGCCAGCCCCAACCCCTGTGACGACGCACACACGAGTGCGCGGCGCGATCGGATACCGAGATCCATAGCAGCTCCTGATGCCGTGTTAAGCAAGATCAACCGTGCTGACCGCACGCTACGCAAACACCGCACGTCTCGCAAGCCAGTGGGCTAGCCCGCGCTCTCGGGTTGCCGACGCGCTGCATTGGCCTTATCGTCGCGGAGTTCTCAGTTTCCGAAGCGCTCCCTCGCGCGACGCCATGACGACATACCAGATAGCAACGATTCCGGGCGACGGTATCGGCAAGGAAGTGATCCCGGCCGGTCGCGAAGTACTTGAAGCGCTGGCAAGTACGCTCGAGCACCTCGATTTCCGCTTCACTGACTTCGGGTGGGGGGGCGACTGGTATCGCGCCCATGGGGAGATGATGCCGGCCGACGGTCTGGACGCGCTGCGGGGCATGGACGCCATCCTGTTCGGATCGGCGGGCGACCCCGCCATCCCCGATCACGTCACGCTCTGGGGCCTGCGCCTCAAGATCTGTCAGGGCTTCGATCAGTATGCCAACGTCCGACCCACCCGTATTCTCCCCGGTATCGATGCTCCGCTTAAGCGCTGCGCACCGGCGGATCTCGACTGGGTGATCGTGCGGGAGAACTCCGAGGGCGAATACGCAGGCGTTGGCGGGCGCGCGCATCAGGGCCATCCGATCGAGGTGGCCACCGACGTCAGCATCATGACTCGCGCCGGTGTCGAGCGTGTGATGCGGTTCGCGTTCAGGCTTGCGCAGTCGCGTCCGCGCAAGCTGCTCACTGTCGTCACAAAGAGCAACGCCCAGCGCCATGCCATGGTGATGTGGGACGAAATCGCGCTGCAGATTGCAGCAGAGTTTCCCGACGTTCGCTGGGATAAGGAGCTGGTCGATGCCATGACCGCGCGCATGGTGAATCGACCCGCAAGCATCGATACCGTCGTGGCAACCAACCTCCATGCCGATATCCTCAGCGATCTGGCGGCCGCATTGGCCGGAAGCCTGGGTATTGCACCCACGGGCAATATCGATCCCGAGCGTCGTTTTCCCAGCATGTTCGAACCGATTCACGGGTCGGCCTTCGACATCATGGGAAAGGGGCTCGCAAACCCGGTGGGCACATTCTGGAGCTGCGTGATGCTGCTCGAGCACCTGGGTGAGCGCGAGGCTGCTGGTCGACTGATGCGCGCGGTGGAGTCGGTTACTGCCAACCGCGCACTGCACACGCGCGATCTGGGCGGCACCGCCACAACCCGCCAGGTAACCGACGCCGT
>CAZORB010000255.1:0-3678 GCA_964581825.1 uncultured Bordetella sp.
CTGGCGTGATCGCCAACCTGGGCCCCGATCAATTGTCACCGAAGGCGCTTGCCAAACTCGCGAAGGTCAAGACCGCCAAGCTCCCGCTGGTTCGCGGTAATCCGCGCTACGGCGTGCCGTTTACCGGAGCCACTAAGTTTGTGGCAATCGGTTTGAACTATACCGACCACGCGGCGGAAACCGGTAACGCGCTGCCCAAAGAGCCCATCATTTTTCACAAGACGCTCACCTGCATGCAGGGTCCGAACGACGACGTGATGATGCCCAAGGGATCTACCAAGACCGACTGGGAGATCGAACTCGGCATCGTGATCGGCTCGCGCGCCTGTAACGTCAGCAAAAAGGAAGCGCTCAACCATGTTGCGGGCTACGTGCTCTGTAACGATGTTTCAGAGCGTGCCTTTCAGATCGAGCGCGGTGGGCAGTGGACCAAAGGCAAGGGCTGCGACACCTTCGGCCCCATCGGCCCCTGGCTGGTCACCACCGACGAGATCACCAATCCGCAAAAACTCGACATGTGGCTTGATGTGAATGGCCAGTCCAAGCAGCGCGGCAACACCAAGAACATGATTTTCGATTGCGCGACGCTGGTCTCGTATTGCAGCCAGTTCTTCACGCTCTACCCCGGCGACATCATCACCACCGGTACGCCGGCGGGTGTGGGCCTTGCCACCAAGAACTTCCTGAAGGCGGGCGACGTCGTCACGCTGGGTATTGCCGGACTCGGTGAGCAGCGTCAGAAGATCATCAAGTACAAGGCAGCCAAGTAAGCGCCAGTCCGGTCGCCCGTCGCCCAGCGCGGCGGGCGCCTCGGTCTGATGCGTCTCTGCCCCGTCTCGGGGCCCCAGGCAGTTGTCTCAGCGCGCGGGTGGCTTACGCGAGCCGGTGACCACGGGGTAATCGGGACGACCAGACCGCATCCAGCTCACGATATTGAGCGCCGCCTTGCGGCGCAGCTCTACCTCGGATTGCACCGAATAAAACGCCGAGTGCGGAGACAGTAATACCCGCGGATCTGCCAAAAGCGGATGCCCCGAGGCGATCGGCTCAACCGGCAATACATCGAGCCCCACGCCTGCCAACCGGTCGGTGCCCAAGACCCTCACCAGTCCGTCGACATCAATGACCGCGCCGCGCGCCGTGTTGACCAGATATGACCCGGGTTTCATCCGCGACAGCAACGCCTCGTTCACCAGGCCCCGTGTCCCGTCGTTCAACAGGCAGTGAATCGATATGGCGTCCGCCTGCTCGAAAAGCGTTTCGAGGCTCACGCGTTCGACGTACTGCGGAAAATCACCGTCAATCAGAAACGGGTCATGCGCAATCACCCGTCGAAAAATCGGGTTGGCGTAATGCGCAAACCGCTTACCGATACGACCCAGGCCCAGCACGCCCACCGTTAAATTTTGTGCGCGCGGAATGGGCGGCACGCTGGTGTAGTGCCAGGTGCCCTGTTGAATCTCGTGGTTGTAGCGGCTGATCGAGCGGATGAGGTCGAGCAGCATCGCAAGCGCATGCAGCGATACCTCGCCCACGCCATAGTCTGGCGAATTGGAGACCCACACCCCGTGACGGGCTGCGGCGATCGCATCGATGGTGTCGTAGCCTGCGCCGATTCTTGAAGCCAGCCCGATCTCTGGACAGGCCGCGAACACCTTATCGCCCACTGGCGCGTACTGGATCAACAGCGCACTACAGCCCTGTGCTGCGCGAATGACGTCGTCCTCAGATCGACACTGCGCCTCGATCAGGTCGATGCCGGCCTCACGAAAAATCTCGCGCTCAAGCTCGACACTTTTCATGTCGTAATCGGTAAAAAGAACTTTCATCCGGGGCTCCTGAGGGTGAGTAGGCTGCCGCATCTTGCGCAGCGCTCCGCCTGATTATCGCGTAGCCGGCGCGTCGCGAGGATGGGCGCTGATTCCACTGAGAAACCGTGCCGCCGGGCATCAGCGAATCTCGGGCAGGTTACCCGACTGGCGCCCCTGCGGCCGCGCTGCTAAGGTTGCGAGCTTTCCGACCGTCCACGTCATGCCTTCATGGGGCTGGAGAAATAATGAACACCATTGACCTGAGTGGCCGCTGCGCGGTGATTACCGGCGGGGCCTCTGGAATCGGCGCAGAGATCGCCCGCCGCCTGTCTGCCAGCGGCGCAAGGGTCGCACTTTGGGATCTGGACCAGGGTGCTGCCGCGCAGCTTGCCGCCGCGCTACCCGCCATGGGCGGCTCGCACCTGGCGCTGGCCACCGACGTCACGGACGAGGCCAGCGTTCAGCACGCCTGCGACGCCACCGTCGCGGGCTTTGGCCGCATCGATATTCTGGTCTGTAGCGCTGGCATTACCGGGCCTAACGCAACGACCTGGCAATACGAGCCCGCCGCGTGGCGGCAGGTGATGGATGTGAATGTGAATGGTGTGTTTCTGTGCAACCGGGCGGTGGTGCGCGAAATGCTGAAGACCGACTACGGGCGGATCATCAACATCGCTTCTATCGCAGGTAAAGATGGCAACCCCAACGCGCCGGCGTATAGCGCCTCCAAGGCAGCAGTCATCGGTTTGACCAAGTCGCTCGGAAAAGAAACCGCCAAGACCGGTATCCGCGCCAATTGCATTACCCCGGCGGCAGTCAAGACGCCCATGTTTGATCAGATGACCCAGCAGCATATTGACTTCATGCTGTCCAAGATCCCGATGGGACGTTTTGGGCAGATCAGCGAAATCGCGGCGATGGTCGCCTGGATGGCAAGCGAGGAATGCTCGTTCACGACGGGCGCGGTGTTTGATCTGTCGGGCGGACGTGCGGTGTACTGAAGCAGAGGGCATGCTGAGGCCCGCCACAAGCGAGTCAAAATCGCTTTTGGCAGGTCCGTCGGAGGGGAATCTGAACGCCACAGGGCGGCTCGTCACAAAGCTGTCACAAAACGGCCTTAGCGTGTCGAACTGACCTGGTGTCAAAGATTGACGCCAGGCTTTCAGCAACCTTCCACTCCACACTCCGCCATGATCAAAAAGCTTTTTTCCGCGCTGATCGCGGGCGCTGCGATCGCAGTTGCCACGCCTGCCCTCGCCGCCGATATCACCGGCGCGGGCGCAACCTTCCCGTATCCGATTTACGCTAAGTGGGCAGAGGCTTACAAGGCGGCAACCGGTATTGGCCTCAACTATCAGTCAATCGGTTCGTCGGGGGGCATCAAACAGATTCGCTCCAAGACGGTCACCTTCGGCGCCACCGACGCCCCAGTAAAGGGTGAAGAGCTTGACCGCGACGGCATGGTTCAGTTCCCGGCGATCATCGGCGGCACCGTACCGGTGTTCAACCTGGAGGGCATTGAGGACGGTGCGTTCCGAATTACGGGTCAGCTGCTAGCCGAAATCTTCATGGGCACGATCTCCAAGTGGAACGACCCCAAGCTCGTGGCCTTGAACAGTGGCCTGAAGCTGCCCGACATGGCCATCACGGTGGTGCACCGTGCAGACGGCTCGGGTACCACGTTTAACTTCACCGACTACCTGAACGAAGTCAGTCCCGCATGGGCTTCCAAGGTGGGCAAGGGCGCAGCGGTTAAATGGCCCGCCGCCTCATCGGTGGGCGGCAAGGGCAATGAAGGCGTGGCCGCCAACGTTCGCCGGGTCAAGGGTGGCATTGGATACGTTGAATACGCGTACGCCAAGCGGAA
>CAZORB010000256.1:0-3663 GCA_964581825.1 uncultured Bordetella sp.
CCACCTCTTGGGCTTTTCGCGCACTCGGAAACCACCACAAGGCCCCCACGGGCCGCCGACCACACCAGCGAATAAACACGATTCATGGCTGACTTATCCTTTCGGCAAAAACGTAAGTTTTTGTGAAAGAAGTCTAGAAAAGTGACATGGCTGTTAACCAACCTTAACCAACAGCGTCAGTGGCTCGCCCGGAACTGACGGGTCTGGTGGAGATGGGTTTGTCTGATCGTCGTGATCGGCACCAGCGCCTGCCAGCAGCTAACGCACTTCAATGTCACACAGCAATCGGTAGCCGTATCCACGAATGGCCTTGATGCCAGGACCGCCTGCGCCACAGGTAAGCAGCTTTTTTCGCAAACGCCCCATCCGCACCTCCTGGCTGTCCTTGCTGACCGCGATGTCAACACCCAAATGCTCTGCAACCTGCCAGTGCTCGAGTGACTGGTTCGGTGCGCGTGCCAGCGCTCCAAGGACATTGACTTCAGCGGGGGTCAGTAAGAGCGTGGCCTGCTGCGGCCCCTCGAGGGTGAGTTTGCGGGACCACAGCAGCAGCTTGTTGGGGCTGGCCGCCTCATGGGCGAGCCTACGCTCGCTCAGGCTTTGGGCAATCGCCTCCAGTTCTTCGGGTGCCACCGGCTTAGGCAGGTAGATGTCAGCGCCGGCGGCATAGCCAGCCACCTTGTCCACAACAGACGTTCGGGCGGTTGCCAACACAATTTTTGTGAGCGGTGCGCTCGCCCGGATTCTGCGCACCAGCCTCAGACCATCTTCGCCAGGCAGGTTCAGGTCAATGATGTAGAGGTCGGGCAAGCAACCCATGGGCATTTCGTCAACGTCTTCGGCCCTGCCTACGCCCAGAACCCGATGGCCCGCACGGGTCAATGTCCTGACCATGGCGTCGCGCAAGACGTCGTAGTCTTCAACGATCAAAATGTTCAAGACTTTGTTCGGCATACGGTGGGATTGCAAAATTCATGGCCGGAACACTTCACAAAGCTTACACCTCGAAAACCGACAAAACCCAAACGATCGCCATCCTTACGCAGCAAGACTGGCGGGGGGAGTAATTGGCAGTAGCACTTCAAAAACAAGATGCGGGCCACCGTCACCCTGCGAAGAGCGGCAGTCAATGGTTCCCCCCAGCGACCCCACCAAGCCGCGCACCAAGTAAAGCCCCAGTCCAGAGCCGACTTGGTGCTGAGCCGCTGGACTTCGGTAGTACTTTTCAAACAATCGGTCTCTGTCGGGCATGCCTGCAGTGCCAACGGCATTACTCACGCAGAAACGAACCATGGGCGGCTGATGCCCACTCGGTAGGCTCGCGTGAAAGCTGACGACAGAGTTCTCGGGGCTGTACTTCAGTGCGTTGTCCACGAGGTTAGCCAGCACCACCGACAGGAGGACACTGTCGGTCTCAATGGCCGCCGGCAAGTCCTTAACAAGTACCTGCAAGCGCTCCGAGTTCGCCCGCTGAACCACTTCGTCCACCAGAGCTGGCAGTGGTGTGGCTGCGAACCGAGGACTAAACCCGCCGTCGTCAAGGCGCTCTGCCTGAACGCTGCGCTCAATCACGAGTCGCATGTCCTGAACGGCTCGGCGAATCTGCTTGCCCTCTCGAGTCTGTGCGTCAGCCAAAAAATTCACGGCAGACAGCGGATTGCGTAGTTCATGCCCCAGCATCGCCAGAAAGCGCTGTTGCTCTTGGCGCTTGGATTTTTCCTCTTGAGCGACTCTTTCGGCTAGTGCAATGCGCCACTCGGCTTGCTGCTGCAACTTGTATTGCTGTTGTGCTCGTAACTGCAACACGGCCATCATCAGCAGGCTACCAAGTAAAGGGTACAGAAGCAGCAGGCTCCAGATGTCAAGAGGGCTTGAAATGACGCCCATCGAGTTGAGGCGATTGAAAACGCCGAGGAGCACCACAAAAAGATAAAAACCAACCAGCACGGCTTTGGAGACCACAGGTTTTTTCTCCGCGTTGGCATCGGACCAGATGCGCGTGGAAATGGCCACCAGCAAGACCATGAAGAAGCACAAGGTCAACAAAACAGCCGAGATCCTGAACGCCCAAGCTGCGTATCCAAACACGCCGGCCAAAAAAACGCATAAAAAAGCCCACCAAAAACCATAGAGCGCTTTGAGCAGATGTGGATGGGGCTTGAATTCCGACAAAAAGTGAATGTCAAACCATATGACCACCAGCACGACGGCCCAAATACCCCAGTTGCCCATCGTGTCTATCCATTCGGGCGGTAAGAAGTCGGCGCCCAGCACCCGCCAATGGCCGAGGATGATCAGGGCATAGGCGGTCATGAAAAACTCTCGGACGACATAGAGCTTGACCAGCCTGTCCCGGGTGCTCAGCCACGACAGCACCCCCCACCCCATGCAAATGAGAAGGACCGATTGATAGACCAGGCTCCATATCAGCTGCCTGAAATCTTTTTGCTGGGCCGTTTCGAGGTCAAGAACTTCGATGGAGCTGAACGTGGATGTAACCGTTTGCAGGCGCAGCCAGATGTCTCTGGGCGCACTGCCCCTGGGAACCACAAAATTGTTGTTCAGGGATTGGTAATCATCCAGAATCCATGAGTGCCTATCGCCGGTGTATCTCACCGTGCCAGCAGCCGCCAACGGATCGTGCAACTCAAACTCATCGAGGAAGACCGGCTGCAACCGTATCACCAGCGGTTTGTCCGGCAGGGCATCCGGCCATTTGGCCGGGTCTATCCTGACGCGAATCCAGAAGGCCGAGTTACTGAACCCTTGCCCAAAATAGGAGCCGGTAAGCGGCTGCTGCGGGGCGGCCATCACCTGTGCGAGGGTCATGGTGCCGGTCGGGTCCTCGACCCAAGACCGCTCGCTCACTGGTTCACGCGAAGACGCCGCGGCAGCGCTTAGCGCCAACAAGACAAAAGCCAGTATTTTTCCAAGCATCCCCATTCCCAGCTCACTCATTCATGCGGACGCTCTTTATGGCCACACCCCAAAGGACAAACAAACGGTTGGAGATGTGCTTTGCGCCGCTCCACGACATCGACCGCAGCCGTTGATGAGCCCACAAATGTATCGGAAGCCATCTGCTCAAGCGGCGCAGCCGGAGGAAATTGACAACATTGGGGTCTTTGCTCCAAGTGCCAGGTGTTAAGCGCACACCTCGAAATCAATGGCTGCACAGCGCAGGCCTGCCGTCGTCCTGCGTAAGATGGGTTCATGAGCCCTGCCACGCCGCCTTCCAACAGCTTCGACATCCTTCCCATTTCTGCGGCCCACCATAGACAACCTGCGCTTTGAACGGCTTGCTGTAATCACGCCGGCGAGGCCGACCATCGTTTGAAAACTGTTCCATCGTCTCCACGATCCTCCACTCGTGTGCACGATGGCAGCTTCATCAGGTGAACTCAAAATGGGTTGACCGGACGGATACACATCATCACCCACTAGCCTCTTTTTTTTTCAAAGAGGTAGGCAGCCCAATCAGCCTCTGGCCGACCAGAGAGCCAACACCTGTGTTCTGTCCATCCCGAACCGCGCTCTGCACCCTTGATTCGAGTCCTGCTGTGCGCATGGACTGCTGAGCAAGTTTTACGCAGCACCCCCGGGGGTCAATATTGGACGGCTTCAAGGGCTTTTCGTGCGATTTATCAATCGGCCAAATTCCCG
>CAZORB010000257.1:0-3660 GCA_964581825.1 uncultured Bordetella sp.
AGCTCGTCGGCATAGCGCGTGATGCCCAGGTAGTACATCGGGATTTCGCGTTTTTCGACCACTGCCCCTGAGCGCCAGCCACGTCCGTCGATCACCTGTTCATTGGCCAGCACCGTCTGGTCTACCGGATCCCAGTTGACGATGCCGTTTTTCAGGTAAGCGATACCGTGTTCGAGCATCTTCAGAAATAACCACTGGTTCCAGCGGTAGTAGTCGGGCGAACAGGTTGCGACCTCCCGGCTCCAGTCGATTGCTAACCCCATCGCCAGCATTTGCTTTTTCATGTAGGCGATGTTGTCCCAGGTCCATTTGGCTGGGGCAACGTTGTTTTTCATCGCTGCGTTTTCGGCGGGGAGCCCGAACGCGTCCCATCCCATGGGCATCAGCACGTTCCAGCCCTGCATTCGCAGGTGCCGGTACATCACATCGTTGATCGTGTAGTTGCGCACATGCCCCATGTGGAGCTTGCCGGACGGATACGGCAGCATCGAGCACGCATAAAACTTGCCCTTTGGAAACCGAGGGTCGTTTTCGATTGCCCGATAGGCATCGATGGATTGCCAATGCTGTTGGGCGGCGCGCTCGACCGCGCCGGCGTCGTACTTCTCTTGCATGACTGGGAACCGGGCTCTGGGTAAACCCCCGAGTTTAGCGGGTTCGACGGACGACGGTCCGATGGGCCGGGGTGATTGATCGTTCTGAACGGTCACTCGTGGCGGCCTGGCACGAACCCTGCATGTGCTCTAGCTTGTATACAAGTCAGTGCACCATTTTGGTTCTGTGGCCGGTGCCTGCTTTCACCACCCTCTCTCAATCCTACAAAACCAGCGATATGTCTTTCCTTCCTGATGAAGCGCGGCTGACTGATCTGGCCGGCTGGCGCGATGCGGTGACCTCGGGTGCAGAGGTGGGCGCGCTGCTACGAGCCCGGCTGTCGCGGCTTCAGTCCGCGCGCACTCCCTCGGCCTGGATACATCTGATCGACGCGCCCTCGCTTGCGACCCGACTTGATGAGCTCAAGCTGCTGGCAACCGGCTTCGAAGACCGTCATGCGCTGATCCGCGCGTATCCGTTGTTTGGGGTGCCCTTCGCTGTGAAAGACAACATCGACGCGGCTGGTATGCCGACCACGGCAGCCTGCCCGGCGTTTGAGCGCTGGCCCGAACAAAGCGCCACGGTGGTGCAGAAGCTGCTCGCTGCCGGTGCGGTGCTGTTCGGTAAAACCAACCTTGATCAGTTCGCAACCGGTCTGGTCGGTGCGCGCTCGCCGTATGGTGCGCCGTCAAGCGTCTGTAGCGCCGACCGGATCAGTGGTGGATCGAGTTCAGGCTCCGCAGTGACAGTCGCGCGGGGCGAAGTGGTGTTTTCGCTGGGCACCGATACTGCCGGCTCGGGACGGATCCCCGCCGGCTTTAACGGCTTGGTGGGGTTAAAGCCCACACCCGGCAGAGTCAGTACATCCGGCGTGCTGCCTGCCTGTCGAACACTCGATTGCGTATCGGTCTTTGCGCACACGGTCGATGACGCCGCTGCGATTCTTGCGCTGATTGAGGGCGCGGATGAAACCGACGAGTACTCGGCCTTCAACCCCGGTCGGGCCACTTTTCCGGCAGCCTCGCCTCGGGTGCGGGTACCCGCGGGGCTTGCGTTGACCGACGATGGCTACGACGCGGGCTGGGCACGCGCGCTCGAGGTGATGTCAACGCTCGCCCAGTCTGTCGAACCACTCGACTTTGAACCGCTTTACGAGGTGGCGCGCCTGTTATACGACGGACCCTGGATCGCCGAGCGCTATTCAGTGGTCCGATCGCTGATCGACACGAAGCCTGAGCAGATGGATCCGACGGTAAGGGCCGTGATTGGCGCCGCGCGCCGGTACGCCGCAGTCGATGCGTTTGAAGCGCACTACCGGCTGCAGCGCGCGCGCCGCACACTGGAGGGAATTTGGGCCGACGCGGACATTCTGATGGTGCCCACTGCGCCGCGACATCCCACCCATCAGGCCCTGGCTGCGGATCCCATTGGCGTCAACTCGCAACTCGGCCGCTTCACCAATTTCGTCAACCTGCTGGGATGGTGTGCGCTGGCGCTGCCCGCAGGCCTCACCGCCACTGGGCTTCCCTTCGGGATCACGCTCATTGCGCGTGGCAACGATGATGCGGCCCTTGCCCGCTGGGCGCGGCACTGGGAGTCCGCCTGGACACGCCGCGGGCGGCCCGCTGCGGGCCCACTGCCTGCGCCCGCCACCGAGCCCACGCTTCAGATTGCGGCTGTCGGTGCGCATATGGCGGGCCTGCCTTTGAACCATCAACTCACCACGCGTCGCGCGGTGCTTCGCGAGCAAACGAAAACCGCCGCGCAGTACCGACTGTTTGCACTCGCAGGTGGACCGCCCGCACGCCCGGGCCTGCTTCGCGTTGAGTCGCATGGCGCCGCGATTGATCTCGAAATCTGGGATGTACCGGTCGCTGAAGTCGGCAGCTTTCTGGCGCTGATCCCAGCGCCGCTAGGGCTGGGAACGATCGAGCTGACCGATGGCCGCCGCGTTCAGGGCTTTTTGTGCGAGAGCGCAGGCCTTGCCGGTGCCCAGGACATCAGCGAATTCGGTGGCTGGCGCGCCTACCTGGCGGCGCTTCAGTCGCCGACCCGACCCGACGCGCCAGCGCGTCCGATGTGCAGTTCCCCGACCTGACCCCCTCTGACCCTCATCAAACGGAGCCCATCATGGATCGCAGGCAATTTATCTCTCGCAGTGCTGCTGGATCGGTCGCACTTGGCGGCGCCCTCCCACTGGCCGGCCACGCGCAGTCCCGGCCAAATGACGTGCTGGTTGTCGCCAACGAATTTGGTCCGAATTCGCTCGACATTCACACGGTAGGCGCCAACCGCCCCGCATATGGCGTCAGCTGGATCTGCTACGACCGCCTGATGACGTACGGCAAGAAGACACTGCCGGACGGCCGCGTGGTGTATGACCGGGACAAACTTGAGCCGGAACTTGCCGAAAGCTGGCAGATCGCGCCCGATGGCATGTCAGTTACCTTCAAGCTGCGAGCCAATGCGCGCTTTCACGACGGCACGCCGGTCACGGCGAAAGACGTGAAGTGGAGCTTTGACCGCGCGGTGAGCGTGGGGGGCTTTCCGACCTTTCAGATGGCCGCCGGTTCGCTTGAGAAGCCCGAACAGTTCGAGGTCGTCGATGACCTGACCTTCCGCGTGAAGTTTTTCAGACGGGACAAGCTCACGATGCCCGATCTGGCCGTGCCGGTACCGTCCATTCTCAACAGCGAACTGGTGAAGAAACACGTCACACCGCAGGATCCCTGGGGGTTGAATTGGACGCGCAACAACACCGCCGGTGGCGGCGCCTACCGAGTGGAGTCCTGGAAGCCAGGTCAGGAAATCATCTATGTGCGTAACGACAGCTGGGTCTGCGGTCCCATGCCTAAGCTTCGCCGTATCGTGCAGCGCGATGTGCCGAACGCTGGAAACCGCCGCGCGCTCCTGGTGAAAGGTGACATCGACATCACCTACGATCTGCCGCCGAAAGACTTCTCCGAGCTCTCTGCAGAAACGTCTGCGGTCAAGGTCACATCGATGCCGATTGAAAACTCAATGTTCTATCTGGGCATGAATGTCACCAAGCCGCCCTTCAACAAC
>CAZORB010000258.1:0-3654 GCA_964581825.1 uncultured Bordetella sp.
GCGGAAAACGGCAGGCAGATTGCGACAGCGGCACCGTCACCGGCCGCGACACCGGTTGCGGCGTCGACGGCACCCGCCGCAGCTTCAGGTGCACCGACCCAACCCGCTCGACCCGCTGCGACAGCGGCCGCGACCGCTGCAGCGCCCGCAGCCAGCGCTGCCACGGCCACGGCACCTGCTAAGGCTGCCGCCGCAGCCACAGCAACAGCGCCCGCGCAGCCGAAGCCGCAGGCCACGACAGCGCCCGCCAAGCCCCAGGCCACCGCTCCTGCCCCCGCACCCGCGCAGGCCTCTGGATCGGCCGCAGCGCCAGCTGCCAAATCCGCGTCGACCTCCTCAACCGCGGCGGCAGCACCAGCCACCGCGCAAGCTCAACCCGCGCCTGCCAAACCCACTGCAGCCCCCGCACCGGCTAAAGATCAAGCTGGCCAGGTCGCCAAACCTGCTGCGGCCGCGCCTGCAGCCACCAAACCGACCAGTCCGCCTGCTGCTGCTCAAAAGCCTTCGCCTCAGGCGGTATCGCCCGACTCAGCCGAGCCGCGGCGGGCGTCCACCAACACGCCTCCCTCGGACAGCCCGTCTGGCGCGGCGCGCCCGGTTGATCGCAGTATTTAGCTGACCTGACAGCGCGATACCCGCGGCCCGCCGCTCATCAGGGCGTGCGGTGAGACCAGGCCGCCGAAAGTAACTCACGGGTGTAATCGTGTTGTGGGGCACCGAACACCGCGTCGATGTCGCCTGATTCAACGACCTGTCCGGCGCGCATCACGATGACCCGGTGAGCCAGCGCGCGGATGACCGCCAGGTCATGCGTGATGAACAGGTAGCTCATCTGATAACGACGCTGCAGCATCGCCAACAGCTCGAGTACCTGCTGCTGTACGGAAACGTCCAAGGCGGACGTTGGCTCATCGAGGAGCATCAGCGCGGGCCTCAATACGGTCGCGCGAGCAATCGCGATTCGCTGTCGCTGTCCGCCGGAAAACTCATGCGGGTAGCGATCGACCATGTCAGCAGACAGCCCCACTTCCTGCAGGCACTCAGCCACCATCCGATCGCGCTCAACCGCAGACATCTCGGGATGATGAAGCGCAAGCCCCTCAGAGATGATGGCCCCAACAGTCATGCGCGGCGATAACGCGTTGTAGGGGTCTTGGAACACCACCTGCATCGCACGGCGGTGCGGTCTGAGCCCGCCGCGCGTGAGCGTATCGAGCCGCTGGTTACGAAACCGGATGCTGCCCGACGTCTGCGCCTGCGACAGCCGTAGCAGGCTCATGCCCAGCGTGGTTTTGCCTGACCCGGACTCGCCCACGATGCCCAGCGTTTCGCCCTCGTGCAGCTGCAGGTCGAGCGGCTGAACCGCAACCAGCCGATCACGCTTGAACCAGCCTTTGCGAATCGTGAAACTGCAGGCAAGGCCTACCGTATCCAGCACCACGGGCGCTTCAGCGCCTGGCGAGGTCTCCACCAGCCTGCCGGGGCGGCTGTCGAGCAACCGGCGGGTGTAGGGATGGGCGGGCCGTTCGAAGACCTCTGACGTCGCGCCAAACTCGACCAGCCGCCCACCCTGCATCACGGCCACGCGGTCGGCAAACTGCTGAACCAGCGGCAGATCGTGGGTGATCAGCAGCACCGACATGCCGAACTCCTGCTGGAGCGAGTCGAGTAGCGCGATGATCTGGCGCTGGATGGTGACATCGAGCGCGGTGGTGGGTTCGTCGGCAATGAGCAGACGCGGCCGGCAGGCGAGTGCCATCGCAATCAGCACCCGCTGACGCTGCCCCCCCGACAGTTCGTGCGGATACGCAGCCGCGCAACGCTTCGGATCGCTGATCTGCGTGCGTGCGAGCAAGGCCTCGGCCTGCCGCAGCGCCTGGCCGCGGCTGAGACCCTCATGGCGCTCGAGCAGCTCCGCGACCTGGTCGCCAGCAGTAAACAGCGGGTTCAGCGCGCTCATGGGTTCCTGGAACACCACCGCGATCTCTCGCCCGCGAATTTTCCGAACGTCAGACAGATCAGCGGCGAGCAGATCTCGGCCATCGAACACGATGCGGCCGCTGTAATGCGCATCAGGAATCAGGCGCAGCACCGACAGCGCGGTAATGGTTTTGCCCGACCCTGACTCACCGACCAGGGCCAGACGCTCGCCCTGGGCCAGGCTGAACGACGCCTCATGGACCACCTGGACTGCGCCGCTCGTCGTGACAAAGCCGATCGACAGCGACTCGACGCTCAAGAGTGGCGCAGCGGACGGCACAGCGCCAGCGCTGGTTTGAATGCGCCCGGTGGCCTCGGGATTCGGCGTATTCACGTTAGCCTTTACGGGTGTCGAGTGCATCGCGTAGCGCTTCACCAATGAAGATCAGCAGCATCAGCGTAAACACCAGCACACCGAAGGTACCCAGCGAGATCCACCAGGCATCCAGATTGGTTTTTCCCTGGGCCAATAGTTCGCCAAGGCTGGGTGTCGAGGACGGTACGCCCAGCCCCAAAAAGTCGAGGCTGGTCAGCGCCACAATGGCCGCACTCATCCGGAACGGCAAAAAAGCGATCACCGGTGTCAGTGAGTTGGGTAGCACATGACGCCAGATAATCTGCAGATCAGATAGGCCCAGCGCGCGCGCAGCCGTCACATATTCCAACGCCCGGTTTCGAAGAAACTCAGCGCGAACATAATCGGACAAGCCCATCCATCCGAACAGCGACAAAATCACCAGCAGAATCCAGATACTGGGCTGGAACAGCGACGCGAGAATCAGCAACAGATAGAGCTCGGGTACCGCACTCCAGACCTCAATGAAGCGCTGAATCGCAAGATCAACTCGGCCAGCGAAGTAGCCTTGCACCGCGCCAGCGGCCACGCCCACCAGCACGCCGATTGCGGTCAGCGCCAGACCGAACAGAACCGACACCCGGAAGCCGTAGATCAGACGCGCCAACACATCTCGGCCTCGGTCGTCGGTACCCAGCAGGTTGGCCGACGACGGCGGCGCAGGGTTCGGACTCGGTGCGAAGTAGTTGAGTGTGTCGAACCGGTAAGGGTTGAGTGGCCAGAGCGCCCAGTTGCCGCCTGATGACAGGCGCTCTCGAATGAAGGGATCGAGATAATCGGTTTCGGTTCGAAAGTCACCGCCGAAGGTAGTCTCGGGATAAACCCGCAGCTGCGGCGCATACCACTGACCTTCGTAGCGCACCAGAATCGGCGCATTGTTGGACAGCAGCTCAGCGCCCAGGCTGAGCAGGAACGCAATCGAGAAAATCCACAGGCTCAGATAGCCGCGACGATTAGCGCGAAACCGCAGCCAGGCACGCCGACTCGGGCTCATGTGTCCGCCCCGAACTTCACTCGCGGATCAACCCAGGTGTAAAGCACATCGGTGATCAGCTTGGTGATGAGCCCGAGCAGCGAAAAGACATACAGCGTACCGAGCACCACCGGGTAATCACGCTTGACCACAGCTTCATACGACAGCAGCCCCAGGCCGTCGAGTGAAAAGAGTGTTTCGATGAGCAGTGATCCGGTGAAGAACGAACCGATGAACGCTGCGGGAAACGCCGTAACCAGCGGAATGAGCGCATTGCGAAATACATGGCGGTAGAACACACGCCGCTCGCTCAGGCCTTTCGCGCGAGCGGTCATTACATACTGAC
>CAZORB010000259.1:0-954 GCA_964581825.1 uncultured Bordetella sp.
TCACCCGGGACGCAGCCTGCGCCATTGCCGTGACATTTTCTCGGCAACGGGCAGGCCTGATCTGACGGTATCGCTTCGCTGTTAGAGCTCGCCAAGCTTGGTGCGTGGAATCAGTTTCCAGATTTGAGTCTCGCCCGTTCGCGAGATGTCGATCCGATAGATTTCGTCGTTGCCCTGGTTGATCGCGCTCGCTCCCTCCTGAGGCGGAATCCCGGTCAGGTGTGAGACCAGGAGTGGGTTGATCCCCCCATGACCCACTATCACGACGGAACCGCCATCGGGATGCTGGCTGCGGATCTGCTGTACCGCATCGGCTGCGCGACGCGACTGGCTTTCCAGTGTCTCGCCACCGTCCATCGCATCGTCCCACGTGAACCGACGCTTATTCCAGTCCGCCAGTGTGGCAGGGTCCTTATCGCTCGCGCCTTCGAACTTTCCAAAGAAGCGCTCACGCAGTCCGTCCAGTTGCGTGATCTTCGCCCGCCCTTCGAACACTTCCGCTGTCTGGCGCGCGCGCTGGTGGGAACTCGTGTAGACCGCGTCGATCCGAACGTTTGATAACGTCCTACCCAACGTGGCGGCTTGCTCGCGGCCAGTCGAGTTCAGAGGGTTGTCGGTACCGCCCTGAATACGGCCCTGGAGGTTCCAGTCGGTTTGCCCGTGCCGTACGATGTAGACACTGAGCTGCGCGTGCGAGGCAGAGGCTGCGAACAGCACACCCGCGCCTACTATCAGCGATCGGAAGCCACGAAGCAAAAACGATTTGATAAGCATTGGTACACCTGAGAAACGAGTTGAACACCGCGGTGAGTACATCGCGTGTTTGTGACAGGTATATGTCATACGCATGCTTGTTGTAGAGCGACACCGTACTGTTGAGCTAAGGCGACACCCAGATTTGCGAGTCATCGTCGTGTCACGTCCGCGTCCAATACTGTTGGCTCCTTGGTTTTA
>CAZORB010000259.1:964-3652 GCA_964581825.1 uncultured Bordetella sp.
CTGCTGCTCAGCCTGCTGGCGGTCTCAAGCGGCGCCGCCTCTTCCCAAACCGAATTCACGGCCACGCTTGCCGGTCATGCGATTCTTCCGGCGCAAACGGTGATCAACCCGCCCGCCGATGCACCTGACGATTTGAAGGTATCCGGGAAATTCACGGATGCCCTGGTCCGCAACGAGCGGCTCAGCACATTCGAGGGTCGATCCGCAGGACGTCCCACGGGGGTGCGGTTACCCTTCGCAGGACAGCCCGTGCAGGGCCACTCAGGCGTAAAAAAGATGGCGGACGGCACCTTCTGGGTCCTGACCGACAATGGATTCGGCACAAAAGCCAACTCGCCCGATGCAGCGCTATTTCTTTCTCACTACCGTATCAATTGGGAGACCGGCAACGTCGATCGACTCAATACCGTTTTTTTACATGACCCCGACAAGAAGGTTCCCTTTCGCATCATTCACGAGGGAACCGCCAAGCGCTATCTGACCGGCGCTGACTTTGACCTGGAAGGGTTTCAGATCGTCGCGGGTAAGCTCTGGATCGGCGAGGAGTTTGGCCCGTATCTGATTCGCGCATCAATGGACGGTCGGGTCGAGGCGGTGTTCGAGACTATGGCTGATGGTAAGCCGGTCATGTCGCCCGACCACTTCCGTGTCGTTGCGCCGAACCCGGGCCAGGCGATGCCCGCGAATGTCAACCTCGGGCGCTCACGCGGCTACGAAGGATTGGCAGCAAGCAAAGACGGGCGCTTCCTCTACGGCCTTCTTGAAGGCCCGCTGTGGGATCACGCCGCCAGGGATTGGGAGAAGCACGACGGGCAACAGGTCCTTCGGATTCTGGAGTTTTCCGTGGTCGAGGAAAAGTGGACAGGTCGTCACTGGAAGTATGTGTTGTCCCCGGGAGCCACCGCAATCGGCGACTTCAACATGATCGATGAAACCACGGCTCTCGTAATTGAGCGGGACAACGGAGAAGGTACGTCAGACCGAGCCTGTCCCGATGCCAAGCCTGCGCCCAACTGCTTTCACGATCTGGCGCGTTTCAAGCGTGTCGTGAAAATTGAAATGAACGACTCGAACGTCAACAGTCCCGTTCGGAAAATCGGCTTCGTGGATCTGATGAAAATTCAGGATCCTCTTAGAAAAGCTCGAAAGCCTTTGAATGGTGGTGTATTGACATTCCCGTTCTTTACCATTGAGAACGTCGACATCGTCGATCAGAAGCACATCATCGTGGGTAACGATAACAATCTGCCGTTCTCGTCGTCACGCGACCCGAACCGCGCAGACGATAACGAGTTTGTTCTTCTCGAGGTTGAGGCGCTACTGAGGGCGCGTTAAACATTCTTCAGCGCTGTAGCCTCCTGAGCGGTTTGTCATCGTCTCTTCATGGAGCCCTCCAATACTTTGAGCGTCAATTCTTTGCTAAAGGTCGGGAGGTCTCCATGCAACGTAGAACATTCGTCACAGCTGTCAGCGCAGCCACGGTAACAGCTTCCGTCAGTCCCTCCTGGGCACAGGCCGCCCGAGCAATCTGCTACAACTGTCCGCCCGAGTGGGCAGACTGGGGTGGCATGCTGCGGCTGATCGGGCAGACCACCGGGATCGTGGTACCGCCCGACAACAAGAACTCTGGCCAGTCGCTTGCCGCGCTGATCGCCGAGCGGGCCAAGCCCGTCGCAGATGTGGTGTATCTGGGCGGCCAGGTCGGCCCACAGGCGCGCGCTGCCGATGTCCTTGCGCCCTACAAGCCAGGTCGGTGGGATGAGATTCCGGCAGGCCTCAAGGATCCCGACGGTCACTGGTTCACCATTCACTCAGGAACACTCGGGCTCTTCGTCAACCGTGCGGCCCTGCGCGGCAAGGCGGTTCCAGCCAGTTGGGCCGATCTTCTGAAACCCGAGTACCGCGGACTGGTCGGCTATCTCAACCCTGCAAGCGCCGCGGTAGGCCAGGTGGGTGTGATTGCTGTAAACCTTGCCTTAGGCGGCGATTACGATAACCTGGGACCAGGAATCGACTACTTCCGACGGCTCCAGGCGAATCAGCCGGTCGTGCCCACCCAGACGTCGTATGCCCGGGTACTGTCGGGAGAAATCCCGATCCTGCTTGACTATGACTTCAACGCCTATCGTGGCAAATACGCCGACAAAGCGCCGGTCGAGTTTGTCATTCCTCGCGAGGGCACCCAACAGCTGCCCTACGTCATGGGCCTGGTTGCACGCGGCCCCAACCCCGACAACGGCCGCAAGGTGTTGGATTTTGTGTTGAGTAACGAGGGCCAGCGCCATTGGGCCGCCGCTTACCTCAGACCCGTCATCGCTTCAGCGATGAGCGCCGAGGTAAGCGCGCGCTTCCTTCCTGAAAGCGACTACGCGCGCGCAAAGCCGCTGGATGTGTTCAAGCTCGCGGCAGCATCGCGCGCGATCGCCGATCGCTATCAGAAGGAAATCGGCTGAGACCGCGCCGCCTCGTGATCCGCCACCATGAATGTTGCCGATGCTCGCAGAGCGTCTGAGCTGAACGGAGCCCCGCTGCTGTTGCTGCTTCCAGCGGCGGTGGTTTTCTGCTCATTCTTCATCCTGCCGCTGGCACGTCTGCTTCTGATTGGCGGATCGGGACCGCTCGGGTGGTCCGCCTACACAGCCGCGCTCACCGAACCCCGATACCTGGCGAGCTTGGGGTCAACGATCT
>CAZORB010000260.1:0-3524 GCA_964581825.1 uncultured Bordetella sp.
GTGGTCGAGGGCGCTTTTCACCTGCATAACGAGCGCAAACGCGCCGAACTTCAGTAGGAAGCCTTCCCATGCTCACCACGATGATCCGCGCGGCGCTGTCGCAGCGGTTACTGGTCCTGGTCGTCTCCTGCGTGCTGATCGGCTTCGGCATTCGCGCAGCGATGAAGCTATCGGTCGATGCGTTTCCCGATGTCACCAACGTCCAGGTGCAGGTTGCCACCGAGGCACCAGGCCGTTCGCCAGAGGAAGTCGAGCGTTTCATTACCGTACCGCTCGAGATCGCGATGACCGGTCTGCCCGGTCTGACCGAGATGCGGGCGTTGAATCGAAGCGGCCTGTCCGTGATGACGCTGGTCTTTACCGATAAGACCGATGTGTACTTCGCTCGACAGCTTGTCATGGAGCGACTGCTCGAAGTAACGCCGCGAATGCCTCAGGGCATCGTGCCGGTTCTGGGGCCGGTCTCAACAGGCCTCGGGGAGGTCTATCAGTACACGCTGGTGCATCCGCAGGATGGCAAGCGGAAGTTGTCCGACGCTGAGTTGATGGAGCGTCGCGTGATTCAGGACTGGGTCGTGCGGCCGATGCTTCGCTCGATTCCTGGGGTGGCCGAAATCAACACGATGGGTGGGCTGGAGCGCCAGTTTCAAGTGCTGGTTGATCCAGACCGACTGCGCGCCTATCGGATCTCGCTGTCCGATGTTGAGAGAGCCATTCAGCGCAATAACGCCAATGCGGGGGGTGGCGTGCTGGCGGCAGCTGCCGAGCAGTTTCTGATCCGAGGGGTCGGGCTGATCCGTACTGAATCCGATATCGGCAACATTATTCTGAAAGAAAGCGGTGGCGTGGCGGTGTTCGTGCGCGACGTGGCTCAGGTAAGAGTGGGCGCGGCCGTACGTCAGGGCGCAATCATCAAGAACGGCGACACCGAGGGCGTTGCCGGCATTGTGATGATGCTGCGCGGCGGTAACGCGAAGGAGGTGGTCTCGCGCGTGAAGGCCAAGGTTGATCAGATCAACCAGAACAATCTGTTGCCCGGCGGCCTGAAGATCGAGCCGTTTTATGACCGCACCGAGCTGGTGGACTCGGCGCTTTGGATGGTGACCAAGGTTCTGCTTGAGGGCGTTCTTTTCATTGTCATCATCCTGTATCTGTTCCTGGGCGACATTCGCTCAAGCGTTGTGGTGGTTGCCACGATTGTGATCACGCCGTTGGTTACGTTTATGGCGATGAATCAGCTGGGGCTGTCTGCGAATCTCATGTCGCTAGGTGGGCTCGCGATCGCGATTGGCCTGATGGTGGACGGTACCGTGGTGGTGGTCGAAAACGTCTATCACAAGCTGGGGCATGCGGGGCCGAGCCGATCCGAGCGACTGCGCATCATCCTCGAAGCCACTTCTGAAGTTGCCAAGCCGACGATTTACGGCATCAGCATCATCATTCTTGTGTTCCTGCCGCTGATGGCGCTATCGGGTATGGAAGGCAAAATGTTTGCGCCGCTCGCGCTGACCATCGCCATTGCACTGGCGGTGTCGTTGGTGGTGTCGCTGTTCCTGTCGCCTGTTCTTTGCTCGTGGCTACTGAAAGGGGGCGCAGATCACGACACCCGACCCATTGCGTTGATGAAACGGGGCTACCTGAAGCTGCTCCATGCTGCCTTGGCCGCTGAGAAAAAGACGGTCGCGCTCGCCGTGGCGCTTTTACTCGGGTCCTTCGCCTTGTTTCCGCTGCTGGGCAAAAGCTTCATTCCCACCATGAAGGAAGGCTCGATCGTTCCGCAGATCATTCGGGTGCCGAGCATCTCTCTCGAAGAATCGATCAAGGTTGAAACGGAAGCGATGAAACTGGTGTCGCAGGTGCCGGGCGTGAAAATGGTGGTGGCTCGGCTCGGGCGAGGCGAGTCGCCAGCTGACCCCGCCGGACCCAATGAGTCGGATCCGATCGCAGTCATCGACACGCGAGCAGGCCGTACGCAGACCGAGATCGAGGAAGACATTCGGAGAGTGCTGTCAGACCTGCCGGGGATTCAGGTGATCATGAATCAACCGATTGCTCAGCGTGTTGATGAAATGGTCACGGGCGTGCGTTCGCAGCTTGCCATCAAGATCTTCGGCGATGAGTTGGCTGAGCTCAAGCGTGTGTCCGAAGAGATCGCTCGGGTCGTCAGTACCGTGCCTGGCGCGATTGACATTCGCGTTGAGCGCTTAACCGGCCAGCAGACGCTACAGGTTGAGATCGATCGCAATGCGATCGCGCGGTATGGTATCAATGTTGCCGATATCAACGAGGTGATCGAGACGGCGTTTGGCGGGCGCGAGGTGAGCCAGCTGTTTGAGGGGCAGCGCCGGTTTGGTATTGCCGTGCGCTATCCCGAGCGCTTTCGCGACTCGGTCGAGGCTATTCGCGCCACCATGCTCCGCGGACAGGACGGTACCCTGATTCCGCTTGCCGCGGTGGCGCGAATCGACCTGGTTGACAGTCCGCCTGCGATCAGTCGCGAAATGGGGCAGCGGCGCGTTGTGGTGGGCGCCAATGTCAAGGATCGGGATTTGGGTGGCTTTGTAGCCGAGGTGCAGCAGAAAGTGGCGGCCCAGGTGACTTTGCCAGACGGTTACCACCTGGCCTGGGGTGGACAGTTTGAGAACATGGAGCGTGCGCTGGGCACACTGTCGGTGATTGTGCCGCTAACGATCGCTGCCATATTTTTCCTGCTGTTCATGCTGTTCAACTCGCTGCGGCTCGCCTCGCTGATCATTCTGGTTCTGCCGTTCGCGTCAATCGGTGGGATCTTCGGCCTGTTCCTCACCGGCGAATACGTGAGCGTACCGGCTTCGGTGGGCTTCATTGCGCTCTGGGGCATTGCGGTGCTCAATGGCGTGGTTCTGGTCAGTTATATCCGGAAGCTTCGCGAAGACGGTCTTGCGGTGGCGCAGGCGGTACGCGAGGGCTGCGTTCAGCGGTTCCGGCCTGTCATGATGACTGCGACTGTGGCATTGTTGGGGCTGGTGCCGTTTCTTTTCGCTACCGGGCCTGGCAGCGAAGTGCAGCGGCCGCTGGCGGTGGTGGTGATCGGCGGGCTGATCACCTCAACGCTGCTTACGCTGGTGGTGCTGCCCACGCTGTATCGCTGGTTCGATGAGCCGCCGAGTGAGGCGTAGCGCTGAACATGAATTGTTGACGGAAGGGCATCACTATGGACATGAAGGAAGTCCGCGCCATTATCAGACCCACGCGCGTGGGGCGCCTGCGGGAGGCGCTTCGCGCGATTCCCAATTTCCCCGGGGTCACGGTCTGGCCTGCGGAGGGGTTTACCGCGCCTGCGGCGGTGACCAAGCGAACCGTACGGGACGAACTCACCGATTTTTCACCCAAGGTGCTGGTTTGCGTGCTGTGTGAGGCATCGATGGTCGATGCGATCCGAGACGCGATTTTTGATACCTGCAGTACTGGAACCGTGGGCGACGGGCTGGTTTGGGTCATTGACGTTCAGGTGACGCATCGTATTCGAGACCGGTCGATGATGT
>CAZORB010000261.1:0-3498 GCA_964581825.1 uncultured Bordetella sp.
AAGAGCGTCGCGTAGGGAAAGAGTGTAGATCTCGGTGGTCGCCGTATCATTAAAAGATTGCGGCCTTTACGACGGGGCAGATCGCGATACTCAGCACCCAACAGATGCAGGCGGTGTCCGCAACTGAGTTCGGATCACTGAGCGCGGCGCAGCTAAGGGCATTCGACACGGCACAGATCCAGGCAATCAGCACTGCGGCGATCGAGGCCTTGTCCAGCACCCAGGTTGGCGCGTTCACCACCTCACAACTGGTTGCGCTCACAACGCAGCAGGTGAGGGCGATCGAAGCCGGTGACCTTGCGGCGCTGACCACAGCCAGCCTGTCGCGACTGCTTGAAGCGCAGGTGGGCTCGCTCACCACGTCCCAAGCCGCAGCGCTGTCATCAACCCAAGTTGCCAACCTCACGACAGCGCAGTTTGCTGCGCTGAGCACGGCAGCCCTGGCCGCGTTCGGGTCTACTCAGATTGCCGCGCTGACGACTGCCCAACTGGTGGCGCTCACCACCGCTCAGGCAGCCGGCTTCGAAGCCGCGGATGTTGCCGCGTTCTCAACGACGCAACTTCGGGCACTCGATCCGTCCCGCATCACAGCCCTTGACCCGGCCGACTTCGCGGGCATGAGCACCACACAGCTTGCGGCGCTTACCACGTCGCAGATTCAGGCGCTCGAGACGGCAGATATCGCAGCGATGTCTGCCACCCAGGTTGGCGCGCTCAGCACCGCGCAGCTCTACGCACTCGACACGGCAGACCTGCGAGCCATGTCCAGCACGCAGCTCGCGGCACTTACCACCGCGCAGATCCGAGCGCTTGAGCCTGCTGACTTTGCCGCGCTCACGACGAGCCAGATGACGTCGCTTAGCAAGGCGCAGGTCGATGCGGTGTCGTCTGACCAGAGAGCTGCACTGGATCAGGCTCAGACCACGTTGCTTGCGGGCAGATCACCGCTCGCACTCGACCTCGACGGCAATGGCGTTCAGACTCGGTCGATTGCTCAAGGCACGCGATTCGATCTCAACGGTGATGGAACCGCCGAGCAGGTCGGATGGGTCGCGGCAGGCGATGCGCTCGTGGCTCGCGATGTCGATGGCGACGGAGCGATTGGCTCGGGTCGCGAGTTGCTGGGTGAGTTCACCACCTTGCCAGACGGCAGTAAGGCTCGGGATGGCTTTGAGGCACTCGCTGCGCTCGATTCCAACCGCGACGGTGTCGTCGATACCAACGATCCGGCCTATCGCGAGCTGCTTCTGTGGCAGGATTCGAATGGCGACGGTGTCAGTGCGCCGGATGAGCTCAAGCCGCTGTCGCAGACGTCGATCACTTCTCTGGGAACGAAGCCGGTTGTTGCACCTCGCATCGACCAGGACAACGTGATCGGGTTGGTGTCTGACTACACGAGAGCGGATGGTGCGAAGGGTGAATTGGCAGATGTCTGGTTTGCGTCGTCGGCAGATAGCGGTGATCTTTCGGGGTCACTGTTCGACGCCCTCGAACGCTACGGCCAGCAGTCAGACGACCCGCCCGCGCAGTCTGCAGCGGCACCGGGTGCGGTGGGCTCGGGTTCAGACAGTACAGCCGACGCAATGGTTGCATCGCTGGCCAGCTTCAGAGCTGACGCGCTGCTCACCGATGCGGCGTCCAGGTTGGGTGTCGATGCGGCCCTGGCGCCAGACGACCCGGCCAAGCGTGGCACCGTCGACCCGGCGAAGCCTGCAGCAGCCGATCCAACTGCTGGTCTGCCGCTCGGTAGCCGAAGTTGACGCGGGCATGACGCTTACCGAGGGGCGGGCCTGACATGAGCAGTGCCCATCCCTCGGTGCATTGCCTGGTGGCGGTTGCCCGCCACTACGGGCTTGGCGCTTCGGCGGATGCCCTCTGCGAAGAGCACGGCATCTATGGCGAGGCTCCCTCTGTTCCCCAGTTAATAGCGATGGCTCGCGGCCTGGCCATGCGGGCTCAGGCGCGGCGGCTGAACTGGCGAGAGCTGGTCAAGCTTGACGGCGTATTTCCGCTGATCGCGAGGCTGCGGGACGGCAATGCCTGCCTGGTCGCAGGCGTTACCCGAGAGCCCGATGGCGAGCGTGTAGCGGTCATCGAACCGCGTTCGCCAGGTGTACGAAAGCTGGGGCAAATCGAATTTGAGGCGCTCTGGACCGGGGAAACGATTTTCCTGAAGCCCGAGCGCGTCAATACCGATACGCCTGAGCCGTTCGGCATGCGCTGGTTTCTGCCCGAGATTCTCAGGCAGCGGTCGGCATTCCGGGATATCGCCATCGCCACGCTGGCGCTTAGTGCCGTTGGGCTTGCCACCCCGGTGTTCACGCAGCTGGTCATCGACAAGGTGCTGGTGCACCAGAACATGTCGACCCTGGTGGTTCTTACCATCGGTGTCGTGCTTGCCATTGTTTTTGAAACTGGATTCACCTACCTTAGAAGCTGGCTGCTGCTGGCCGCCACGCAAAAAATCGATCTTCGGCTGGCCCGCCAGACCTTTGCCAAGCTTCTGTCATTGCCGGTGGATTATTTCGAGCGGCGTGCCGCCGGAATGGTGACGCGGTATGTTCAGCAGACCCAGACGATCCGCAACTTCCTCACCGGGTCGCTATTCTTCACCGCGCTTGAGTCGTTAATGTTCTTCATTTTTCTGCCGGTGCTGTTGGCGTATTCCCCGGCGCTGACGGCCATTGTCGTGGCGCTGGCAGTGCTGATGGCCATCACGGTGCTGGCGCTCATCGGACCGTTCCGCAGGCGGCTCGCCAAAGTTGCGGCCTCCGAGAGCATTCGCCAGGGCATGCTGGTTGAAACCATTCATGGCATGCGCACGGTGAAAGCTTTGGCGATCGAGCCAGCCCAGCGTCGCAAGTGGGACGATCGCAGCGCGGAAGTGGTTGACCTCACCGTCGACGTCATGAAGATCTCAGTGATTGCGCAATCACTCACCCAGTTCCTGCAGCGGCTCATGAGCGTTGCCATCATCGGCTTCGGTGCCTGGCTGGTGTTTGAACGAGAAATATCGGTAGGTGTCCTGATCGCGTTTCAGATGCTGTCCGGCCGGGTAACTGGCCCCCTGGTTCAGATCGTGGGGCTGGTTCATGAGTACCAGCAGGTGGTGGTGTCGGCTGCCATGCTGGGAGACGTGATGAACCATCCCTCTGAGCAGCGCGTCAGTTCTGGCTTGCGGCCGCCCATCTCCGGTGCGCTTTCAGTGGATTCGGTGGTGTTCCGCTATCCGGGGTCAACCGTGGCGGCGCTCGATCGGGTGTCGCTGGATATTAAGCAAGGCGAAGTGATTGGTGTGGTGGGCAAAAGCGGATCGGGCAAGAGCACGCTGGCGAAGATGCTTCAAAGTCTTCACATCCCGCAGGAGGGTGTCATTCGGTTGGACGGCGTCGATCTTCGGGAAATCGATCTGCCCTGGCTCAGGCGGAACGTGGGCGTGGTGTTGCAGGACAACTTCATGTTCCGCGGAACCGTTCGCGAGAACATTGCCATTGCACG
>CAZORB010000262.1:0-3470 GCA_964581825.1 uncultured Bordetella sp.
ACTCATCGCGCGCTGCTTCGACTGATACAAAACCCAATTCAAGGTCGGCGAGCACGTGGGCGAGTTCACGCTCCCAGGGGGGACCGTACCCCCCACCGCCTGCGGTTCTAACAACCACCGTATCGCCAGGCTGCAGCGGGTGATCGCCCTTTAGGATTCTCTGGGTGCTGCCATCAACGCGATGAACCAGTACATCGCTTACCTTGCCTTCGCGCCCTCCGTTCAAGCCCCAGGGCGCGCAGCGGGTTCGATCGATTTTTAAATTCAGGCGGCATGGGGAGGTGATTCGATAAACCTTCTCAACGCCCAACCCACCGCGATAACGCCCCGCCCCGCCCGAGTCAGGGCGCATCGCATACGACTCAAAGTGATAGGGGCAGAAGGTTTCCTGCATCTCGATTGGCACGTTCGCGGTGTCGCCGTGAACATTCGACCGCGACGGTCCATACCCGTCGCTATCGGCCGTAGCCCCCCATCCGCCGCAGATCGTGTCGAGGTTGTAGAACGGCAGCCCCGTTTCGGGATGTTTTCCGTGAAAGGCATGAACACCGTAGGTGCCGTGATGAGCGGCTGCCGCCCGATCAGGGAAGGCCTTGCCGAGTGCGTGCAGAATGGTGTCCACCACCGTTGGAATCATGTTTCCCGATGACCCGAGTGGCGCATTGCCGACCGCCGAAATGAAGGTGCCGTCGGGAATATCAACTTTCAACGCCTGAAAGTCGCCCTCATTGACTGCGCGTTCAGGCGAGAACAGATACTTGACCGCGATCCTGGCCGCGGCCACCGCACCGCCATTTCGCCCCGCGTTCAGGGGGCCAGGACGCTGCTTGGCCACGTCCGACAGATCAACGGTGAGCGAGTCACCACGAAGACGCACGGTCACGCCAATGGGCACTGGCGTGTCCAGGTCGATACCATCGTTGTCCAGATAAGCACTCGCTGAATAATCGCCGTCTGGTGCGCTGCGGAGCACCGAGCGAACCTGCGCATCAGACTGCTCCCACATGGTTCGAACGGCCGCCTGCAGCGTGGCGGCACCGTGTCGTTCCGCGATCTCGGTCACCATCCTGCAGCCCAGCTGGCAGCCTCCTATCTGGGCTTCGATGTCGCCCATCAGCATGTCGGGAAAGCGCGTGTTGTACTGGATCACCCGAAACATGTCGGTATTGCGCCGTCCGCCCTCGACCAGTTTCACGGTTCGAAGATGCAATCCTTCCTGAAAAATTTCGCTGGTCGTGGTGGAGCTGCACGACCCGATCATGATTCCGCCGATGTCGAGCCAATGCATCAGCACGCAGAAAAATGCAACCAGCTCGCGTTGCGGGCCGACCCGAACCGGCGTGTACATCACGACGTTATTCAAATGCTGACCCAGCGTGCCGGCATGATTCGAAATCACGACATCGCCGTCTCGGAGTTGGTCAGCGCCATAGATTGATAAGCCGTCGCGCACGGCGGTTCCCAAAGCGTTGGCAACGAAGATCGCAAGGCTGCCGCGCGACTGGGAAATTAGAGCGCCCGTAGCATCGACGATGCCTACCGAATAGTCTTTGTACTCGCTGATGAAAGCACTGAAGGCGGTACGGGTGATGTTCTTGTCGATCTGATTTGGAATCGCGATCAGCTCTTGCGCGATGACTTCGAGCGTGATCGGGTCGAATCCGCTTCTCGCGCCATGTACGCCGTGCTCAATCGTCGATGACGTCATGTCGCTGTCTCCCCTGTCAACGCGATGCTGATCTCGCCAAGCCTGCCAATCCGCGCCTGGTCGCCCGGTTGAAGAATGGTGGTGGAGCTGAACTCCTCGATGACAGCCGGCCCATTAAGCGTGAAGCCTTCAGGGAGACTGTCTCTGCGCCAGACCGGTGTCGCCAGCCTGCCATGCCCGGGGAAGAACACCTCGCGTTCCGACTGCGGTGTCGGCGAGTCGGTTTGAACCGACGTGAGCAGATCGGCAAGCTCGGGGCAAGGCACCATCGCAGAGGCGCCAAGGCGCAACCCCAGCACCTCCACCTCGCAGTCTGCATTGAGGTGTCCGTAGCGAAGGCGGTACGCTGCTTCGAAACTCTCCCTGAAAGCCGCAGCGCTTTGGGAAGGAGAATACGCCGCTCGTACGGTGTGGGTCTGCCCGCGATAGCGCGCGTCGAGCCAATAATCAAACTTAACTGTGGGCGACTGTAATTCCGCCGCCATGGTGGCGTGCGCTGCAGCCTCCAGTTCTTCAAACCCGCTATCCACATCTCTCAGCGCCGCATCGGTGAGCGCCGAGACTCGGGTACGGGCCAGGTCGATTCGCGCGCCGGCAATCAGCATGCCAATGGTCGAGAAATTACCGGGGTGAGGCGGTACGATGACCACCGGAATCCGAAGCCGCCGGGCAAGTGTGGAACCAAATAGCGGACCACCACCGCCGAACACCATCAGCGCGAAGTCGCGCACATCCAGCCCGCGTTCGATGGTGATTTCCTTGATCGCACCAGCCATGGCCGCGGTACTTAACTCGAGAATGCCCTGCGCTGCGATATCGAGACCGCTTTGCCCCTGATAGCCAAGCGGCGCGGCTACGCGGGCCGCGATAGCGTCAGCCGATGCCTGACGGTTCAGCTTCAGGCGCCCAGACAAAAATGACCCATCACTGATTCGGCCAAGCACCAGATTCGCATCGGTCACCGTGGGCTCGCTACCGCCTCGCCCATAGGCCACTGGGCCCGGCTCAGACCCTGCGCTGCGAGGCCCTACGGTTAAACGCCCCTGGGCGTCGACCGATGCAATGGAGCCGCCACCCGCCCCCACTTCGACGATATCGAGGACTGCCGTCTTCAGTGGGAAGCCGTGCTCATAGCCACCCACGTAATAAATCGGCTGGACCTCGAAGCGCCCTTCCTGAATGAGTGCACATTTTGCAGTGGTACCGCCCATGTCGAAGGCAATTACCCGATCGAGCCCCAGCGCCTTGGCATATGCGGCCGCCCCGATACACCCCCCAATCGGTCCCGACTCCACCAGCGCCACCGGTTGTTCGAGCGTGCGCGCCACGGAGAGCACACCACCGTTGGAGCCCATCATGAAGAACGTTCCCGAGAAGCCGCGCTCGCGCAGACGGGTATCGAAGCCGCGAATGTAGTCACGCATCCGACCGCCCACATAGGCGTTGGCCGCAGCGGTAGACGTACGCTCGTACTCATACCACTCGCGTGTCAAGGATGTCGAGGCGGTGATGAAAGCTCCAGGTAATCTGCTTGCCAGCCGGGAGGCCACGCGCTCCTCATGCGACGGGTTGGCGTAAGCATTCAAAAACGATACCGCCACGGACTCAACACCTGCCTCGGCGAGGCGCTCGGCAAGCGCATCGACTTCCTGGTCATCGGGTACTACCACCGGCGCGCCCCGGGCGGACATCCGCTCATGGACTTCAAACCGAAGCGTTCGCGGAATCAGCGGCGGATCGCGTCGATAGTCGAGCATGAAGG
>CAZORB010000263.1:0-3451 GCA_964581825.1 uncultured Bordetella sp.
CGACGTTCACGAAATGCCGCCACAGCAAATCAAGTCACTGCGCGAGCAGGCTCACCTGAGCCAGGCAGTCTTCGCCGCGGTGCTCAATACCAGTCTGTCGACGGTGCAAAAGTGGGAGATCGGAGACAAGAAGCCGAGCGGCCCATCCTTGAAGCTCCTCAACATTATCGAACGCAAAGGTCTTGAAGCGCTGCTGTAAGGCCCTTGATACGAACGCGGCAGCTCACGGCCCCTCCCGCGCGCCACACGGCCAACCCCCCAAGCTCGGAACCCTGCATCCGAGCGTGGTCCGGATCGCCGCCACCGCTTTCTCGGCCGCAACCAAATAGCGGGTCAGGAAAACTTATCCCGCCTGCCGGTCGCGTCGCCCCCGCCAAAGGCCGCCTCAACGGCTTGAACAATCGCGTTCCAGACGTCGGGCTCGGCCGGCAGGGGCATCTCTTTTGCCAGCACGTTCGACAGCTTGCCCTGGTTGGCGTCCACCGACCGAATGATGCGATCGATCTGCGTGTCTGGCGCCTCGACGATGTCCTTGATCGCGGACCGGGCCTGGGCGTGCCGCTGCATGTAGCGCGACGCTTCGCGCATGTCTTCACGAATGGTGCGCACCAGCACATCGGCCAGATAGGCCACATGGCGCGTCAAATCCAGGTATTGCCACGCTGGCCGCGCCACGGCCTCTCCGGTGAACACAAAATTTGATCGGATGCCGTCGGGATAGGTGGTCTGCGCTGCGGCAAACTCGTATGTGCCCGCCAGTGCGCCCATCAATGGACGCGAAATCGTATCCAGAATGTGGTCGTAGGCGCGCCGCTTGGCCGAGTCACTGGTAATCAGGGACGAGACAGGCAGAATCATCGGCTCTGTGACAACCCCATCGCGGCGCAACGCATCGTTCACCAAAAATCGATGCACCCGACCATTGCCATCGGCCAGCGGGTGAATGTAGATAAAACCGAAAGCCAGCACTGCACTACGCATCACGGCCGACTGCGCCTGGGTACGCTTCCAAAACACCGCTAGTCCATCCAGCATGGCCTGAACGTCGTCAGAAGGTGGGGCCACGTAGTGCACCACCTCCTGGTAGCGAACCACCTGCCCGACAAACACCGGCGACTGCCGAATTCCGAACCGCTGCAGCGTGGTGCGCTTACCCAAAATTTCGGATTGCAACTGCGCCAGCGCCGTATCGCCCAGCGGCAAGGCCCCCTCGCCAGTGCGTCGTGCCAATACGTCGGCAAAGCGTTGAATGCGATCCGACTGATCGGCCTCACCTTCGATGGCAAAGCTTGACCTGCTCTCGCGCAGCGTCATCCAGACCGCCGAGCGTACGAGCAAATCTGGCCCAAATTCCAGAGCCAGCTCGTTCAGCATTTCTGCCAGGTCAACGCCTACTGCTTTCTCTATCTCATCCGTTTTGCGAACAATGGGGCAAAACGCGGGCGAACCGGGAAGGTTGTCACGCACCCGCCAGCGGCGGTTGAAAACAGAGTGCTCGGGCGAGGCCGCCACCAGTTTGCGATCATCCAGCACGTTGACATAGGGGCCCGCAATCGTGGCATGCACTGTCAGCTGCCGCCCTGTCAGCCACTCGTACAGGAAGCCGGCCCTGCGGGCGTATTGGCCGCTTGGCTCATCGTTAATCCAGTTCACCAGCTCACCTGGTTCAACCCCCTCGAACAAGCGGCTGAGCATTTCCAGGTGCGGCACTTCATGCTTAAGGTGAAACGTAAGGTGACCACGCAACATGGCACTGGGCCGCATGCCCTCTACGAAGGTCTCGGTCTTGATGCCGTTTGCATGCTGCGATGTACGGCGCCCGCCGATGCGGCTTTGCACGGCCAGAGGCATGACCAGCTCAATGCCATACCGCGCCACCAACCAGGCGCCGCCGACCGCGTTTAGGGTTTCCATGAGGTATTGTGCGCAATTTTCTGCTTGAGTGCACAAAAACGTTAATAAAACCGGCGTTCGATTCAAAAACTTATTCGATGCGACGTTGATTCGAGACAGTCCGCTTGAGTGTCCTTCAACCTTGTCCATTGACAATTCAAATGGAAGGCCACATGATTCTTACTAGTCTGACTAGTCATAAAACTCATCATGCACACCTGGCAACTACAAGAAGCGAAGAGTCGGTTCAGCGAGGTCGTGGACCTCGCGCTAAACAAAGGTCCACAACTTGTCACTCGGCGTGGAGAAGAGGCGGTCGTCATTCTGGCGGCCAACGATTACCGTCGCTTAAGCGGCCAGACAGCAAACCTAATGGATTGCCTGCTTAATGCGCCGCGCGGCGAACCCCTGATGCTTGACCGCTCCCCAGCGCCAATCCGAGATCTGCCCCTATGAGGTATTTGCTGGACACCTGCGTGCTTTCCGAGATGGTCAAAAGCACGCCGGACGCCAACGTCGTCCAGTGGTTCGAAGGGCGCAAACCGAATGAACTTTGTATTAGCGCGATAACCTGGGGTGAATTGCGGCGCGGTGTTGCCAAACTTCCAGAATCCAAGCGCCGCTCGGAACTGACGTCATGGCTGCAGCGCCTGGAAGCCGGTTTCGAAGATCGCATCTTGGCGTTTGACCAAAACGCTTCGGAAGCCTGGGCGACAATAACCGTGCAGGCCGAAACGCAGGGCAAATCCCTGGCGGCCCTCGACTCGATCATTGCCGCAACGGCCCGTGCTCACAACTGCAAGTTGGTTACGCGCAATGTTCGCGATTTTGCGCATGCCGGTATCGACACACTCAACCCATGGGAAGGGCAATAGGTCAGGGCGTTACTGAACGGAGTCCGTCAAGCAGTCGCGCGGGCACGGCGTGGGCCACTGCTGGACTTCTTGCGCGCCACCGGTGACGCAACCACCCCGCCCCGCCCACAAACGAAACACCCACTTGCCCCACCCCGCCCCCGGTGCCATGCTGACTGCTCCCATCCCCCACACCAGGGTCATCCATGAGCGAACCTCAATCGGACGCAGCCGGGAACCCCTCGGGCTGGGTCCGAGAGGTGGTCATTGCCGCAGTGCCCATTGCGCTCGGTAGTCTGGCCCTTACCTTCCTGCCTGAAGGAAGCAGCCTGGCAACAGGTTTCCCCTCACCCGATTCGCCAGCGTTTTTCCCGACACTCATTTCACTGCTGCTCATTGGCATGGGCCTGGCGCTCCTGGCGCAGGTAAAGACCAGCATACGGCTTGCGCAGGCCGGCTATGAGCCGGTCACCATCCGCCCCATTGTCATAACCCTGGCGCTCTTTCTCATTTACTGGTTTGCCCTTTCCCCCGCGGGCTTCGTCGTGTCCTCTGCCATCGTCATCATCGGACTGGGCTTTGCCTTTCGCGAACGCATCACTTGGCGCGTTCTCGTCTTTTCAATCGCCTTTCCGGTGGTCATCGACATCATCTTCCGCTTCATCTTCTTCGCCAGGATTAACAACTTTTACGGCAGTGAATTT
>CAZORB010000264.1:0-348 GCA_964581825.1 uncultured Bordetella sp.
TTACCAACGGCTCGTTCCCCGCCGCTGCCATCCGCGCGACGAAGGGATTGATCACCTGGTTCGCCATGTCGGTCAGCCCATTCAGTGCGGTTGATGGGATGAAGGGCTCGCGTGCGCCAAAGGCCAGGAAGATCGGCGCGCGGATGCGCGTCAGGCGCCGGTATAGGTTCTCCTGATCGCCCTGCAGCAGTTCAGACGCGATAGAGTGCACATCAAAGATGAAGGCAGTCGCCCATTGCTCAAGCTCGGCACGATTGCCGCGCGCCATGCCTGCGCGCTGATCAGTATGCAGCCGCGCGAAGGGGCTCTCGCGCAGAAAGTAGCCTGAGGTTGCGGGTTGCACGTTAC
>CAZORB010000264.1:358-3421 GCA_964581825.1 uncultured Bordetella sp.
AGTCACGCGCCGACTGCTCGGTGCGGTCAATTTCGCCCTGCAGCAGGCCGGTCGGACCCCAGACCTCGCGCCAGCGGGGGAAATCATTGGCAAGCGCGGGGTCAAAGAGCGGCAAGCGGCGGCCGCCGCCAATGTCGATCTCGCGCGGGAATTCCTCAAGCCCGGCCGGGCCTTCCAGCACCAGGCTTTGCACCGCATCCGGCCATGTCAGCGTGACGCCCAGTATAAACTGGCCGCCCAGGCTGTGCCCCATCCAATGGGCCTCGCGCACGCGTAGCCGGTTCACGACCAGATCGTGGATGGCCTCGCGCATGTCCTGCATGGAGCGCGCAGGCTCCCGCCCCAGATTTGGCGGACCTGACATGCCGTAATGTGGCAGGTCAGGGACGATCACGCGCAGGCCACGGGCAAGCGCATGACGCATCACATTGCCGTAATGCGCGCCGAAGGCACCCTTGCCATGAATGACGACCAGTACGGGCGGATTCGGGTCATTTCCGGCGTATTCATCCATGTAGCCGATGGTCCAAGTCCGGCCCCGGCGGTCGCGCACATCGGCGTATTTCACTGGAAAAGGATAGGTGACATGTTCGCGCCAGAAGGAACGGTTGGCGTCGATCTCCGCTGCCACCGCCGGCCAACGGAAATTCCGTACCGGGAAGCGATCGGGCTGCGCCAGGGTTTGCACGTCGCGCATGAACTGCTGAAAGACCGGGTCGGTGCGCAGCGTGTTTGGCAGACCGAAGATGCCATAATGCGCCATCGGATGGGGCCGTCCTATTATACGCGCGCCCTGGATGCGCGATGTCGCGCGCTCTGCCAAAGCATAGGGCAGCCATTGGTCGGTGGTCACGTGCAGCACCAGCGTATGCGCGCGCGAACGGTCGAGTTGGTCATTGATATTGTAGGTAAGGCCGGTGCGATTCCTGTAGATCAGGTCCACCGCATCGAAGCTTTGCGCCAGCGCGCGCATATTCGCGCCATCTTCCGCCGTCGGTGGGTTCCAATAGAACACATCGCGTCGCACCGTGCTCCAGGGCTGGGTGACGCGATAATCGAAGGTGAAGCCCGTATGTGATAGCACCGACCAGGAGAAGGCTACGCCTTGATGCGGGTGCTGATCCCGCGGAAGGTGGTAATAGTTTCCGCCAGTAGCGCGCCATTGCGGATCGGATTCGATGGCCGAGGTCGCCAGTTGGAAGACCCAGGCGCGCACGGGATCCGCGCCATCCTCCTGCGTCGTGCCGCCGATCGGCATCACCGCCTGCACAAAGCCCGAGCGAGAATGCATAACGCCCCAGAGATGCGTCTGAGAGCCGCCCATGGATACGCCCGTCACCAGCGCGACACGATCGACATTCAGATGGTCGCGCAGCACACGATACTGCGCCTGCACCATGTCGAAGTAGGAGTATTGCGGGAAGCGCATGCCGAGCCCGTCAGAGGGCTTGGACGCCCCCCATAGCCCTATGGAATCCATCATCACGACGTAGAAGTGGTCGGTATCGATGACGCAGCCGGAGCAGATCGCCGGGCCGCCCGAAAGGCCAGTACCGACCACCCATTGTGCATACATATTGGTCGCATCCCCTGAGTAGTAGGAGGGGATGACGACCGCGTTGAAGATGCGTCCCTCAGCATCGCGCTTTGGCGTTCCGAGTGCGATGTAGGACATGCGGAGCGGGCCCGCGCCAAGGCTTTCGAGTGTTGTGCCGCCCACGCCGCCGCGTGCGAAGGAAGCGGCGTCGTCAAGGTCGTAACGCCCGCCGAGCCGGAAGCCTGGAATTTCCACCGTGACCTTCAGCGCATCATGCGCCGGCACTGCGGAGCGACGCGTGAGCGGCGCCTGAATCGTAGCCTGCTGTTGTGCGGATGCGGAACGAACCGCATCCGGCAGCGCGATAGCGCCGGCCACGAGCGCGGCTGCCGCAACGGCAATGACTCGAAAACGCATTGATGTCCTCCCCTGCGCAGTTCTCTCTTGTCTGCAACGTGAAATTATGAAACACGAGTGCCGATGCGCGAACAAGAAAAGCGACGACACTCGGTGCCCAATCCGGGCAGTTCCGCGAAGCCGATTGAGCATCACGGCAGGCGCCTGAACTGGCGCCTGGACGGTGAAGATGACTCTCCCGTTATCGTACTCGTGAACGGCCTCACGCAGTATGCCGAGCTTTGGGCAGCGCATCGCGAAGCGCTGGTCGCGCAGGGCTTTCGGGTTGCAACCTTCGATATGTTCGGCCAGGGCCGCTCAGACAAGCCTGCGCTCTTCATCAGCCAGGAGGAACAGGTCGCCGCCCTTGATGCGGTGATCACGGCAACCGGTGCATCACGCGTCTTCGTTGCTGGTATCTCGTTCGGCGGGCTGATCGCGCTGCGGCATGCCATCGCGCATGGAGAGAGGCTTCACGGGCTGGTGGCGATGAGCACCTTCGCAAATCTCTCGCCGCAGCTTCGTCTGCTGGGGACCGCGCTCCTGCAGGGGCTTGCACTTGGTGGTATCTCCTATCTGCAGGATTTGCTGCTGCCGATGAATCTGTCCGACGTTTGGCTGGAGCCACGCCTTGCACGACTGGATGAGGTGAAGCGCGCGGGTCTGGTAGGCAACGATCTTTTTGCGCTGCAGAACCTGATGGAAAGCTTCCTCGATTTCCGCTCTCTTGTGCCCGATCTGGGCAGTATCCGCTGCCCTACGCTCATCCTGAACGGCGAGTATGATTTCCTCACGCCCCGCACATTGCACGAGGAGATTCGTCGCAGCATTGCCGACAGCGAACTGGTAATCGTTCCGCGCGCCTTTCACGCATTCACGCTGGAACAGCCAACGCTTACTGCGGCGCTGCTGGCAGGCTTTGCGCATGACGTACTGAAGGGCGACTGGCGCGGGACAGGCCGCGGTGGCGGCCGCGTCGGCATCGCCTCGGAGGCGGCGCCTGGTGAGATCACGCCCTTTCCCGCTGGGTTCGACCACCTGCGCGCGATTCCGGTTCCGCCATGACAATGCTCTGCCTCGATCCCAACGGGCGCGTGCAGCCGTTACAACAGGCACGGCTCGGCGCCTTC
>CAZORB010000265.1:0-3407 GCA_964581825.1 uncultured Bordetella sp.
AAGAATATACATATGGATATAGACACAACCACATCTTCAAAAATAAGCATAAATGAACTTATATAGGACCGCTGCCGGGCAGAGTACCTAGACGCCGATGGCCGTGTCGCGCAACTCGTTTCGCAAGCCTTCCGACAGCGCGACCACTGCATACTTGGTCATCGAATAGGCGGCGGTCATCCAGCTGGCGTTCACCTGCAGGCCTCCTATCGACGCCGTGTTCACAATTCGCCCCGCTTCGCCATGCGCGCGGAGCATGGGAACGAAGGTTCGGATTCCGTGCACAACGCCCATGATGTTTACGCCGATTACCCAGTGCCAGTCCTCCAGGGGGATCTGTTCGAGGGGCGTACCGTGAAGCGCAACCCCGGCGTTATTGAACGCAAAGTGCAGGCGACCGAATCGCTGCTCAACTGCGCGGCCCGCCGCCTCGACCGATGCGGCGTCCGAAACGTCTACTCTGATGGACGAGGCCTGCCCGCCCTGAGCGCTGATCTGGCGGGCGACCTCGGCTGCTCGAGCCTCATCGATATCGGCCACCATGACGGCCACTCCGCGCGCGGCCAGCGCCTCTGCAATGCCGGCGCCAATTCCCGATCCGCCGCCAGTGACAATTGCGGTGCGGCCACTGAGTTCATCCATCCAAGGGGCTCCTTTGCAAAGCGAGTTACCA
Organism: uncultured Bordetella sp.; assembly: GCA_964581825.1. Taxonomy (GTDB): domain Bacteria; phylum Pseudomonadota; class Gammaproteobacteria; order Burkholderiales; family Burkholderiaceae_E; genus SYIM01. The sequence goes on from CAZORB010000265.1 coordinate 674, forward strand.
GGTGATTTATTTCCGTATACCTCGGCGACGCATCGTCTTCAAGACCAGGCGGGGTGTCGGTGCAGTCTTGTGTCTATACAGCAACCGCATCCTCAGGTAATTTAATTCTCAAAATAATCTTTAGTGCTTTTTGTCGGAGGAGATCTGATATGCGAAGTGTATTTGCTGCCCTGGGATTTGCCGCCTTGCTTGCCACCTCGGGTGTACAGGCGCAAACCATTGCCTTTGCATCGTTGCCACCGGGAACGCTGCTCAACTCACAAACCCAGGCCATGGCTAAGGCGATCCAGGACAACTCGGATCTGAAGGTCAGGGTGGTGACGTTCAGCGGCGATATTCAGGCCTACGATGCGATCAGCACTGGCCAGGCCGAATTCTTCATTGACGCTATTCACGTCACCCTGGAAGCGGTTCGGGGGCTTGGTGTGTTTGAGGGCCGTCCCCGGCAGAACGTGATGGTCGCCCAACGGCTGTTTCCGTTCTACACCAGCATCATGGTGCGCAAGGATTCCCCGATCACCTCCATTGAACAACTCAAGGGCAAAAAGTTTTCGTCGGGCTTTTCTGCGCATGCCGCCCTCATCAGCATTTCCGAAGCGCTGCTGGCAACGGGTGGCCTTGGTTGGAATGACGTGGTGGGTGTGCCTACCGTAAACGTCATTCGCGGCGCTGACGACCTGGCCTCTGGGAAAGTCGATGCGGTAGCCATCGCAATCGGCGCGCCCAAGGTGCGCGAGGTCGCGGCTGCGGTCGGGGGCGTTCGGTTTCTGCCGCTTTCCAACACCCCCGCAGCGCTTGCAGCATTGAAAAAACACCGACCCAACGATGTGATCGACACGATTCAACCTACTCCGGCCACGGTCGGTGTTGAGTCACCGATTCCAGTCATGGTTACTGACCAGATCGTAGTGGTGGGCAAACATGTGAAGCCGGAGGTTGTAGAGAAATTTTTGAAAGCGGTTCAGGCGAGCAAAGCTGCGCTTGCAGCGGGTCATCCGTCCTTCAATGCATTCGACCCCGCCAAGATGAACCGTAGCTATCAGGGCGTCGAGTATCACCCCGCCGCGCTTGAGTTCTATAAGTCAGCGGGCGTTCAGCGGATGAACTGATAACAGCCCTCACACCTTATGAATCCGGGCCGCGCTGCGGCCCGTTTCGCTATCTCGGGGTTCCTCATGTCAGATACCGATATTTCTGTGCGCGCGCGCGAGGGCGGCCCGCGCTGGCTGGTTCAGATTCAGGTGGGGTTGGCTGCACTCATCGGGCTCGCCGCGATCGCCTGGTGTACGGACATGTTTCGGCCGCTCGGTTTGCTGATTTTCCCCGAGCAGTTTGCATTGGGCATGGTGGGCGCCACGCTGTGTCTGGCGTATCTGCGTTTCCCCGCGCATGCGCAGGCCCGGTCTGGTCAGGTGCCCTGGTATGACGGTATCTGCTCGGTGTTCGGCCTGGTCGCGGGTCTTTATCTCGCGGTTGTTTATCCGAAGCTCACGCTGCGACTGTTCGACAACCCGCTTGATGCATTGATTCCTTCGGTAGTAATTCTCCTTCTCACACTTGAAGGATTACGGCGCACGGTCGGCTGGCCGCTTGTCACGGTGGTACTGGTGGCGCTGGCATACGGTCTGTTTGGTCACCTGATGCCTGGTGCGTTCGAGTCGCGCCAGGTGGATCCGGCCCGCATGGCGATCTACCTGAACCTGGACACCAGTGCGCTGGTGGGGCCTGCAATGCAGATTGCAGTCACCGTGGTGCTGGTGTTTGTGTTTTTTGGCGCGTTGCTGAGCCTGTCCGGAGGCTCCTCGTTTTTCAACGATCTGTCGCTAGCGCTGTTCGGCCGCCATCGGGGCGGACCCGCCAAGGTTGCCGTTGTGGCCTCTACCCTGTTTGGCAGCGTCTCGGGGCTGGCTGTGGCCAACATTATGGCAACCGGTGTGGTGACGATACCGGCGATGAAGCGGGCTGGCTATCCGCCCGCACTTGCAGGGGCGGTCGAGGCAACCGCATCCACAGGCGGACAGCTGATGCCGCCGGTCATGGGCGCGGTCGCATTTCTGATGGCTGATTTTTTGGAGATCAGCTATGCGCAGGTGTGTATCGCAGCGCTGCTACCCGCGCTGTTGTACTACGCCGCACTTTTCATCCAGGCTGATCTCGATGCAGCACGCTTTGGCTTCGGCCGAGTCGACGAAAGCCTGATTCCAAAAATCGGGCCGGTGCTACGCCAGGGCATCGTGTTTGTCATTCCTTTCGCTGTGCTCATTGGTTTGCTTTTTGCGCTCAACTGGGAAGCCGAACGCGCAGCGCTTATGGCCTGCCTGTCCCTGATCGCAATTGGTCTGTTCTACGGCTATGGCGACCGGCGGCTGAGAATTCGCGACATTTGGGCGGCCGTGGTGGAAACCGGCATGGGTGTGATCGATATCCTGCTCGTGGTTGCTGGCGCCGGCTTCATCATGGGCATTTTCCAGATCACCGGACTTGGATTTGCGCTGACTGCCTGGATGGTCGACTTCGGTCAGGGGTCGGTCGCGCTGCTGCTGATCATCGCCGCCGTGCTGAGCGTGATTCTTGGCATGGGATTACCCACGCTGAGCGTTTATGTGCTGGTGGCTGTCCTGTTTGCGCCTGCGCTGGTCGAGGTTGGCATCAACCCCATCGCTGCGCATCTGTTCCTGCTCTACTTCGGCATGATGTCGATGATTACGCCACCTGTTGCGCTGGCGGCCTATTT
>CAZORB010000266.1:0-3390 GCA_964581825.1 uncultured Bordetella sp.
CACATTGCCCGCCCGGAGAGTCTCCCCGCGCCCCCGCGCCGTATTCTCGGTTCGCTCTCCGGAGATGTCCTTGTAGTACCCTTTGACCTTCTTGGGGATGTCGGTATATTGCGGCTGAAAGCGCGGACAGCCGCGCACATAGTAGAGCAGCTCCTGCCGCACGCTCATCCAGTTCTGCTGGGTTCCCGCCCGATTTCGAGTGGCTGCCTAGCATCAGCGGGCTCATCGTTGAGCGTCAGCGCAAACTCAAAGCCCTCGGAGCGAGCGACCGAGACTGCCTCAAGCGAGTAGCGACCATAAGGCCACACGATCGCGCGAGCCTGTCGTCCAAGCTCGCGCTCAAAGAGCGCGTGGTTACGCCCGATGTCCTCACGCAAGCGCTGCCGAAACTCCGCGACCGTTTCGTAGCGGCTCGCGGCGGGATCGAACTGCGCGGTCGCGAGCGCTGGTGTCACGTTCCCCTGAGGATTTGCGAGTAGCTCGCGATGCTGCGAATAAGTGTGTGATGCAAATTCGACCAGCCCCGAGGCCTGCATCTCGCGCGCCTCGCCCCAGCTGATGAAGTGCGTGCGGGGGACTGGTTTGCCGGCGTATTGCACTGTGGCAGTCAAGGGAGCATCGAGCCATTCGCCGACCAGCGCCGAGACGATCGGAATACGGTAGGCGAGCAGAAGCGGAAAGACACGGGTGTAGAGACTTCGATAGCCATCATCGAAGCTGATGAGGATGGCCTTGTCTGGCAACGATTTCTCACCGCGCCTTGCTCGCGCGATGTCATCAAGCGTGATTGCGGTCCAGCCCTCGCCACGCAGCAGATCAAAGAACGCGACCAACCGATCGGTGGTGATGGCGTCGGCATCCAGCGCGTCGGGTCGGTCCACCACATCATGGAAGGCTACCGAGACGAAGCGGTAGCCGGATGGGGTGGCCAACGCTACGCCCCAAAGTAGCCAGCAGATCAGTGCGCAGACGCTAAGCCGAATTGAATTCATCTGGACTTTAGAATTTCGAGATCATCTGCAGGAAAAAAAGTTTAGCGACCTCGGGCGAGCCATCGTAGAGACGTCGGTTCAGGCCGAGACCGTAGGTAAACGCGAGCGCAGGGCTGTGCTGCAAGGTTTGCTCGTACGATGCTTCTGCGATCGTGCCGGATTCGAATCCAGCTTGCCGATATCGGCCGCCGCCCAGGGTGAACCGGTCAGTCAGCATTCGCTCATCGCGACGCCAGACCGTCCGTTCAACCAGCGCGGATACCGATACGGCATGGTCGCGACGCGGACTGAAGTAGGGGCCATCGCTACGCGTGTTGCTCGATGTTGCCACAGCAGGCTGCAAGCTGATCTTGAATTCAGGCGCTGTGTAGACGCGCTGCGAAAAACTGAGCTCTGCACTTTGACGACGGTTAGTGTCGCTGAAGTCATGCATCCGGATGCGTGCCGAGAGCGATGACAGTTCGCTCCAGGCGTAAGCGGTGCCAAGTTGTGTGGCGCTTGCGGTGATGCCCCCTGCAATGGCACGTAGCGGGGTATCGCTTGCGAACGTGCTATGGCTCGCCGACCATCGCCAGTGGTCGTCTGGTGAGGTTGTAGCGTCAATCGAAGCGGCCAGCCGCTGGATACTGCCCGTGTTCTGCCACACCGTCGTCTCGACCGTGGTGTCTGCGCTGCGGTATTGCGACCCGAGACCGATCCGATGACGCACAGCGGAGTACACGCCAGACGTATTGGCAGTGGCCCGCTCAGCTGCTGTAAAAACACGCCATCGATCATGGCGCGTCGGACCGTAGAGGCGGGTTGATACGCTCAGATTGTCGCCGGGCGCTGCTCGCGCTTCTTCGCCCTCGTCGCGCAGTCCCAGCTCGATACGAAGTTCGTAGCGATCGCGAAGAGTGGCTTCGCGTTGCATTCGAAGAACCGACGAATCGTTTGGGTAGCGCTCGAGCAGCAGGGGAAGACGTGTCCGCACCTCGTCCCATCGCGCGCGCCGCATCGCGGATTCGGCCGCTTCGATCTGAATGCCGCGGTTCTGGTCATCCAGCATTTCGGCAATCCGGATCTCATCATCGGCGCGCCGTGGCCATCCGCGCGCGGCTGCGACCGCAGCAAGCGCTGCCCGAAGCGGGGCATGCGCGGGTGCACGATCGGCGAGCACTGCAAGACGTTGCCAGGCCTCGGCATGCTCCTCGGCCCAGCTGCGCACTTGAGCGCCCACGATTCGGGCATAGAGCCAGTCGGGATTGCCCTGCGGCTGCCCGGTGTCTCCGACCCGAAACACCGGGTCCGGTGCGATCGCATCGACCGTCTGGTAAGCCCCCGCCCAGTCGTTGGTATCGACCTGGGCGTAAAAGAGCCCCCAGCGTGCTTCGAGATCATCGGGGCTTTCACGGAGCACCAGTCGGTAAGCTTCGAGCGCTGCCGCTGGTCGCCTGAGGCCCATCAGCGCCGCGCCCTCTGCCATCCGGACATACGTGGGCACGGATGCACCGCCCGCGCGCAGCGCTTCGATATCGTCAAGGGCCAGCTGCCAGCGCTCACGCGCCACCTGTGCAACCGCGCGATCACCCAGAATCTGGGCAATCAATCCGCGATCGGGCTCAGGCTCTGCGCGTACCCGCGCGATGAGTGCATCGAGTTCGGCGATAACCGTGTCGACCCGTTCGAATCGGGCGGAGGGTTGGGCGGGCGGTATCTGGGTGGCCCAGCGCAGGCGGGTGGCGGTTCGGTTGGCAAGTTCGCGCAGGCTTGGGTTGAGCGACTGGCTGACTGCGCCATGGGTGCCGCCCAGATCAGCGAGCAGGCGCGCGATTGATTGGTGCAGATCGGGGCGCTCGGGTTTGCGGGTTTCGGCGAGCCCGTAGTGCCTGAGCGCATCGAATCGCAGCCCGCGCTTCTCGGCAACCTGGCCCGCTGCGATGTGGGCCGCAGGATCGGCGGGGCTGGCAATCAGCCAGTTGCGGGCGAGTTCGTCGGCACGCTCGGTCTGCCCAGTCTCAAGAAGCGATCGAATGAGCGCCTGTCTGACGTAGTCGGGCAGCGGCGTGTCTGGCGGTAGCCTGGACCAGATCGCCGCAGCCTCGGCATGCCGCGAGGCCCAGCCGAGAATCACGATCAGATCGAACCGGATCCTGGAATCGTCCGACTGCGCCGAAAGCGCCTGTAACCGGGTAATCGCGCGATCTAGCTGGCCTTCTCTGGCCCACTGTACCGCCTGCTCGCGATCGGGGTCCGCGGCGGCCGGTTGGGGCAGTAATGACGCCCAGGAAAAAAACACCACCGTCAGCGCACTGACCCCCTGACTGAGTCTTCGAACCAGGCCGCCCCGGACGATGCCCGCCTGATGGCTCTGCCGTCCGAAAGCGTGCGAGTCGCCGGGTTTGCGCCAGGTTCCGCT
>CAZORB010000267.1:0-3370 GCA_964581825.1 uncultured Bordetella sp.
ACGCAGCCATTGCCTTCGGTTTTACCCATGACCGCCACGATGTCGCGGGGGTTTAGCGTGCCCGAGGCGATCAGCGCTCGCACGCCAGACAGATCGCCCGGACCGCTGCACGCCACCCGCTGAACACTGACTTTCTGAACTCTCATGATCAGTGGCTACTTTTAGCAAGCGGGTGCAGATACGACTCGTCGGCCCAGAGCGTGTCCTGAACACCGTCCGCCGGCCGCGCCGATGCAGGCGCGTCAGCTGGCCGCGTGGCAATGGCTCGCGTCGTGGTGTCGGTATTGCGCGGTGTTGCTGGCGGCATCTGCTGAATGGATTTAACCGAGGCACCCCACCCGGCCGCATCGCGTACCAGCTCGCCGTCACGCATGACAAAGCGACCGCGAACGATGGTGTGCAACGGCATGCCGACCACCGTGCGGCCATGCCAAGGTGAAATGCGGCTGATGGATTGCAGTCGCCCCTGATTAACCCGGCCGCGACGATTCATATCGATCAGCACGATGTCGGCATGTGCACCGGGTGCGATTCGACCTTTCAGCGGCCAGATGCCCCAGGCGCGTGCCGGCGCCTCAGCACTCCAGCGCACATAGTCCATGAGCGTGGCACGGCCGCGATTCACCTCGGTGAGCATCAGTGGCATTTGCGTTTCCACACCGGGAAAGCCGCAATCGCAGGCCCAGATGTCCTCGCGGGTTTTCTCCTCGGGCGTGTGCGGCGCATGATCGGTCGCGATCATGTCGATCAGGCCCTCTTTGAGCGCCTGCCAGAGGGGCTCGTTGTGTCGGGGCTCGCGAATCGGCGGGTTCACCCGAAGCACGCCGCCCAGCTTCTTCATGTGATCGGTATTGATCAGCATGTACTGGGGGCAGGTTTCAACGGTGATGTCGACACCGCGACGCTTCGCCTCGCGAATGAGGAATAGCGAATCTGCCGAACTGTGGTGTGCAATGTGGATGCGGGCGCCCGTCCACTCAGCCAGCGTGATCACCCGGCCAATGGCTTCGATTTCGGCCACTGCGGGCCGTGCCGCCAGATGCGCGAGCGGGTCGGTGCGGCCCATCGCCTTCAGATGCATTTCGCGACGCGCCATGATCGACGAGTTTTCAGCGTGCACGACGGTGCGCACCCCGCGCGCAGCCAGCGTCTCGAAACCTTCAAGCAGCGCGCCATCCGTTGGTGCCGGCAGATTGCCAAAGGTGTTGCCAACAAACGCCTTGAAGCTGGTGGCGCCTGCGTCAAGAAGCTCTTCCAGCCGGTCCACCGTGCTGTCATCAAACAGCGCATGAATGCCGTAGTCCACATAGGACGAGCGCGCGGCATCGAGCTTCATCCGAAGCGCTTCAATGGTGCCGGTGGGCGGATTGGTGTTCGGCATCTCGAACACCGTGGTGACCCCGCCGCAGGCCGCGGCGGCCGATCCGGTCTTCCAGGTTTCTTTACGCGGATAGCCTGGATCGCGAAAGTGCACGTGGCTGTCGATAGCCCCAGGCAACAGGTAGAGCCCGGTAGCATCCACCGTCTGCCGCGCAGGCGGCATCAGCGCTTCCTCGCCGACGGCCACAATGTGTTCGCCATTCACCGCCACCGCGGCGGTGTAAATCGCAGAGCCGCTTACCACCTGAGCGCCGCGAATCACCAGATCAACCATTGCATTCATACGTTCATCCTTCAAAGCATGGCCCAACCGCCGTCCACCGGCAGGTCAACGCCGGTGATCTGGCGCGACACTGCACTGGCCAGAAACAGGCAGGCATTGGCCACATCCTCATCGGTGGACACCCTGCGAAGCGCATAGTCGGCGGCATGCCGCGTCATGGCCTCTTCCAGCGTGATGCCCAACTTCTGCGCCATGTTGGCGCAGACCTTCTCGCGAAAGCGCGGCCCGTCCACCATTCCCGGCGCCACGCAGTTCACATTGATGCCGTAGGGGCCGGCCTCGAGCGCGAAGCTTTTGGTAATGCCACGCAGCCCCCACTTGGAGGCGGAGTACGCCATGCGCCCGGCGCGGCCACGCATGCCGAACGTACCGCCGACATTGACGATCCGGCCGGAGCGCTGATCGATCATGCCGGGCAGCACAGCCCGCATCGTGTTGAAGCAGCCGGTCATGTTGAGTTCAACAATTTCATTGAACTCATCGGTGGTGGTTTCCCATCCGGTCTTGCCAATCGGCCCTGACCCGCCCGCCACATTGACCAGCACATCGATTCGACCAAAGCGCTTGAGCGTCTCGGCGGCTGCGGCGTCGGTCTGCGACCCCGAGGTGATGTCGCAGCCGATCACGATGGCCTCGACCCCGATTGCACGCGCCTCGGCAGCCACCGGCTCGATGGCCGCCGTATCGCGCCCGACCAGCGCGAGCTTCGCACCTTCGCGAGCGAAGGCAAGCGACACCGCGCGGCCCATGCCCTTGGCTGGGCCGGTGATGAACACCACCTGGTCTTTCAGTTGAAGATCCATGATCAGAAACCTTTGATGCGATCAGCCATCGGGGGCAGGAACGAGCGGTTAAAGACGTCTTCAACAGCAGGCGTGCGCGGCAGCTGGTTCGACTCCACCACAATCTGGATCGCGCGCTTCATACGATCGGGGTCGATATCGCCGAAGCCGATCTTGGCGATCTCGGGATGGCTCATCTCCTGTTTCAGCGTGGCAAACAGACGGTCCCGCTCAAGATCGCGCTTAAGCAGCGGCTCGCGCTTCATGACCGCATCCATGCCGGCTTCAGGATTCGCAATGACATCTTTCATGGCGCGGTTCAGGGCGCGAATGAAACCTTCAACCGCCTTCGGGTTGTCGCGCACAAAGTTGCGCGAGAACAGGATCGTGTTCGAGTACAGATCCATGCCGTGGTTGCCGTAGTTGATGAAGCGAAGGTCTTTGGCGGGATCAATACCCACCAGAAGCGCGCTGAACCAGATCGTGTTGATGAAGCCGAATACGCCGTCCACCTGACCGCGCAGCAGCATCTGCTCGCGCAGGTTGGGGGCCATGTTCGACACGTTGACTTTGCCAGCGTCAAAGTTCGCCACCTTGGAAAACGCGGGGAACAGCTTCAGCGCGCCGTCGTTGGCTGGACCACCGATGGTGCGCCCTTCAAGATCCTTAGGTGACTTGATCGGGCCGTTGGCGCGAACCGCGATGGTGAAGGGCGGCGTGTTGTAGATCATGTAGACGCCCACGGGCGCTTCAGCGGGACGCCGGGACGCGAAATCGATAGCTGCGTTGATGTCGCCAAAGCCCGCGGTATAGGCGCCTGCTGCAATCTTGGCGATCGGAGCCGACGAGCCCTCGCCCTGGTCGATCTCCACATCCAGGCCTTCAGCCTTGAAGTAGCCGCGGTCCTGGGCAATAAAGAACCAGG
>CAZORB010000268.1:0-3345 GCA_964581825.1 uncultured Bordetella sp.
GTTCACGTTGCCACGCGCTTAACCGGCACCGTTGATGCCATCAACAATTTCTTCAGTCAACCAGGTGCGGCCTGGTACGACAGCAGCTTCGCGAGCACGCTGAAGTTCCGCGTCGTGGGTGCGGTCAGCAGTGTTGGCGCCATTGCCATCACCAGTAAGCCTGCGGCCGAAGCCGCAGTGGCTGGGCCCACGCTTGCGATACCGGCCAGCTTCTCGTTACCGACGCTGGGCGGCGATATTCGCCTCGCGCCCAATGCAATCACGGGCAGCGGCACGCTCACCGTGACGGTGGCGGCAGCCTCAGGCGCGTTCGCGGTGGTCAACGATGATGCGGTGGCAGTCGACAGCGGCCTGACCGCAAACGCGGATGGCGTGCTCATTGGCGGGGCCGCGCTTGAACGCACGTTCACCGGCACAGCCAGCGCGCTGAACGCCTATCTGTCGGCCGCGGGCAAGCTTCGCTATAGCGGCTCGGCCGGCACGCTTGCTATTTCGGTGGCGTCCGACGCGGCGCAGGGCGCGGTGGTCACGGCCGCTGGCGAAGCCACCCTTACCGGGCTTGCCGCGCAGACGCAGGCGCCTTCGCTCGCGCTCACTGTGCCCGCCTCGCTTAACCACGCGCAGGGCGCAGCCAGCACTGCACTGATTTTTGCGAACGATGTGATCGCGGCCGCTGGCGGAAGCGGTGCGGTCACGCTGACGCTCACTGCCCCTGCAACCGGCGTGCTGACTGCGTTCAGTGATGATGCGGCAAGCACCAATCCGAACGCCGATGGCGTGCTGGTGGCAAGCGGCACCGCGGCGGGTCGGCAGACGATCACGCTCACGGGCACGCCCACCGCGCTCAATACGTGGTTCAAGGTGCCTGGCAATCTGAAATATCAGGGCGCAACGGGCGCGCTTGACCTGGTGGCTAACAGCTCAGGGCTGCAGGCAACCTCGCAGATTGCGTTGAATGCGGTGGCGATGCTTGCCTCGCCCGGACTCGCACTGCCGCAATCGTTTGAGGTGGTGGCAGGCGCAAGCACCGCGCTGCTCTTGGGTCTGGACCGATTGCAGTTCACGGGCTCAGGCAATCTTGCACTCACCGTAAGTGTGACGAGCGGCGCGTTGTTCGCCGATGTGGCGGGGATTGCGCCCGCGCCGGTGTTGACCACCGTGACGAGCGGTTCGCGCATCACGTCGCTGACGCTCACCGGCACGGCGGACGCGCTGGATGCGCTGATCGCCGCCGGACAGCTTCGCTTCACGGGCACTGCGGCCGACACCGTGCAGGTGAGCGTGCAGTCGGTGGATACCGCTGCGCTTCGCGCGCAGGGTCAGTTCGGCATCACGATCGCCGCCAACAGCGGCGCGCGCGCCACGCCCGCCCTCAGCCTGCCCGATCGCATTGCGCTTCAGTCAGCGGGCAGCACGCCGGTGCGATTCATCAATGCGCCGTTCGCCGCAGGGTCGGCGAGCACGCTGGTCGCAGCTACGCTGGAGGCACCCGCCAATGGAGTCCTGGTGGCAAGGGCCACCGGGGGCGCGGCGATTGCCAGCACCGAAACGGTGGTGAGCGACGCCTCGGTGACCGTCACAGGAAGCGGCACCGGCACGCTCGTGATCCGCGGCACGGTCGATGCGGTGAACGCGTTTGTTGGCGCGGCCAACCGGATCGAACTTCAGCACGCCACCGGCAGCACCACCCCGGCGCCGGCGGGAACGCTGCGGGCAGTGCTTGCGATCCAACCGGTTGCTCCGGCTACGGTAAGCGCTGCGTCGGCGAGTGCCAGTGTTCGACTGCAGACGCCGTCGCTGGGCGGCACGCCCAGCATCGTGGCGCTGCCGGCCACGATGCCGATCACGGCAAATAGCCAATCAGATCTGCGCTTCGCAGGCGTTAATCTGTCTGACAACACACCAGACGAAAGCACGCTGCTGACGCTGTCACTCGAGCTGCCCTCGAGCGCCACGCTCACCCTTGGCGCGGGCCAAGGTCTGTCGCTGGTCGACTCGGCGGGTGTGGCGCTTAATGCCGCGGCGCTCACCGCGATGTCAGCCACGGTTACGCCGCGACTCATCACGGTCACCGGCACGGCCGCGCAGCTGGAGACGCTGCTTGAGGGCGCAGGCCAACGCATCACCTACCAGGGGCCGGCACTGGCTTCCGGCGCGCAGCCGCTGAACCTCAAGCTGAGTGTTGCCAATGTGGTGGGCGCATCGAGCGTTACCGTTGGTTTGGGTGCGCCAGCTGCCACGCCAGCGGTGGTCAACGGCGTGCGTCTGAAGCTTCCCACGGCGGTGATCACCACGCCGGGTGCACGCGCACCAATCGCCTTCGCGGCGGATGCGGTGGAAAGTCTGGGGATCATCAATGGCGAGAATGCCGCGTCACAGCATCTGACAGTGACCATTGCGGCCAGCGCGGGTCAACTGCACTGGGTTGATGACTCAGGGCTGAAAGTTTCGGATGCACCCAACGCGGCATCGCTGGGTCCGTCGGCCACAGCCGGAGCCGCTAGCGTCACCTTCTACGGCACCGCCTCGCAGATCAACGCCTATCTGTCAGCGGGCAAGGTTCGGTATTCGCGTGAGGTGGCCGATAGCGGCGCCACGCTGTCTGTGACCGCACGGGGCCAGGGCGGCTCTCAGGCAAGCGGCACGCTGACTACTGGCATCCGCGTCAGCGAGTCAATCGGATATGGGCCGCGACTCACGGTACCCGCAGGCTACACGCTGCCCACGGGTGGCGAGCTGCGACTGCCTGCGAGCCTGGTGGGCGCGCCCGATCTCAATGACGCGGGTGACAGCCACGCAGGGCGAATCCTGCAGGCCACGATTAGCGTGGTCGACACTGGCGCATCACTAAGCTGGCTCACGGACTCGGATGCTGCGCTCAAAGGATCTGATGGGGTCACGGCGCTTGCCGCAGGCAGCGGATTATCGCTGGTCATGCGGGGTACGGCCGCGCAAATCAATGCGTATGTGTCGCGCGCGGGGGCGATCCGCTTTACCGGCACGGGCAGTGCACCGCTCACCGTGGTGGTGAACACGCTGGGTGAAGCGGGTGAGCCGGTGAGGGTGAGTACGGCACGATCCAGCATCACGCTGATTCAGGCGCCTTCTGCTGCCGCGACGGTCGGGTTGTCGCTGCCCAAGAGCGTTGTCGTTGAGGTCGGCTCAGCGACTGCTACGCCACTTGCGCTGGTGCCCGCCGCATCGCGCGCCACGGTTGTGGGTACCGGCACGCTTACGCTCATCGTCTCGGTGGCAAGCGTCACCGATGGCGCCACGACCACTCGGGTTGGCACACTCGTGTTGGCCGATGACGATGACAGCGGCAACGCCGATGGCGTATTGATT
>CAZORB010000269.1:0-3259 GCA_964581825.1 uncultured Bordetella sp.
ACTACTTTGCCAAGCTCTCGCCCGACAGCGTGAAGAGCCTGAAGCTACAGGGCGGGCCGATGTCGGCTGAAGAAGTGGCCGCTTTCGAAGCGCTGCCGCAGCACAGGGATGCCGTGCAACTGCGTCGCTATGATGAGCAGGCAAAGGTGAAGGACCTGGCGACGCCGCCGGTCGGACATTTCATACCCGCCGTGGCCCGCTGCCTTCGCCGCTGATACCGCCCGTAGGACGTTCTGAGCGACCACCCGCGAAGCCGCGAATGCTGAAGAGGTAAGGTCGCGCATGCGACCGATGGCGCATGCCGCGCAGCCAAGGGCTGTGCCCGCCGTAGACGCAATCGCGCCAGCGCCTGGTTGCAAGGCGGCAGCGCCCTGGCGGGCTTCCATGCCTCCTCGAGATCAAACTAGCGCAGGGATGCGATTCAGAAGGTGCCGAGAGCCTACGCCGCGTAGAGGCTAACTGGGTTGGACCAAGCGCGGCGACCGGCCGCATCAGCCACGACAATGCGAGCGAAACCGCCAGCCCGGAGCGCGGCATAGGGCAAGCGAACGTGCGTTTGGCCGGGGGCTACGGACTGCACGGCGCGAGAGCCGCGACCGAGTACCATCACGCTCGCGGCTGCGGTGCAGGTGATCTCTACCTCATCGGCGTCCCAGGTAATGTCATGGATAAGCGGACCCTGCGTCGCGTAGTAATGCCCGGCCTTCAGTGCCTGGAGCAGCGCCTCGGGCTCGTTCGCCTCGGCTTTCACCATCACCCAGCCGCCGAAGGCGTCCATACATGCGAAATGGGCGTCGTCCACGGCAATCAGTCCGATACGTCGCCCTCCAGCGAGGAGCTGGTCTGCAAGGTAGACACCATCGCCGCGCTCGGTACGAAGTTGGGATGTGTGGTTGTAGACCTCGACCGCGTGTGCACCGGGCAAGGTCCCAGCGTCCTCCGCGGTGAGGGAGTACCAGCCCGGGTGAGGAATGGCGACAAAAGCACCGGCGGCAAGGGCGCGCACAGCGAGGGCGGGGCCGTTCTCGCCGGGTTGTAGTGGCACGAAATCCAGCGGAAGGCCGACGGCGAGAATGTGCCAGGTCTCGCCGAGCGACGTCGCCGGCGCATGCAGCTCTGCGCCTAGGATCGTGGTGAAGCCGCGCGTACGGAAGGGCCGCGTGTCCACGATGGGGAAGCCATACTTCGCCATGAAATGGTCGGTGAGCGCGAGGAAGTCGTAGCCCGCCTCGCGATAGGTGGCGCACACGGCCTCCGGTGTGCGAACGCCGTCCGAGGCCGTGGAGTGGGTGTGTATGTTGCCCTTCCAGAAACGGCCGGGCGCCGTAAAGGCTGGATCCTGGGGCATCATTCTCGACATGGATTCTGCCGCCTCACAGCAAGAAGAGCTTCTGCCACGCGCGTAGCCTGGGTGGCGTCGGTCAGCAATCGGACAGCGCGGGGTTTGCCCGCACACGACGCCGGCGGCCCGCATGGTATGGACCGCGCCCCTGATTGGAATGATCCCGATTGCCGCGACAATGATAGTGCATTTTGTCGGTAGACCCTTGCCCGCACCCGAAACCGACTGCACGGCGAGGTGCTCAAAACGCTCCGGAAGCCAAAGTGCTGACCGAGGAATGGCACCGGCACTACAACCGGGTGGGGCCACATTCGGCGCTGGCATGCCGTCCACCAGCTTCAAAGGCTGTGCTGGCGGCCAGGTCGCAGATCACCGAACAACTACGCGCCTTGGCAATGGCCCACTGAACCTCCACGCGGACCACTCAATGGGGGCAGCTCATGCCCCCCCGTGCGAAGGCGCCTGCTCAGCGCAGTCTCGCGCACGCGGACGGGTGTCACAAACCGGACTGGCGAGTGTCAAACAGCTTGCATCAAGCTCGCGTACACGAAGCGTATGAGCGAGCTTCGCCAGTATACCTGCCCGCTAATCGGGTCACAGGTAGCCCCGCCATCCTCATTCTCGCAGCTGATGGCCCTAGCGCTTGAGCGCCGGCTGGCCATGGCAAGAGCATTGCGGGGTCATGAGCCGCAGCCCTTGTGCGATAGATCTCAGCGGGACCACGGCGACCACTCTCCTCACCGACTGCAGCCCACGTCCCCGGACGCCTCTCGCGGCCGATGGTCGTGATCACGGCTTAGGTGCAGGACGCGCGGAATCGCGTAAGGACTGAGGCATAGTCATCGGACGGCCTGCACCTGCTCCCTGCCTCTCTCCAGCCAAGTAGAGCGCCTGTATCGACTGGCAGCGAAGATATCGGCCAAGCGCCGTCAGGGTTGTCATGAAATCTTCACTAAAGCGAGATTGCAGCAGTCATGAGTTTCACGAGGCTGGCGCAACAATCTGGATGAAATCCACCCTGATGCGCAAGCCGACGAAACTGACCAGGGCCGCGCCGCCCCCCGCAGAACGCCAAGCCTTGAAGGCGTCATCTGCGAAAGCCCCCGGCAAGAAAAAGACCGACCGGCCGGCAGTCGAAAGCGCACCGAAGCCTGCCGAGCGGTCCGAGGACCTACGCTTCAAGGTGACGGAGGCCTTCAGACAGCAATTCAAGCAGGCCGCCAAGGAACGCGGCCTCAAGAAAAGTGCCTTTCTGGAGAAGCTATTGGCCGACTGGCATGCAAGGCAACCCGCTCCGGCTAACCGGGCCGTGAGTGTTCCCATCAAGGCCATCAGCCCCGCCAAGCCGCGGCGTAGCAGCACATAGCGTGGAGGGGCGCGCCATGGCGCGCCCCTGCCTGTAGCTCAACGCGCGCGCAGCAATTCGGGCACGCGCAGCAGGATCAGCTCATTCGCGTCGGCCTCGAAGAAGTGGCGGCCGGCGCTGAAGGGAAGGTTGTTGTCGTTGCCGACGATGATGTGGTCGGCATCCACCATCGCGACGTTCTCGATGGTGAAGAAGGGAAAGGTGAAGCGATCGCGCGGCGTGTTGGCCGGAAGGGCTCCGCGGACGCGCGCGCGGCCCTCGGGATCGCGGATCGCCATCAGGTCGATATGGCCGATCTTCCGGACGAAGCCTTCGCCATCCGTCTGCGCCAGATCTACTACATAAACGCGCTTGAAGCGGGCCGGCAGCGGGAAACAGGGCTGCTGCACGCTGGGCTGCGCGCCCTGGGCGCATGCGAGCCCGGGATCGCCCTCCCCATTATCGCGCTCGATCACCAGGGCGCGCGTTGCGTCGATGAAGTTGAAATCACCGATCGCCGTGGCACCAGGCTCCAGGCGATAGCGGACCTGCCGGCCAGTCCAATCCATGCG
>CAZORB010000270.1:0-3205 GCA_964581825.1 uncultured Bordetella sp.
ATACCAATGACCAGGTGCTCACCGACGTTTATCACGAGGATCTGCGCCGGGCCCGCTCGGCGACCATGTCGATGATCCCCACCAAGACGGGTGCGGCGGCAGCGGTTGGTTTGGTGCTTCCTGAACTGAATGGTCGTCTGGATGGCTATGCGATCCGGGTCCCCACCATCAATGTATCGGTGGTCGATCTGTCATTTGTTGCAGCGCGCGACACCACGGTGGCCGAGGTGAACGCAATCATGAAAGAGGCCGCTGAAGGCGCGCTGAAGGGCGTGTTGGCCTACACCGAAGAGCAGCTGGTATCGATCGACTTCAATCACAACCCGGCATCCAGCACATTCGATGCAACGCTCACCAAGGTATCGGGCCGTCTGGTCAAAGTCAGCAGCTGGTACGACAACGAGTGGGGCTTCTCAAACCGGATGCTCGACACCACCATTGCCCTCATGAATGCGCGTTAAGCCATGCAGTTCAGGCGCCTGACTGATCTCGATCTGGCCGGCAAGCGGGTACTGATCCGTGCCGATCTGAATGTGCCGCAAGATGATGCGCTTGCCATTACCGATGACACGCGCATTCGGGCATCGCTGCCCGCAATCCAGCATTGTCTGGAGGCGGGTGCAGCGGTCATGGTCACTTCGCATCTTGGACGACCCACCGAGGGCGAATTAAAACCCGAAGACTCGCTCGCGCCTATTGCCACACGTTTGGGCGAGCTGCTGGGTCGAGCAGTCCCGCTGCAGGCTAACTGGGTTGACGGTGGGTTTGCCGTGCGACCCGGCGAACTGGTGCTGCTTGAAAACTGTCGCTGCAACAAGGGCGAGAAGAAAGACGATGAGTCGTTGTCGCGCAAGATGGCGGCGCTCTGCGACATCTACGTGAACGACGCGTTTGGCACGGCGCATCGGGCAGAAGCCACGACCCACGGCATTGCCCGCTTTGCAGCGATTGCCTGCGCGGGCCCGCTGCTGGCAGCGGAATTGGATGCGCTGGGGCGCGCCTTGGGCAGCCCACGGCGGCCACTGGTGGCAATCGTGGCCGGCTCAAAAGTTTCCACCAAACTCACCATCCTAAAATCGCTCGCAGCGCGGGTCGATCAGCTGATCGTTGGGGGCGGGATCGCCAACACGTTTATGCTTGCCTCGGGCTACCCAATCGGCCAGTCGCTCGCCGAGCGTGATCTGGTCGATGAGGCCAGGGCCATCATCGATCTGATGTCGTCACGCGGCGCGCAGGTGCCGATTCCGGTGGATGTCGTGTGCGCGCCCAAGTTTGCTTCCGATGCGCCCGCCACCATCAAGCGCTCGATCGACGTTGCTGAATCCGACATGATTCTCGACATTGGCCCTGATACCGCTGCAACGCTTGCCGAGCGTCTGAAGCAGGCGGGCACCATTGTCTGGAACGGTCCGGTGGGGGTGTTTGAATTTGATGCGTTCGCGCGCGGCACCGAAACCATCGCTCGAGCGATTGCCGAATCGCAGGCGTTTTCAATTGCTGGTGGCGGCGATACGCTCGCAGCAATCTCGAAATTCGGGATCTCTGAACGGGTCGGCTATATCTCAACGGGAGGCGGCGCGTTCCTTGAATTTCTAGAAGGACGCACCTTGCCCGCAGTCGCTGCGTTGATAGAACGAAACGCCTCGTAAGCCGCCCATTAAAGTGGGCGGGTAACAGACCTCGGTCAGTGCTCGCCCACCTGTACGATCTTCATCGTATTGGTCCCGCCTGATTTACCAATGGGTTCCCCAATGGTGATCACGAGCAGGTCGCCCTTTTCAACGACACCCTCGCGCAGCAGCAGATCTTCCGCTTCACGCAACAGTAACTCGCGGTCGACTGCCTCGTAGCGCATGAGTAGCGGATGCACGGCGCGGTATAGGCACATGCGGCGGCGGCTTCTTTCTTCCGGTGTCAGCGCATAAACCGGTACGCCAGAATCAAGCCGCGAGGCCCACAGGGCGGTGGACCCCGACTGAGTCAGCGCCGCGATCGCCTTCACCTTGAGGTGCGAGGCTGCGAATAACGCGCTCATCGCAATGGATTGGTCGATACGCGTGAAGGTACGGTTCAGAAACTCGCTGTCGAGATGCGTGTTCTTCGATCGATCGGCCTCGGCGCAGACCCGGGCCATGGCTTCGATCGTTTCCACCGGGTACTTGCCTGAAGCGGTTTCGGCTGACAGCATGACGGCGTCGGTACCGTCGAGCACCGCATTGGCGACGTCAGATACTTCAGCCCGGGTGGGTACCGGCGCCTCGATCATCGACTCCATCATTTGCGTGGCGGTGATGGTCAGACGGTTGAGTTCACGCGCCATGCGGATCATTTTTTTCTGTAGCGCAGGCACGGTGGCATCGCCCACTTCTACGGCCAGGTCGCCGCGCGCGACCATGATGCCGTCTGAGGCTTTGAGTATTTCTTCCAGGTTGTCGATTGCCTCAACGCGCTCGATCTTCGCGATCATCAGCGCCTTGCCACCGGATGCGCGCGCCAGTTCGCGGGCCATGTACATGTCCGCGGCGTTTTTCGGAAACGACACCGCGATGAAATCCGCGCCGAAGGCGATCGCAGTACGAATGTCTTCCATGTCTTTGGCGGTGAGCGCAGGGGCGGACAACCCGCCGCCCTGACGGTTGATGCCCTTACGGTCCGACAGCACGCCACCGACCACGACGGTGCAATCGATGCGGCTGGATCCCACCCGATCAACCTTCATCTCCATCCGACCGTCGTTCAACAGCAGCGTATCGCCCACGTGAACGTCATTGACCAGCTCTTTGTAATCGAGACCGACCTGACCGATATCGCCGAGCGCGCAGTCGATGTCGAAGGCGAACTTCATGCCCGTTTCCAGCATGACCTTGCCCTCGGCGAATTTGCCGATACGGATCTTCGGGCCCTGCAGGTCGGCAAGCACGCCGATACCCAGTCCGCATTGCTCGGCCACGCGGCGCACCAGGGACACGGTTTCCGTATGCGAGGCGGTTGTACCGTGGGAAAAATTTACCCGAACGACATTGACGCCAGCGCGGATCATTCGCTCGAGCACTTCCGGCGATGACGACGCGGGGCCGAGAGTAGCGACGATTTTGGTGGCTCGGGGCATGGATCTGCTCACGGAAACCTCGGCTTCTGCTTTGGGCATGATTGCCCGACCGACCTATTCTGCACGAGGGTTGTTGGGTTTGCCTTGTCTTTTTAC
>CAZORB010000271.1:0-3180 GCA_964581825.1 uncultured Bordetella sp.
CCTGTCTGAGCGAGCGCCAGCGAGCGAGTTTGTGTCCGTCTCCGCCCGCCGTCCATTCGCCGAGGGAACCGGCGCGCCAGCGCCGGCGCCGCCAGTCGAACCGTCTGCACACCCTCCCCGCCTGACCGCGCTCAACCGAGCCCAACCGAGCCAGCAGTCGTCAGGGCCCACCCACCTGCGCCGGCGGCGCACTCTGCGGCAACAACAGTGCAACGGCCGCCGAGCACGCGGTGATTGCAGCCAGGGTCAGCAGCAGCGCGGTGAAGCCGCTGTGCTTGACGAAAGGCCCCAGCATCCAGACTGCGCTTGAGCTTGCAGTAAATGAGATCGTGAGCCGAATACCGCTGACACGCGATCGCATCCGGTCATCGATGTAGCGGGCGATGATCGCATCTGAAAACGGGATGCCACCGAAGACGAGCAGCATGAAGGCGGTCATGGCAACGAACATCATCCAACCGTCCGTGACCGATGCTGCGACGAAGGCGATCGGTTGCATCACCATGATCGCCAGCATCAGCGGCCGCATCGGCATCGCGTCAATCAGGCGTCCGACCAGCAGCTGAGCGAGCGAGGCAATGGTATACATGAGCGCGAGCAGCATGCCCAGCGTGGCTGGCTCGGTTGACAGCGCCGGCAGCCGGTCTTTGAGTAACTCGGCGTTACCGTTGGTGGTGAGGTTGAACGCGAGGCTGCCCGTGATGGCGGTCATGAGCATCACCGCGAACACACGCCGACGCATCGCGTCGGGCATATCGATCAGTTTGGGGGCACGCTTGGCAGGTGGCTCGGTCTCGGCCGTGGTCGCGCGCAGGAACAGCAGTCCGCACACAATCGAGATGACGCCCGGCACGACGAATGCTGCACGCCACCCAGCCATCTGCACCAGAAAGCCTGTGGAGAGCGCCGCGAACGCGATACCCAGATTGCCCGCCAACCCATTGATACCGATCGTGCGCCCGGGGGTGCGAGTTGACTGGATCAGCATCGGGATACCCACCGGATGGTAGATGGACGCGAAACAGCCGACCAGCGTCAGCGCGATGGCCATCGACCAGGGGCCGGTGGTGAAGGCCACCGCGATGGAGGACAGCCCGATACCGAAAAAAAACACCAGCATCATGGCGCGTCGGCCCCACAGATCACCCAATCGGCCTGCAGGCAGCGATCCGAGACCGAACATGAAGAACGCGCCAGTGGCGTAGGGCATCAGCGATTCCCAGCTGTCGACGCCGAAGTCGATTGCAATCGAGCCGACCGCCGTCGCAAAGACCAGTAACAGCAGGTGGTCGATTGCATGGCCGATATTGAGTAATAGCGCAGTCATGGCGAACTTTCCGACGGGAGTTTGTCGAGGATACGGTATCGAATTGGCTCCCGGGCCTTACCTGATCGGGAAACCGGAGCGCCAGCCAGGCTCAGGCGGACAACGCCCTGATGACTACAATGGCGGAATGTCGAATCTTCTCGCACACCTCAACGAGGCGCAGCTGGCCGCGGTTACGCTTCCCGCCAGCCATGCGCTGATTCTCGCGGGAGCCGGCAGCGGCAAAACCCGTGTGCTCACCACCCGAATCGCCTGGCTGATCGCCAATGGTCAGGTCAGCCCGCAGTCGGTGCTCGCGGTGACCTTTACCAACAAGGCCGCCCGCGAAATGATGGCCCGCCTGTCGGCGATGCTGCCCATCAATCCGCGTGGCATGTGGATTGGCACGTTTCACGGGCTGTGCAACCGTATGCTGCGCACCCACGCGCGTGATGCGGGTCTGTCCCCCACGTTTCAGATCCTGGATTCGTCCGACCAGCTGTCGGCCATCAAGCGGTTGCTTCGTGCCTCGGGCGTTGATGACGAAAAGTACCCACCCAAAAACCTCCAGTACTTCATCAACCAGTCAAAAGAAGCGGGCCTGCGCGCCGCGGCGGTTGAAGTGTTCGATGACTACAACCGTCGGTTCGTTGAACTCTATGCGGCCTACGACGACCAGTGCCAGCGGGAAGGCGTGGTGGATTTTGCCGAGCTGCTGCTGCGCAGCTATGAGCTGCTCGACCGCAATCAGCTGCTTCGCGAGCATTATCAACGGCGTTTTCGTCACATTCTGGTGGATGAATTCCAGGACACCAACGTTCTTCAGTACCGCTGGCTGAAGCTGCTCGCGGCGCCAGACAGCTCGGTGTTTGCGGTCGGTGACGATGACCAGAGCATCTACGCATTTCGAGGCGCCAACGTCGCCAACATGTCCTCATTCGAACGCGAGTTTCGCGTCTCGAATCTGATCAAGCTCGAGCAGAACTACCGCTCGCACGGCAACATTCTCGATTGCGCTAACGCACTGATCGAGAACAATACCCGCCGACTCGGCAAAAACCTTTGGACTGACGCCGGCGAAGGCGAGCCGGTTCGCGTGCACGAGGCGTTCAGCGATGCGCTCGAGGCGCAGTGGCTGGTCGACGAAATCCGTCAGCTCAATCGAGACGGGCTCGAGCGCCGTGAGGTCGCGCTTCTGTATCGTTCCAACGCGCAGTCCAGGGTGCTTGAGCATGCGCTGTTTTCGGCCGGCATTCCGTATCGCGTCTACGGTGGGCTGCGCTTTTTCGAACGTGCCGAAATCCGGCACGCGATGGCTTACCTGCGTCTCATTGATAACCCGGACGACGATGGCGCGTTTCTCCGGGTGGTCAATTTTCCGGCGCGCGGCATCGGCACGCGCTCAATTGAAGTACTGCAGGATGCAGCGCGTCGCGAGTCGGTGAGTCTCGCTCGAGCCGCTGCCTCACTCACTGGTGCTGCCGCAGTGAAAATAGCGGGATTCATGTCGCTTATCGAGCGGCTTCGCCAGGAAACGACCCGCCTTCCGCTTTCAGACCTGGTTGAGCATGTGATTGACCGTAGCGGCCTGATCGCTCACTACGCCACCGAGAAGGAGGGCCAGGAGCGCACTGAGAATCTGCGCGAGCTGGTCAATGCCGCGGCGGCGTTTGTCGCCGAAGAGCGGTTTGCAGCAGACCTGCCCGCCAGCCTAGGTGTCGCTGCGTCTCTGACCGCCTCGCCCGACGCAGGTTCAGAGGGTTCGGTGGACCTGCAAGCTGCCGTTTTGTCACCGGCGCCGCCCCTTCTGTCGTCGACCGATCTGCCGGTTGATCCTCTGGCCGCACCGCAGTTGACGCCGCTGTCTGCGTTTC
>CAZORB010000272.1:0-798 GCA_964581825.1 uncultured Bordetella sp.
CGACTCCATCCGCTTCCTTGAAGCAGTTCGGCATCGCTACGACGCAGTGCTGATGAACCCGCCGTTCGGCCTCGCGCCGCCCCAGAGCGAGGGATACCTCCGTGCCGAGTACCCAGGAGGCTGGACCGACCTCTATGCGGCATTTACATTTCGCGCGCTGGGATTACTGAGGCCCCACGGCCGAGTGGGTTCGCTGACATCGAACACCTACTTTGCAACACGAAAGCTAGTGCGCCTCCGCGAGAGGATGATCAAGTCGAACCGCCCGGCGGCGATTATTGACCTCGGGCCTGGCGTCCTTCAGGGCGCGGGCGTCAATACTTCTGTTCAAGTTCTGACGGACTCTTCCGCAATCGAAACTCTCTATCTCGACCTCACTCCCTTCCCTCCTGCTGAGAAGGAAAAACGGCTCGCGCTGGGCCTCCCTTCTGCAAGCAGATTCGCGCTGGAACGTTTCGTGCAGGTTGATGGAAGCCCCTTCGCATTCCACGTTGCGGATCAGATCAACAACTGGAGTGGTGATGAACGGTTTGAGCCGGCGATCGGAGTTGTTCGATCTGGAGGCAATACCTTCGACAACTTCCGCTTCCTTAGATGCCGCTGGGAAGTGGATCCTGAGCTGTTGCCGTCCGATTGGGTTCCGTATCAGAAGGGCGGCGAATACGCTCCCTATTGGAGCCCCTCACACCTAGTTGTCGATTGGCGAGGTGATGGTTCTGGCCTTAAGTCGTTCGGCCGCGAACGGGGCGTTCTGCCCCAGATCATGCAGTCATCAAGTCTCTGGTATCGAAGTGGAAT
>CAZORB010000272.1:808-3146 GCA_964581825.1 uncultured Bordetella sp.
AACTTACGCGCTTGTCCTCTGATCAAGCTGCTGCTCGATTAATGCCTGCAGGTGAGATGTTTTCCGGTCACTCTATTTCGATTTTCCTCGAGCAGCGCAATCACACTTTGCCCGTCTTAGGGTTGCTCAACTCGACGCCCGTTGCTCGACTCACCAAGACGTTTGGACGAGGACGCAACATTGAAAATAGTGCAGTGAAGAGGCTGCCCGTTAGCCCCGGCGAAGTGGACCGAATCAGTGCCGCAGACGATCAGGTGCGGCGTCTGATCGAAATCTTTCTAGTGCTAGACAGCCATGACGAGACCAGTAGTTCGTTCATCGGCTATCGAGTTGGTCGTTCGGAATGGCTCTCGATGGTGGAGCAGGCGACCAAGGAGATCCCACGTCGGCAGCACGCCATCGATGAAGTGGTTGCCAGGTCGCTCGGAGTCGCTCCCGCCGACGACATCGAGCCACGTGGTGAACTGATGGCGAGTATCGTGAAGCCGCTGGGCAACGGTGCCGAATGGGCTCGTCGCCTGATCGGCTATCTCGTCGGCGTTGGGTTTGGGCGGTGGAACTCCAGTTGTGCAGGGTCCCGTATCGACGGCGACTACCTGGCGCCAGTTCCCTCGCGCCCGCCGGCGGCTGGTGATTCGTACTGGCCCAACGCACGTCTTGCTTCGCCTCGACCGAAGTTCCTAACCATGGACGCTAGCTCGCCTGTTTATATCGTTGACTTTCTTGAACGGGCCGTCCTGGAACTTGGTCTGCCACCGGATGTTTTGGATCAGGCTGTCAATGAGCTACGCGTTCGCGACCTCAGCGAGTACCTGCGGCGATTCTTCTGGACTGACCATCTGGAGAGGTATTCGAAGAGCAGACGACAGGCACCGTTGTACTGGCACCTCACGTTGCCGTCCGGTCTTTGGTCCGTCGTGTTGTATTCGCCCCATCTCTCGCGGGAGACGCTCTATCAACTGCTGGCCGAGATTGAACGACGGGTCGCCGTGGGGAACGAACGGTTGCGCCTTGCCCAGGAGGTTGCTGGGGCAAGTACTCGAGCGAAGGCTAAGGAGGCGGAAATCGAACGGGGTCTCCTCGCAGAGATTGGCCAACTTCAAAAGCATGTAAGTGAGGTAGCCCGGTGCGGCTGGGAGCCAGACCACAATGATGGGATCGCTCTCAATGCAGGTTTCCCAAGAACAGCTGGAAACAACTGTCTCGTGTTCTCAGCGGAATCAGAGATGGGGAGTACGACTGGTCGACGATTCACCAGCATCGGGGGCAACTATGATGAATGATCTGCGGTCCGTGCTTGTGCGCGATCTGACGGATGCGATCGACGCTCATCATCTGGTGGTATGGCAGGACGAGACTGGCGCGTTTGGGGGCGTCGCTCGCGAAGTGACGCCAGTGGGCTGCCGGTTTGAGGCCTTTGAGGGCAGCTGGGTTGCACTGCGGCATCGCGTCGAGCATGAACTCGCCCTCCCCGAGCCGCCGCGCTTGGTGATCTACGTCGCGGTCCAGGCACCGGCGCAAGACCCGCTGGAGGAGATCCGCGCGGCCGGCTATCAGTTCGAACCTACCGTCGCGTCAGTGGTGCGGCGTGCGCTGAACGGTCGACTTCCAGAGATTCGAGTGAACGAGATCGCAGCAGCTTCGTCGAGGTTCACCGATGCGGAGGCAGCTGCTGGGTTAGGGGTCGCGAGCGGTTCAGTCGTGCTATCGACGCTGCTGAAATCGGCGAGCGATCGGGAACAACTGGTGACGGTGCTGTCGGGTGGCTTCGATGATGCGATCACGGGCAAGCCCGCCTGGACTGAGGTTCACGAGTTGGCGAACCGGCTTCTCGGCTTCAGCCCTGGCGGATCCGGTGCCGAGTTCCGCGAGGGCGTGGCAAGAATGCTGCTTCTGGACGGGCTCCACCGTTCGGGGGCACTCGCCCCCCGACTCGAGAGTGCATGGGTGGCAGGAAGTGACCAGCAGCACGCAGCCCGGGTCGCGGTCTGCGACGACTGGTGGTTGCGTTCTCCTGAAGTGGCGTTGGACGCATTCGCTGCTGCCGACCGAGATCTGCGGGTGGGTACCGACCTCGTCTGGTCACCGCTGCTGGCTGAGCTCTCGCTGACTGAAGGGATCGAACATGCCGCGTTGGTCGCGGTGCTCGACCTGCTCGATACGGGTGATGTCGATGCGGCGATGGCGCTCACGTCGGCTCGTCAGCGGGGCCGGTGGGTTCGACAGTCTGCACTGAGGCCTCAAGTCGGTGGAGGTTGGACTGTTCGATGGTCCGCCGTTGTGGCTCTCTGCGAGCTCGAGGCGCAGCTCGAGGCCAAGCCGCCTGCCGCCTCAGCGT
>CAZORB010000273.1:0-3123 GCA_964581825.1 uncultured Bordetella sp.
GGCCAGTGGCGCCTTTGCTGACAAGAATGTGGGGAATGCAAAGGTGGTTTCGATCACAGGTATGGCCCTCAATGGCCCCGACGCGGGGAACTACAGACTGGCTTCCTCTTCGGCTTCAGCCAATGCCAACATCAGCAAAGCGGTTCTGCTGGTGATCGGTGCGGCCACCAATGACAAGACCTTTGATGGAACCAACAGCGCCACCGTGACTGGAGGGCGAGTTTCACCCATCGGCAGCGATGCCGTTGGCCTCTCAGCCGCGAACGCGACCTTCAATGACGCATCCATCGGCATCAATAAGCCTGTTTCAACCCTCTACACGCTGATCGGTTCCGACGCAGTTAACTACAACGTCGTACAACCCGACGGCCTGACCGCCAGCATCAACGCGGATCCTGCATCAGTACCCGCTGCTCAGCAGCTCGTAGTCATTCCAGCGGCGACGGTCTCCGTCGTTATTCCGAGTGTTCCGCTGGTTACGGTAAGCACTTCCGATTCAACAACGCCTGCAGGCCCTTTAACTACAGCCACATCAGGGACCAGTTCGCAGGTCGCCATAGTGGTCACGGGAAGCGTCACACCCGTAAGCTCATTGACCTCTTCCGGGGGGGGCGGCACCCAAGGCATCTCCAGTTTCGTGGCTGTCAAAACATTTGATGTTGTCAAAGTTTCACCGGGCACCACCTTTAACTTGACCCTGCCGGAGAACACCTTTACCCATAGCGTTAGCACAACCCCTCTACAAATTTCCGCGACGACTGCCACCAGGAGTCCTTTGCCCGATTGGATAATTTTTTCGCCGGGTGAGCGCCGCTTCACGGGAACACCGCCTTTGGGTGTGACGAGCTTGCAAGTGATGGTGGTGGCAACCGACACCAATGGAAACCAGGTGTCGACTACCTTGACGCTTCAATTTAGGGATTAATCGCGATGATGGTTCATCCAATTCATTTACGGGAATAGACCATATTCAAACTTTGGAAGAAGCTCGCTTAAGCCGTCTATCAACCTGGCACCGTGTCATGCCAAACAACAGTGTATTGATGTATGAAATCTGAGATTGACGTTCAGCCTCAAAGTACAAAACACATTGACGAAGGGGTAGCACAAAATAATGGCAGTGAGATCGCTGGTCGATCTGTGTTCGCTGTCGGCACATCGGCAGCAGGTATCGTCGTGCAGACGCTATTCTTGGCTGAAGACGGTCGAATGTTGGAAGTTCCAGCGGTATTCCCAAATATTGGATATGCCCTTGACCAAATCGACCATCTCAGGCGACTTGTGATCGAGCGGTTTGAGCAGGCAGCACTGGTTGGGGCTCAAGTCATTGCAGCGAACACCCAACAGAATTCTGGTGTCCCTGCCGAAAACTCAGCGACGCCCCAATCGACCGATTGAAGGCCATCCCTTGCGTTCTAGGTAAGCTAGCAGGGTCGATGGCCGCCTGTGGGTCTGGCTGAGGGGCTGGCGGGCAACAGTGCCAAGACAATTTTGTGGGGACCGATAGGCCAGGCTTCTACGAGCGGCGCAGAGATGCTACGAAATTAGTCTACGCAAGCGTTACCGGGCAGCACAGCACGTACCCAACCTTGTGCACCGCCTTCATGCAAGGCTGCACGGCTCCGGCCATCAATAGCTTTTTGCGAAGGCGCGCGATGCGCATCTCAATCATATTGGCCGAAGGATCCGGATCCTGGGTCGTACTCACAATCTCGGCAATCTGCCAGCGCTCCAGGCTCTGCCCAGGGGCTCGCACGAATGCACTGATTAACTTCACATCACCGGTACTGACGTCTAGGGCGCTTTTGGGTCCGGCAAGGCGCAGGCGCGACGCATGCAGCACCAGGCCCTGCCCCTGGGCAGAGCTGCGTAGCTTGGTCCGCTTACCGAGGGCTTCCAAGCTGGCGATCAGTTCTTTCGGGTGAACCGGTTTGGTGAGGTAGAGGTCGGCACCGCTCTCATAGCCCTCCACTTTGTCGCTAATGGTCGTGCGGGCCGTCGTGATGACGATACCGGCCTGTGGGTGTTTCGCCCTCAGCCGTCGGGTTAGGCTCAGGCCATCTTCATCGGGCAGCATCACATCAATGATGTAGACGTCCGGCATGAACCCACCTGTGACGTCGACCAGGTCTTCTGCCATCGGGATGCCCACCACTTCATGCCCTGTTTTCCTGAGGACGGCCAGGGTGGCCTCCCGCAATTGATCGTTATCTTCAATCAGAAGGATCTTGAGCGACGGGGCGTGCATAAGATTTGGGAACCAATCAATCGATCAATGAGGGATTTGCAATACACCATGGTCACACCAAGATCACGCAAAAGCTGACTGATCCTAACGTCAGCACAACTGCTCGGGCAGCCAAATGCTGAATTTCACCTCGCCCGATACCTCGGCGTAGGCGATGTGTCCTTGCATCAAGTCCAGCATAGATTTGACGAGGAACAGCCCCAAGCCTGAACCCGAGAGCCGCCGCGCCTGGGCGCCCCGGTAGTACTTCATAAAGAGTTGGGCTGGGTCAGGTAGCCCCGCCACGCCCGGCTCATTGCGTATGCTCCAGAGCCAGCCGCGTCGCCCCTCAACCGTTTGGGGCTCGAGCATGACCCGGATACGGCTGTTCGCCGCGCTGTATTTGCAGGCGTTGTCCAGCAGGTTCCCGAGCACAATGGCCAGCATCTGTGCATCGGCGCGAAGACGGCCCTGGGTCGCGCGTGAGGCAAAGTCAACGCGCTCGGGCTCGCGGCAACTTTGGATGCTCACGCTGGTTAGTGCCTCTGGGTCCAGGTCTTGCACCATTGGCTTGAGTCCCTGTTCAGCCAACTGGCCGGTCTGAACGCAGCGCTCGATCACCTGGTTCATGTCGGAAATGGCTCTTTCCATCACTTCCGGTTTGAGCGGGCCGGCCTCCATCCACATTCGCAGGGTGGCCAGAGGCGTCTTCATTTCGTGGGCCAGCATGGCAAACAACTGGCTTTGCTCCTGTCGGTGGTGTTTTTCCGTTTCGGCCTGATGCTGGCTGCGCTGGAGGTCCAGCCCCACCTGTATCTGCTCACTGCGCAGTGAACGAGCTCGTATCTGCAAGATCACGAACATGACAACGCCGTCCAGAACGGCATGTGCCAGGT
>CAZORB010000274.1:0-3117 GCA_964581825.1 uncultured Bordetella sp.
GGGGCTGCGCGAGAGCCATGTGCACGACGTCGCGGTGACGCGCGAGGCGCCCAACTACCGCATGGAAGGGTAATCCCCCTTCCCTGCCCGCGACGGCGCGGGCGAGGGAATCGCGCCGGACAGCATTCAGGGCTTGCGGGCGGCGTCGGCCAGGGCGAGCATGCCTGTCTTGGCGTCGCGTCGCCCTGCCCGCGCGGGTTGGAACGGCGCCAGCGTGTTCTTCCACGCCTCCTCCCCCTTGTCCGGCGCAACCGCCGGGCGTGAACCCGTTCCAGCGGAGATCTGCGGATCATGACGCCTGCCGGGCGCCTTCAGGCGTCAATCGATCTGCTCGCCGCGGTGGAAGCCTCGGCGCGGCGCCCGGCGGATGCCATCGCCAATGATTTCTTCCGCGCCCGCCGCTACATCGGCAGCGGCGACCGCCGCGCGGTGTCGGACCTCGCCTGGGGCGCGATCCGGCAGCGGATGCGGCTGGGCTGGCATCTGGCGGAACTCGGCCAGCCGGCCGAAGCGCGGCTGCTGATGATCGCGCATCTGCTGCTGGCGGAAGGCTGGCCCGCGCCGAAACTCGCCGGGCATTTCATCGGCGACCGCTTCGCCCCCCCTGCCCGCAACGACCCCAATCAGATCCCGGGGAGTTGCCGCGCGCTCTGCCGTACCAAATTCCACTGCACGGCGGGGAGCACCGCCGCAGAAGGCAAGCCACTCGAGCGCTCTGTCAGAATCGACACCGGCCTGATCGATTACCCACGACACCGCCTCGGGCGTCGACGGTGCCGGGATAGGAACCTGACGACACCGTGAGCGCACAGTAGGCGGCAATCGATAAGCCCGACTACTTGTCATTATGAAATAGGTATTTGCCGGCGGTTCTTCAAGTGTTTTAAGAAGTGCATTGGCAGCCGCTCCGTTCATGGCTTCGGCAGGCGTAATCAACACCACCTTTGCCCCGCCCCGATGACTTGCAATTTCAACAAAACCGGCAAGCGCGCGAATCTGCTCAATACGAATGTCACGCGACGCTTTAGCCGGCTTTGCCGGCGCCTCCGCGTCATCCGCGCTGACTTCATCAGCCGCGGGACGAATTAGGCGAAAATCGGGATGAGAATCCTGAGAAAACCAACGACAGCCGGAACAGCCGCCGCAGGCAAGGCGGGCGGCTTCCGGCGCATCGC
Source organism: uncultured Bordetella sp. (assembly GCA_964581825.1). Lineage (GTDB taxonomy): Bacteria > Pseudomonadota > Gammaproteobacteria > Burkholderiales > Burkholderiaceae_E > SYIM01. The sequence goes on from CAZORB010000274.1 coordinate 1,176, forward strand.
ATAGCAGCGCGTTCGCAAGTGCCCTTGCAAGCCACTCCTTGCCGACCCCTTCGGGTCCGGTAATCAGTAGCGCGTGGTGTAGGCGGTCGCGACCTGCAAACAGCGATGTAAGCGGAGAAACGAGCCATTTCGGCAACTGCGTCATATGCTTACGACACTTTCTTGAAGTGTTTTCCTGATTGAATCGATGCTCTGCGTACTGTCAATCACGGTGAAACGGCCTGGAAAGTCGGCTGCGCGCTGCAGATATCCGCCACGAACCCGATCGAAAAAGGCGAGGTCCTCCGCCTCAAACCGATCAGCGGCGCGTGCAGCGGCGCGTCGCCGGGCTGCCTCAACGGGATTCAGGTCGAACAGGAAGGTGTGATGCGGCTGTAGATCCGGATGCACCAGCGCCTCAAGACTTCGCACGCGTTCAATTCCAATCTGGCGCCCTGCCCCCTGATAGGCGAACGTCGAATCAGTAAACCGATCGCACACCACCCACTCGCCGCGGGACAGCGCTGGGCGAATTCGCTCCTCGAGATGCTCGGCCCGCGCGGCAAATACGAGCAGGAGTTCGGTGAGCGGTGCCATGGGATGGTTGAGCGTCAAGTCGCGAAGCTGCTCTCCAAGCGCCGTGCCACCCGGCTCGCGGGTGATCATGACTCGGTGTCCCAGCGATTTCAGCAGATCAGCAAACCAGGCCACATGCGTGCTTTTGCCTGCACCATCAATGCCTTCGAAGGTAATGAATCGACCGTGAGTCATCGTTTGAGAATGAACCGCTCAACCGCGCGGTTGTGGGCTTTCAGGTCAAGAGAAAATTCGGTGCTGCCATCGCCGCGCGCAACAAAAAATAGAGCGGATGATTCCGCTGGGCGAAGTGCCGCTTCGATCGCTCCTCGTCCTGGCAGTGCAATGGGCGTGGGCGGTAATCCGGTTCGCATATAGGTGTTGTGGGGATGATCAAGCTGAAGGTCGCGCCGTCTCAGGCGCCCCTCAAACGTTGGGCCGAGCGCGTAAAGCGTCGTGGGATCGCTTTGCAGCATCATGCCTTTCCGCAGCCGGTTCACAAACACCGATGCAATCATCGCGCGATCCTCCGCACGGCCAGTCTCCTTTTCAATGATCGAGGCCAGAACCAGAGCCTGGTAGGCCGACTCAATCGGAAGGTTTGCCGACCGGTTCGCCCACTCCTTCTGAAGCAAACGATCCATCGCACGCCATGCGTCGCGATACACATTGAGTGCGCTGCTACCCGGGGCGAAATGATACGTGTCAGGCAGAAACAAACCCTCGGCGCTTGAAAAGGTCGCGCCAATTCGCGCTAACAGTGTTTGCTCATCCAGGGCCCGTGCGTCAGCCGAAAGGTGGGGATGGTTGTCAACCAGCTCGCGTACCTGCCGGAAGGTTAGCCCCTCAACGATTCTGACCATGGCGGGCTGCCCTTCCCCTCGGGCCATCGCATCGAGCAAGCCTTTAAGCGATTGCCCTGGCATGACGTCATATAGCGCCGCCCGGTAGCGGCTCGCATCACCCCGCAGGCGAATAATCAGGCTGAGCCGGGCGGCCGGTACTGTCATACCAGCGCGTTCAAGTGCCATGGCAATGGCCGCCGGTCCCGACCCAAGCGGTATGACCAGTCGCCTGGGCTTCGAATCTTGATGAAGCGGCACAACCTGGTACCGATACAGAGCGCTGGACCCGACACCGACCCCGAAGGCAATGACCGTCAACGTGGCAAACACCGCGTGTCGGACAAATCGTGGCATCGTCATCAGGGTTTCGCTGCGTGGCAGTGGGGCTTCGCTCCCTATAATAGCGCCCGTGAATGCTCCTTTGATCGCCGCAGTCAGCGACACCCGTCATGCAGAGACGCTTGCAGCGTGCTGCGGCGACTCGGTATTGGTTGACGAATTCGGTCCGCAAATTCAGCTACCTGTCCCCAGTGCGGAGGGTG
>CAZORB010000275.1:0-3022 GCA_964581825.1 uncultured Bordetella sp.
ATTGAGACGCTGTTCTGCTCAGAACCACTTGACTGAGCGAGTTCGAAAAAATCCAACCAGAACAACGATTGGCGGAATTTAGCCGTAACCCCCCGTTGCCGTACTGCCGCGAAAAAGTCAGGAGCTTTTGCGGAAACCCAAGTTTCATGCGGGTTGTGGGCGGTGGGGATTCGGACTCATCTACGGACCGTCGCGGTCAAGCACCTGCCGAACAAGCAGGGCACTTTCCATAGAGAGTGATTTGATGCTCCTCCAATGAATAGCCTTTGGGCATCAACTTGCTCAGGTCCCCAGGACACGCATCAATGTCAGTCACCTGCTGGCAACTGTTGCAATGGAAATGGTGGTGGTGATGCTTGTGGAGTTCGTATCGGTCCACTTCTCCTGGAAGAGACACCACCTCGACCAGACCATCAGCGACCAAGGCTTTGATGTTCCGGTAAATCGTGGCAAGACTGAGATTGGGCACTGATTTTTGAGCCTCTGCCAACAACTCTTGCGGCAGAAGCGGCCGACCTAGCTTTTTTAAGGCCTCCTGTATCGCGGCGCGTTGCTTCGTCGATCGTTCCATAGGGCGAAGGTTACACCAAACACTATCTCTTGCTAATGCGAATGCGTTTGCAATAAAATTCGGGTTTTGTTTTCTTGAAAGCACGATATGACCCGAAACATTTTCCGCTTGGCTTGCATGGCGCTGGCTCTGGGCTCAGCCGCGGTCACGAGCCACGCTCAGTCCGCCCCGGGTGCTGCCAACTGGCAGGCCGGCGTCGTGCTCGATGCTGCGGCCACATCCCGAGGGCTCGAATTGGGCGCCCGTGACCAGGGGCTAGGGCTTGGGCACAGCGATCTGCTATTGCGTGGAGCCTTCAACGAGCATTTCAGCGGCGAGGCCGTTTTGGGTTTCCATACTGAAGACAAGAAACTCGAGAAGCATGTTGAAAACGCTTGGGTGCAGACCCGATCGCTGCCACACGGCCTCCAGGTGCGTGCTGGACGTTTCGCATCCCAGATTGGCTACCTTAACGAGCTTCATCCCCATACTGACGACTTCACGGAGCGGCCCTTGCTGTATAGAGGCTTCCTCGGTGGGCACTGGTATGACGACGGCATCAGGTTGAATTGGACGGCGCCTACGTCCTTCTATTTGCGCTTAGGTGCTGAAATCTTCGGTGGTAAAAAGTTGGTTCCCGAGGCCACAACAGATTCCACTTCGCGGGTCAGCACGCTGAATTTGAAGATGGGCAATGACATCGGCAAATCGAGTAGCTGGCAATGGGGTTTGTCGCATGTCAATAACAGGCGCGAAGCTTTGGTGGAGGCGCATGACCCTTCTGCCGAAGCCCACAGCCACGCGGCAAGCTTCAGCGGAAAGCGCATGTGGATCAGCGATCTGGTCTGGAAATGGGCACCCGATGGCAACAATCGAAACCAGCAGCTGCGACTCAATTGGGAGTACGCTCAAGTCAGTGGGATCAACCGCCGCGCCGGTAGCTCCATGCGCCACAGGGCATCATCTCTGGGTGCCGTCTGGAAGTTCAATTCAGCATGGGAGGCGGGTGTGCGGACCGATTGGCTGCGCGTTCATAAGCCAGAAGACCACGAGGGTGAAATTGAGTTTGGCAGAGGGCGGCTGAAAGAAAAAGCCATCATGCTCGCCTACAAGCCCACCCACATGCAGACCCTGCGTCTTCAGTTGACCCAGCAGAGAGCCACCGGGACTAATGACGAGGGCGAAGCTGTCTTTGCGAATCCAGCCAGACGCAGCATCCAATTGCAGTACGTGATTGGATTTGGAGCCCACGGTGCGCATTCTTACTAATGCGATCCTCGCGCTTGGCCTGGCAACGGCATGTCAGGCTCATGCCATCACCGTTTTCGCTTGTGAACCCGAATGGGCGTCGTTGACTCGGACGCTGTTACCAGAGGCGACTGTACAAACCGCGACCACGCATCTTCAGGATCCCCATCACATTGAAGCAAGGCCCTCACTGATCGCGCAACTGCGTCGCGCTGATTTTGCGATTTGTACCGGAGCTGAACTCGAAGCCGGGTGGCTGCCTATGCTGCAGGACAGAGCTGGGAATCCAAAAGTGCAGTCGGGTAGACCCTCCATGTTTTTTGCAGCTGAGCATGTGGACCTGATCGATCCCTTCAAGGGAACGATCACCCCGTTTTCAGGGGATGTTCATGCGCACGGTAACCCCCATTTCCACGCCGACCCGCGTAGGGTCTTGCAAGTAGCCAAGGCCTTGGCGTTGAGACTTGGGAATGTATTCCCTGAGAAGAAGCCACAGGTCGACCAAAACCTGATCCGGTTTGAGTCCGAAATGGCTGCAAAGATCGTGGCCTGGGAACAGCAGGCGCGGGCACTCAAAGGGCGAACGGTTGTTACGCAGCATGCATCGTTTGGCTACCTGTGGCCGTGGTTGGGTCTCAAGCCAATTGCAGATCTTGAGCCCAAGCCCGGAATGCCCCCGACTGCCACTCACTTGGATAAGGTGCTTGCGCAGGCCAAGACTCAACAACCCATTGGGATCATCGTCGCCCAACACCATGATCCCAAGCCAGCGCGCTGGCTGGCCACCAGTATGGGTATGCAATCTCGGTTGCTGATTCTTCCTGCGACGGTGACAGACGAGCAGCCAGGTGGAATCGTGCGGTGGTTTGATCAGGTGCTTACGCAGCTAAGCAGTCTGGCCAAGTAGAACGCGATGGATGCGTGGTTCGCTCTACCCGCCTTTGCGCTGATCGCGGGCATCTTTGCGCTAACCCCCTTAGGAACCCAGGTGCTCAGGCGCGGGGTTGTATTCATCGACTTGGCCGTCGCGCAGGCAGCAGCTGCAGCGGTCATTTGGGTCAACCACGCAGTCCGCGTTGATTCGCCGCTGATTGATCAAGTCGCCGCCACCTTGGGTGCCATTTTTGTCAGCCTCGGTGTCGCTTGTGTCGCCCGAAAGTGGAGCCAGCAACGAGAGGCGTTGATTGGACTGATTTACGTAGCTGGTGCATGCATGGCACTTTT
>CAZORB010000276.1:0-2978 GCA_964581825.1 uncultured Bordetella sp.
AGCTACTCGGGCTGGGCGGCAGCAGGCATCGGGTTTTCGCTCAACAACTCGATGCTGATCATTGCCGGGTCACTGGTGGGCTCATCGGGCGCAATCCTGTCTTACATCATGTGTAAGGCCATGAACCGCTCGTTCTTCAATGTGATCCTGGGCGGGTTCGGCGGCGAGGCCACCGCGGCCGTAGCTGGCGCTCAACAGGCGCGTCCGGTGAAGTCGGGCTCACCTGACGATGCAGCCTTCCTGATGTCGAACGCCGAAAGCGTAATCATCGTTCCGGGCTACGGGCTGGCTGTGGCACGCGCGCAGCATCCGCTGAAAGAGCTGACCGACAAACTGATCGCACGTGGCGTCTCAGTGAAGTACGCGATTCATCCGGTTGCCGGGCGGATGCCAGGTCATATGAACGTGCTGCTCGCGGAAGCCGAGGTGCCCTACGATCAGGTGTTCGAAATGGAGGACATCAACTCCGAGTTCGGCGACACCGATGTGGTGCTGGTGCTGGGCGCCAATGACGTGGTGAACCCCGCCGCCAAAGATCCGAAGTCACCGATTGCTGGCATGCCCATTCTGGAAGCCTACAAAGCGCGCCAGGTCATCGTGAACAAGCGCTCGATGGCCTCGGGCTATGCCGGGCTGGATAACGAGCTCTTCTACATGGACCGCACGATGATGGTATTCGGCGATGCCAAGAAGGTCGTTGAGGACATGGTGAAGGCGGTTGAGTAATGCGCTGTAACCAGACGGCTACCTTGTCGTAGCCGTCTGTGCGGGTGTTCCCGCCGCCCCCAGTTTCTCGTCAAGCCACTCAATCCAGTGCCGCACCGGTGTACCGGTGCCCGCCTGCAAATGCGTGATGCAGCCGATGTTGGCCGACAAAATCATTTCGGGCTTCGCGGCTGTCAGGTGTCCGAGTTTTCGTTCGCGTAACTGCGTAGAAATGTCGGGTTGCAGTACCGAATACGTACCCGCCGAACCGCAGCAAAGATGCGACTCGCCTACCGGTAACACCTTGGCGCCCAGCCTTGTGAGCAACGTCTCGACCACGCCGCGCACCTTCTGGCCATGTTGCAGCGTGCAGGGTGGATGGAACACCACGCGTTGCGACGACGCCGCAGCGCGCAGCCGACCTTCGGCGATCGCTGCATCAAGCTCGGCCGGCAGCCACTCGGCAAGATCGCGTGTAAGCGCGACCACGCGTTGCGCACGCGCCGCCCAGTCGGGGTCATCGGCAAGCAGGTGCGCATAGTCTTTAACCATTGCCCCACATCCTGATGCGTTGATCAGAATGGCTTCAGCACCCGCCTCGATCAGCGGCCACCAGGCTTGGATATTTCGGCGCGCATCTTGGATTGCGCCCGACTGATCATTCAGATGATGCCGGATCGCCCCGCAACAACCCGAGCCTGACGGGCGCACCGCCTGCACGCCCAGTCGGTCAAGCACGCGCTCGGTAGCGGCGTCGATCGACGGCAGCATCGCTGGCTGCACGCAGCCATCGAGCAGGATCACCTTGCGGGCGTGATCGCGTGACGGTCGCACGCCCGCGTCACGTCGCTCGGGTACCTTGGCCTTGAGCGACTCAGGCAGCAAAGGGCGAACCGCCTGGCCCACACGCATCGCAGGATCAAACACCCAGCGACGGGTAAGCGTTTCGCGAAGAAGCGTACGCATGAAGCGCTGCGAGGCGGGCCGTTCAACCTGTTGCTCGACCAGTTTCCGACCGATGTCGACCAGATGGCCGTAATCGACACCAGACGGGCAGGTGCTTTCGCAGTTGCGGCAGGTGAGGCATCGATCGAGGTGCTGAAGCGTTGAGGACGTGGGCTTATCGCCCTCAACCACCGATTTGATCAGGTAGATGCGGCCGCGCGGCCCGTCAAGCTCATCGCCCAGCAACTGATAGGTGGGACAGGTGGCCGTGCAGAAACCGCAGTGCACGCATTTGCGCAAAATCGCCTCGGCCTCCTCGCCATCGCGAGTGCCCTTCAGCCAGCTGGCAAGATGGGTTTCCATGCTTCAGAGATCCGTATACATCCGCCCTGGGTTGAAGATACCTGGCGCGTCGAACTGCTGCTTCAGGCGCTTGTGCAATGCGAGGAGCGGCGCGGGCAGCGGGTGAAAGACGCCCGCTCCGCGATCGCCACCCCGAAACAGCATGGCGCTGCCGCCCGCGGCGGACGCGGCTGCGCGAACCTCGGCAGGATCGGCATCTGACAGCAGCCAGCGCAGCGCGCCACCCCACTCAATGCATTCTTCGCCCGGCAGCGCCCCCAGCGGCGCGGTGGACGGTAGCGAAAGACGCCAGAGCGCACGCCCCGCATCAGAAAAGAATGCCGCGCGATGCTCGCGAAGATCCGCCCAGAGCTGCGAGGCTGCATCGTCTGGAACTCTGCGCGCGGCATGGTCACGGTTCATGCGTGACAGCGCGGCATCGACCGCCGCACGTGCGCCCGAAAATCTGACCACCAGCGAGCCGCTGCCGTGCACGCTGGCTGAAATGGGGAGTGGTTGTCCGCCCCAGGTGTTGAGCAGGGTGAGCGCCTCTTTTGCATCACAGCTGAACATGATCGTGGCCTCGGCCGCAGGCCGCGGCAGGACCTTGAGCGACACCTGCGTGATCAGACCCAGAATGCCCATCGCCCCGCACATGAGCCGCGACACATCGTAGCCCGCGACGTTCTTCATGACCTGGCCGCCAAACTGCAGCTCGCGGCCCTGTGCATCCATGCAGCCCAGGCCCAGAACGAAGTCACGTGCCGCCCCGACGCTGGCACGTCGGGGGCCGGAGAGGCCCGCTGCAACCACGCCACCCACCGTGGCAGGACCACCGAACGAGGGCGGCTCGAAGGCCAGCATCTGACCGTGTTCGGAAAGTAGCGCCTCGACCTGCGCAAGCGGCGTACCGGCCAGAGCCGTGATGACAAGCTCGGTGGGCTCGTAGCTGAGAATGCCTGCGAGCGGCTGCGTATCGAGCAGAT
>CAZORB010000277.1:0-2886 GCA_964581825.1 uncultured Bordetella sp.
GGATTACCGCGCGGTCTCGATCTCGTCGGACGGCAACATGATTGCCGCGGTGATGACGAACGGCTTTGTCGTCACCTCGATCGACCGCGGCGAGAGCTGGGGCCTCACGAGTGCGGCGGGCGCGCCTTATACCGATGTCACGATGCTGTCGCGCGACCGTATCGCGGTTACCGACACCTTCGAGTCGGTACGGTTTGATGTGCTGGAAATCTCGGGCAGGTTTGTGCCGGGCGATGTGATCGGGCTTCGCGTCATGGGCGAGTCGCTCGAGACCTTCCGGGTGACCGTGCCGCAGCGCTCCCCAAGCAGCGCACCGCCCTCGCAGGCGCAGCTGAACGCCTCGCTTGCTGCGTCGCTTCGCGCACAGATCAATGCGCAGTCCACCAGCGTGCGGGCCTTGGGCACGGGCGCTCAGATCATTCTGGAAGCGCGCGATGGCGCAGCCGGCTGGGCCGCGATCGATCCGTGGACGCTGCAGGGCCCGGTCGACCCCGTCAGCCAGCCCGGCTTCTTTGGCTGGAAAGTGGTGAACGAGCCGCGCACGAACTTCGGCAACTTTGACCGTGCGGCCTTGGGCAACACTGAGTTCGCACGCCTCACCGGCCGCTTCGCACTTGGCGACGTGTTGATGGTGACCGGCTTCTCGGATGAGCCCGTGGCCTACACCGTCACGGCGGCGGACCTGATTGTCAGCAACGGCAGGGGCGGCTTCCAGATCGGCACGCCCGAGCAGGTTCGCGTCAACATTGCTGCGGGCCTCGCGCGCACGCTGGGCGCACAAACCACCGCCAGCGCAGTGGTTGCGCAGAACGGACCGATACTCGCCTTCACCGGCGAAACCGGCCGGGCAGCAATCCGAATCACGGTGGTGGCCGATACCGATTCGAGCGGCAACCGGCTCGGATCGGGCGGCGTCGAGCAGGCGAACGCTGCCACCTATCGCGATGCGATGGGTACGGTCTCGATCGGTGATGCATCCGCGTCAACGGGCTTTGCCGATGCGCTTGCTCCACGCGGCGATGCACGCTTTACCGCAATCGACAGCTTCGGTGCGGGTTCATCAATGTTTGCCGCAGCCGGCAACCCGGTATCGGGCGTCTGGCAGAGCGGCGACCCAGGCCTCTTTATTGGCAAGCTCGAGCCCGCGCGCTCGTCGCCCGCGGTGGTGCAGTCGATCTCCCCGATCCAGGGCAGCTCGCCTGCGGGCGAGGGCGTGGATAGCCTGCTGGATGGCAATTCCGCGACCAGGTATCTGAACCTCGCGGGTCCGGGCAGCGGCTATGTGATCACGCTCGATCAGCCGGATGCGTTCAACTCGCTCACGCTGGTGTCGCGTACCAGCGACGATAACTGGCAGTGGGATCCGAAGACCTTCAAGGTGTTCGGCTCCAACGATTCAGGCGACAACAGCGGCGTCTGGCCGCTGGGCACCTGGACCGAAGTCGCTGCGGGCGCCACGGGGCTTGCCAATGCGCGCGGCTCGGTGAGCCAGGTGGGCTTTGCGAACGACACGGCTTATAAGCACTATGCGGTGGTCTTCACCGAGACCAAGGGCTCGGTAGGCGGCAAACGCTACTTGCAGCTTTCTGAAGCGCGCCTGGGCCGCACTGCACCGGTGGTGGTGCCCGAGGCGCTGGGTATGACCACGGCCGCCTCGCCTGGCGTGTCGCCTGCCAATCAGGGGATTGGCAACGTCAACGATCGCAATCCCGCCACCAAATATCTGAATCAGGCGGGCGCTGACAGCGGTTTCACGCTGTCCTTCGACACACCGGAGGCGTTCAACGCGCTGCGTCTGGTCGCCGCCAAGGATGGCCCGGCGCAGTGGGATCCCAAGACCTGGCGCGTGCTGGGCTCAAACGTGAGCGCGAGCTGGGCTGATGCGGTGTGGACCGAGCTGGGCTCGGGTGACACGCTGCTGGCCGACGCGCGCGGGTCGTCCAGCGTGGTGATGTTCGACAACACCACTGCGTACAAGCACTACGCCATCGTATTCCCCGAGGTGAAAGGCATCTCGGGCGGCAAGAGCTATCTGCAGATTGCCGAAGCGCAGCTGTTCCGCGCGCCGCTCGGTTCACCCGGTGGCTCGCCGGTGGATCAGGCGGTCGACAAGGCCACCGACGGCAACCTGCGTACGAACTATCTGAACTTCGAGGCAAACGGATCGGGCTATGCGGTCACGCTCGCCAAACCCGAGGCGCTCGACACCCTGCTGCTCGTCTCGCGGCTCTCGAACCCGCTCTGGTCCTGGGATCCGGCCACCTGGGAGGTGGACGGCGCGGACACCGCGCAAGCATTCACCGACGAAGGCGGGGAGCTGCTGGGTTCAGGCGACACCGGCCTGGGTGACACACAGGGCTCCTCGCGCCTGTTGAGCTTTGCCAACGATGTGGCCTGGCGCAGCTACAAGGTGGTGTTCCCCTCCGTGAAGGGCGGCATGCCGGGGCTCGAGGCGATGCAGATCGCCGAGGCGCAGCTGCTGCGCGCTGCAGTGCCCGCGTCGCTCTCGCCGATGGCGGGCGATCAGGTAGTGTGGACCGACATCACGCGCAACGCGCCCGCCGACGCAGCCTGGGCTGCCGTGGCGGCAAGCGAAAGCGGCACGACGCTGGTCGCGGCGGCGACGGATGGTCAGATCTGGGTTGCCAACACCGCGAAAGCCGATTGGGAGTGGATGGCCACTCAATCGCCGCGGGCCTGGACCGCGGTGGCGCTGTCCGCCAACGGTCGCGTGATCGCGGCCGCGGCCGAGGGCGACACGGGCGGCATCTGGGTGAGCGAAGACAGCGGCGCGAGCTGGCGGATGGTGCTGGAGACCGGTACGCGTGCCTGGCGCTCGGTCGCGCTGTCGGCCGATGGCAGCCAGCTGATCGCAGCGGCCGACGG
>CAZORB010000278.1:0-293 GCA_964581825.1 uncultured Bordetella sp.
CTCGTCATCGGAGGACTTTCAATTGCGTTATTGGCGAGAGCGCTGCAACCCTAAGCCCGTATCACACGAATGATTAGTAGCCTTGCGTTCAACACGAACTTGATGTTTCTAACAATTAGAAACGCCCCGCATAGTGAAAACGGCGATACGCTGCTGTCTGTTTCCGCGTATCGGGAGTTGCGATGAAACTGGCGTCTGCATTAATTGCTGCTGCGATAGCGCTATTGACTTCGGGCGCGCAGGCGCAATCGAATTTCTACGGCCCGACCGGGTCATTCCAGGGGCGAATGGAT
>CAZORB010000278.1:303-2155 GCA_964581825.1 uncultured Bordetella sp.
CTATCAGGGGCGGGTCGGCCAGCAAGGCAATATGTTCGGGGCGACGGGCGCATATCAGGGTCGCATCGATGCGCAGGGCAACCTCTATGGCCCGACTGGCGCGTATCAGGGCAGGGTCTCAAGATAGGGTGAAATGACCGCTGGGGCACTGTCTCTGCGCCCTTTGTGATTCACCGCACTTACGTCAGTCGGCTCGCCCGATAATTCTCAATCTGCGCGCGAAGCGCCTGCATCATGATTGGCTTGGCCATGTGCGCATCCATCCCCGCATCCATCGCCTTCTGAACGTCTGCGTCAAAGGCGTAGCCAGTGAGCGCGACGACATAGGTGGCGCGGTTGGGGCCGTCGCCTGAGCGAAGCTTGCGGCAGGCCTCCAGGCCGTCCATCCCCGGCATTTCAATGTCCATCAGAATCAGATCGAAGCGCCTCTGACTGGCCGCCTCGATTGCGTACTCGCCGCTTGCCGCCTCGGTGACGCGATGGCCATCCCTGCCCAGCATTCGCCGCAGAAGCTCCCGGTTGATGGCGACATCATCAACCACCAGGATATCGAGCGGCTCGGTGCTGCGTTGATCGGGCGTTGGTGTGTCACCGACAGGTGTATTGGCAACGGGTAGCGTCAAACCGAACCGGAAACTCGAGCCCTGTCCCGGCGCGGAGGTGACCGAAATGTCGCCTCCCATCGCCCCCAGCAGGCGCTTGGTGATAGCGAGCCCCAGCCCGCTTCCGCCGTACTGCCGATAAATCGCTCGGTCCACCTGATCGAAGCGCTGGAATAGCCGCTCCTGCTGCTCGGCGCTCATCCCGCGCCCGGTATCCGTGACAGTCACCGCGAGCGCGACCTGCTCGGCAGTTGTGCTTTCCGCGGTAACTCGAAGATCAACCGACCCTTCTTCGGTGAACTTCACAGCGTTCGAGAGCAAGTTCGTGATGATCTGGCGAAGCCGCGTGGGATCACCGACCAGCCGCAGCGCTGGCGGGCACTCGTTTCGCACGGTAAACCGGATTCCGCGTTTCTGGCTGTCAAGATTGAAAAGCGTCACGCATGAGTCCAGCAGCTCAGCCACATCGAAGGGATGGCTCTCCAGGGTGAGTTCGCCGGCCTCTATCTTTGAGTAGTCGAGTACGTCGTTGAGAATGACGGTGAGCATCTCAGCCGTTTCGATGATTCTTTTGGCGTCTGCTTTCTGGGCTGGATCCTGCACCGTGTGTACGAGCAACTGCGCGAAACCTAGAATGCCATTGAGCGGCGTTCGAATCTCGTGGCTCATGGATGCGAGGAAGTCTGACTTCGCAACATCGGCAGCGGCGGCCCGCTGCTGAGCCTCGAGCAAGTCCGATACATCGACCATCATTCCGTCCCAGGTCCATTCGGAGTCGCTGATCCGGCGCTTTTTCGCCTTGGCCCGCATCGTGCGCACCTGACCGTCCCCGCCTTTGATCGACACCATGACATCGATCGCGTCGCCGCTTCGCGCTTGTTCATTGATCGCCGCGGCAAGCGTCGCGCGGGTCTCGGGAACAATGTTCGGGTAAAGCGTAGCGGTCTCCACGGGAAGGTTTCTTAGAGGAAGGCCGAGGTACAGTTCAGCGGACGGAGAGAGATAGGTAAAGACGCGCTTGCCCTCAGCGGTAAGCCGGGCACTAAAGAGAACACCTGGGAAGGACTCTGTGACCCCCTGGAAGCTTCTCTGGGATTCTGCGAGGGCGCGTTCAAGCCTCGCTTCATTCGAGCGAAGTGAATCGGTCAGCTCGTTAATTGAGACTTGGACCTGATCGAATTCGCGGGGTAGACCAGTAAGCGGGGCGATCGGTCGATGCTCGCGCCGGGCGCTTTGGATCTGCCTCATCA
>CAZORB010000278.1:2165-2863 GCA_964581825.1 uncultured Bordetella sp.
CAACCGGGCCAGGGCCAGCGCCTCGCGGGCGAAGGAGGCGTAGGGACGACCGTCGGCGGTCAGCGGCTCCAGCCGCTCCGTCAGGTCCTCGAGCGGGGCCGTGTCGAGCACGAGGAAGGCGGCCTTCAGGGCGGCCATGGACGAGGATTTCAACGCGCCGGCGGCATTGGCGGTCCTGTTCGACTTGGCCTCCGAAGTGAACCGCAGCAAGCGTGTCGAACTGGCGCGTTTGTTGCGCGAAGCACCCATGCGAGTACCAATAATGCGATGAGCGTGATCGCAGAGATCGCTGATGTCACGGTGGAGCGGGTGGCCGCAACCTCGGACGCAATCGCATCGAGCGGAATTTGAACGACACCGATCCAATCAAGCTGGTGGCTCACGTGTTTCATTTCGCCGAAGCGGGCGAAGCTCACGAGCCAGCTTCGATCGTGGCGATCGGTATGTACGAACCACCCCCGCGTGCGGCTGTCGCGTAGCAGCGTCTCGATCCGTGCTTGTGAGATCGGATCTCCCAGCCGAGTCATGCTGCTTCGACCAATGACTGAGTGTCTTGTGCCGGTGACATGGTGATGCCCCTGATGATGCAGATCCAACTGCAAGTTCAGCCAGTCTTGAGCGAAGTGAGCGGGCAGTACCGCGATAGTCTCGCCGGGGGCATTAGGAAGGGGATGAGCGACGGCGAGGAATGGCAGAGG
>CAZORB010000279.1:0-2039 GCA_964581825.1 uncultured Bordetella sp.
GCCCGGTGACCCCGACCTCATTTCGGTTCGGGGTCAAAAACTCCTGGCGGCGGCTGATACGGTCTTCCGTGTTTCCCGGCCTTCCACGCCTCACTGGGCTGGGGGTGTATGGGCTGGTCCTGGCACTGATTAGCGACCCATCAGCAGCCAATCCTGCACTGCAAACCGTTTCGCCCACCGGCTACACCGGCTATGGCCTGACGCCCTCGGCACGCCCAGCGGCCTGGGGCCAGTTGGCTATGGGGTTCGACCAAAGCCTGCCGGCGGCTCGGCGCATTGGCTGGGCAGACGAAGGCTACAACTTCGTGATGTCGGTTGGATTGTTGCCGGGACTTGAACTCAATGGGCGCCTGGCCACCCAGAACTTGAACTGCAACATGTTCGGCGGTGCCAACGCGTGTCAGACGCCTTTGTACCGCGACGTAGCTGCTTCGTTCAAGATCGGCCACTCCGTCAACTTGGCGCCCGGGGTCGTGGCCTCTGCGGCGTTCGGCACCACCGACTACGGCGGTGCGGCCACCTTCAACCGCGCCTATTACGCGGTGGCGGGCTTGGAAGGCAATACCTGGGGCGTCCATGCGGGTAACAGCCGGCGTGCGAGCGCTGCCAGCCCCCTGAGCGGGCCCTTCGGCGGATTGCAATGGCGACCCCACACTGATGTGGCCGTCTACAGTGAGTTCATCGGGCGGCAAGCCTGGGTAGGGGCCAAGGCCTTTGTTCCTGCGCAGTGGACCCCCTGGCGAAATGTGCGGCTGCACGCCGGCGTGCATCACACCGTGGGCACCCATGTAGAGCGCCTGTCCGCGCCCTTGACCTTCAACGCAGGGCTGACACTTCAGCTGGGTACACAGCAGGATGCACGCCCCAGTCGAAGGATCACGTTGGCCAGTGCCGCAGTGGAAACGAACCATCAGCTGATGGAACAGGCTCGGGAACTGCTTCGGCATCCCTTGGCGCCGTCGGTCATCAACGCTTCGACCGCTGACATCGTCGGACCCGGGGCTTTCCCCTCGCTGCCCTCCCTCACGTCCCGGTCAACAGGGGTCTCGCCCGAGCCCGCCGCAACCAATATCCCTACCTCGCCCACCTCGCCCATCACCGCGCTTCCCATGGCCACGGCCCATCAACTGGCCCGGCAGCTGGCCCAAGCGGGCTTGGAAGACATCCGAATTGGGCAAGGTCCGCGTGGCGACACCGTGGTGCGGTTTGAGAATACGGTGTACCGCTGGAACGACATCGACGCCTTGGGTGCCGCACTTGCCGCGGTCCTGAGTCCGCAAGACGAGTTCGGGCATGCGCAACAGGCATCCATGGAGCTTCAGCTTTCCAAGCTCGGTATCGTCACGGCTAGGCTGCGCGCCACCCCCTCGTGTTTGTGGCTTTGGCTGCACCGAGAGACCTGTATGGCAGGTGAAGCTGTGCAATTGATGGTGGGATTGGCCAGAGGGTGGTTGTTAGACGACCCGGTGCGATGGCTGGTTCAGGGCCAAGCCCCGTCAGTTGGTCGGCTGCAGCTGCGCATCAGCCCGGGTATCGACTATCGCGTGGGCACGGAATACGGCAGCTTTGATGAGTCCATAGGCGTGAACGTCACAGGGCAAACGCGCCTTTGGAAGGGCGCGCACCTGGACGTGTCGCACATCATCCCCCTGTACAACAGCGACGACTACCGGCCTGGCGGCTACTACTCGGAGTTTCGAATTCTCAACCGAACCCACCGGATGTTGGCGCACCAAACTCTTGACCTGGGCATGGGCCACACGGCGCGCTTTGCTGCAGGGCGCGTGGGCGCCCGCTTCCAAGGCGGCTTAGCCGAGTGGCGCTGGCAGCCGGGCGACGGCACGCACCGCGTGGGCTACCAATGGGCGCGATTCGACTCACTCGACGGGCTCCTGGGCAAGCAGACCAGCGTGGTGAACTACCGCTACTTCATTCGGCCGCTGCAGACTGCGCTAGAGGTGAATGCAGGACAGTTCTGGAACACCGATCGCGGTTGGGCCTTCAGCATGCGCAACTGGTTCGATGACCTGAGTGTGACC
>CAZORB010000279.1:2049-2833 GCA_964581825.1 uncultured Bordetella sp.
CTCGCGCTTCAGCCCGCAGGCCGCATTCCTGTCGCCATACGGCAGCCGCGACGTGCATGCCCTGGGCATTGAGTTTTCCTTCCCACTCACCCCCCGCCGCGAATGGTCCAATGAGCGCATGCGCTTGGGGTTTTCCGACCGCTTTAGCCTAGGGCTTGAGACGGCGATCCGAATGGGGGGTACCAACTACCTCATCCCGTATCACGGGCGCTTTGCGCCTGTACCACTCTCACTCAACGGTGTCGTGTTCAATTTCGATCGTATGTCCACCAGCTACGTCGAAGATAACGCCCACCTGATACGCCAAGCTTTCCATCGCAGCCTGCACATCAACAGCAAGAAACCGACTGCCGCATCACCGAACCCCTGAGCCCTTGGCATGATCTTCGTTTCAATTGCCGCCTACTGCGACCCACTCTTGGCGCAGACGATCGCCGATGCCTGCCGCAAGGCGCAGGCGCCAGAGGAACTCGTGTTCGGTGTGGTGGACCAGCACCCCCACAGCCGTCGTGACGAGCTGTTGGCGCTGCACCCGCACATCCAACTGCGCTATGTGCACGTGCATCCAGTGGACTCGAGGGGCGTGTGTTGGGCCCGCTCCGTGGTGTTTTCACTGTACAGGGGCGAAGAGCACCTGCTGCAGATCGACTCCCACATGATCTTTGAGATGGCCTGGGATGGGCGGCTAAAGCTGCAGCTTGAACGCTTGCAGCAAGACTACCCGAAGCCTGTCATCACCAACTACCCCTGGGGATTCACCATGGTGGGCCGCACACCGGTGGTC
>CAZORB010000280.1:0-2815 GCA_964581825.1 uncultured Bordetella sp.
GGTGCCGGGGTAGGTGCCGGGGTAGGTGCCGGGGTAGGTGCCGGGGTAGGTGCCGCAGTAGGGAACGCGGTAGGAATGACAGTCGGCCCCGGCGTGGGAATGACAACGCCAGGGGTGGAGCCCTGGACGACCGTGTTGGCCACGGTGGTGAAGGTCGTTTGGAACTGGGTGACTGCGGGCAGGGAGGCCAGTGTGCCTCCAACCACGGCGGTGCTCAGTTGACGCGCGCCCGACACCAAGTCTGTCCCGACCGGTGTAGCTTTGGCGATCGAGAACAAAACAGCACCCAACGCAAGAGAACTGCCAGACCCTCTGAGGACCAATTGGGAGGGCGGCTTCCCGGCATCTGCAACGGTCACGACTACGGGCGCGACAAAGGGATCAATCGTCGCCGTGCTGAATCCGAAGGCACCCAAAACGGCATCAGCCCGGGATGCGATCACCGTGGCATTGATGGTGACAGACGGTGGCGCAGTGAAGCCGACACTCGTGAAACTGCTGCCCGAAACGCCCAGGGAAGAAGCAATCATCTGCGTCAGGGGCGTGACGCCAATCGCGCTATTGCTGGCACTGATTCTGGGTGTTACGGCAACCAGCGATTGGTCGACGCCGAAAGGTGCCAGCTGGCCCGTTCGCTCGTCGATGTAAGTCACGCCTGGCCCCCCGCGAACCACCGTGGCCACCGGCCCCGCTGGGACGCCGCTCACAATGATCGTAGCCACCCCGCCCGCGTCGGTAAAGGCTCGGCCGATTACACGACCCGTGGCCACATCGCACACCGTGGTCTCAGCCCCTGCCGAGAACCCACCCAGTGCAGGCACGATACGCAAACTAAAGGTGCTGGGCTCAGGGGTGGGAGCCGGGGTGGGTGCCGCCGTAGGTGCAGCAGTTGGAGGCGCTGTGGGCGCAACGGTGGGGGCGGCGGTGCCAGGGCTGGGATTGCCGCCGCACGCTGCAAGAGCAGTTGCCCAAAGAGCCGCCAACGAGGCCTTGCGTCGAAAGATATCGGGTTGTTCGTTGTGGCTCATTTGGAATTCAAAGTGGGAAATTTGACTAGCGAAACTATAGCAGGCCTTCTTGCGGAATTGCGGAAGTTCGCTAGCGATCGACGACCAATACAGCGCCTTTCGATTGGGCGCCTGTTGCAATTTTCATATAGGACATGTAGACTGGTCCTATATGAACTCGCGAATCGTCGTCCGGTTGCACACTACCAGCGAGCAGCATGCGCGTCTGCTGGCTCTCCAGCAAGCGTTCGCCCAGGTGTGTAATGGCCTGGCGCCGCGCGTTCAGGCTACCCGCACATGGAATCGGGTGGCGCTTCACCATATGGCCTACAAGGAGTTGAGGGAAAAGTTCCCTGCCCTGGGCTCGCAACTGGTCTGCAACGCCATTTATTCGGTGTCGCGCGCTTGCCGCATCGTGTTCCAGACGCCTGGCAGTCCGTTTCACATCAGCCGCTGGGGAAATCGACCGCTGCCCTTGCTGCACTTCAGTGCTGATGCTCCGGTCTACTTCGACCGGCACACCCTGAGCATCAAGGATTCCACGGCATCGATGTACACATTGGATGGACGGATGAAGTTCCAACTGGCCCTCACGGTTGACCAGGAGCTTGCATTTCACCGCAGCAAGTTGCGCGAGATCGTCCTCGTGCGATCGGCAGAGGGCTTCGAGTTGCAGTTCATTCTTGGCGAGCCGATCGAAGAACTCGCTCGCAACGAGGTCATGGTGCCGGCGCCGCCACTGGGGATTCCTCAGATTCCTAACTATCTCGAAATAAGGGATCGACCATGATGGGTGCTGAAGCACGGCCTAGCGCCGGCAGGCTGCGCGGTTCAGGTTTGCCTGGCCGCTCAGAAGACGAATTGCGCAGATTGTTCAAGCCCATTTGGCCCATCTTGCGTCGAGCGGCGTTGTTCACCATGGTCGCGGGCCTGCTGATGTTGGCGCCGTCGGTGTACATGTTGGAGGTGTATGCCCGCGTGGTGGACAGCCGCAGCCACATCACGCTGCTGATGCTTACCTTGGCCGTCATGGGTGCCTACGCCGTGATGGAGGCCCTCGAGTGGGTGCGCAGCCAGATGCTCCATCAGGCCGGCGATGAGCTTGACCAGCAGATGGCCCCACGCCTGTTTCAGCTCGTATTCGATGCGAACCTGCGCCGCATACCGGTGGGCTCGATGCAGCCCTTGACCGATTGGAAAACCGTCAGGGAATTTATGGCGTCGCCCTTCGTAGCGGCGGTCATGGAGCTGCCCGTAGCCCTCGTGTTTCTGGTCCTGGTCTACCTGATCAACCCCATCCTGGGTTGGGTGACCGCCGCCGCGGCAGTGATTCAGGTGCTGATTGCCCTGTTGACCGAGCGCAGTACCCAGCCCCCCCTGGCAGCAGCCAACCGCAGCGCGGTGGGCGCTCAGCAATACGCTGACGGCTCATTGCGCAATGCAGAAGTCATTGAAGCCATGGGCATGCTGCGCTCCATACACGGGCGCTGGCAAACGCGTCAGCGCGAGTTTCTGGATCTTCAGGCCGAAGCCAGCACGGCCGCTGGCGGCTATCAGGCCCTAAGCAAGTTGCTTCAGCAGGTGGTGACGTCGGCACTCCTGGGTTTGTCGGCATGGCTAATGCTGAAGAACCAGATTGCGGGTGGCCCTGCCATGATGATCGTGGCGTCCATCATCGGCGGCCGGGTGTTGGCCCCACTGGCCCAAATGGTGGCTCAGTGGAAGCTGCTGGTGAATGCGCGGCAGGCCTGGGAGCGTTTGTCGGCGGTGCTGGCCCAGCTGCCGGAGCGCGAAGCCGGCATGCCGCT
>CAZORB010000281.1:0-2753 GCA_964581825.1 uncultured Bordetella sp.
CGAAAAACACGGCGGAAAAAGCGGTTCCTGGGTGGCCGAAGGCTGAGCGGTTCGTTCTTGACAAGAACTCTCAGCAAAGCGCGCCTGCGAGCAGGCGCGCGAGTACTCTCTCGAACGCTCGCGATGCCTCGGCATGCGCGACTTTAACGTTCGGAGACTCATAAATGAATAAGGACAAGCAGCTCCTCACAGACCGGTCGAAACGCATCGCATCTATCGCCGTCACGCTCGCTGCGGGGCTCGCGCTAAGCGCCTGCGGTGGAGGCGGAGGTAGTGGCGGTACTGGTACTGCGGACACCAACATCCCCGTATTAAGCGGCGTGGTTGCGGTAGGCGCCGCACTTCCGTCAACGACAGTCACGGTTACCGATGCCAACGGCATTAAGGTTTCTGCGGTCACCTCGGCGACCGGCACCTATCAGATCTCTGACCCGGCTGGGGTGACACTGAAGGCGCCATTCGCTATCAAAGTCAATACCTTGCTCGGTCAGACTGAAGTAGCGATGAATTCGCTAGCACTCGGGCGAGGCGATACCGCCAATGTCACGCCGCTGACTACTGCCACCGCTGCATTACTGAACGCGGGGTCCAACTACGATCCCGCCACGCTTAATCTTGCTACAGTGAGCGCTGCCTCACTTGCTTCGGCGTCAAGTAAGCTAGCCGACGCGATTAAACCGCTGCTCGACAGCGCGGGCGTTGCCTCTGGCAGCTTCAACCCCGTTAGCGACAAGTTCTCGGCGGATCGGACCGGTATCGACTCGGTGCTTGATAGGCTGTCGGTGGACGTCACCAGCACGGGCATAGGGCTCGTCAATCGTTTTCAAGTCTCGGCGGAGGCTGGCGAGGCGGGTGGAACCGAAGCAACCTCAAAGGTTCTGGTTACCAGCGCCGGAGCAAGTGGCAGACTGCCTGACGGCGTATCCCCGCCAAGCGCAGCCATGGTCGCTCAGTTTGAAGCAGCATTGAAGGCCTGCTTCTCCATACCGGCCTCACAACGCGCGAGCTTTTCGATCAATGCCGCTGGCCGTCCGATCTTTGAAGGCGCCAGCCTTCATACCAACTGTTCTAAGTTTGTCCACTCTGCTTATCGATCGCAGGGCATGTCTTTCGGACAGTCGTGGCTGTACCTGCTTTCTAACGAAGACATTGACGCTGACGTCAAGCTGGCGCTCGTGCCGCAATACGTGGTTAACCGGCGTGGAGCGACACGTTGGGCTGGTACGGATGATGATCTCGCCTACGTGTACAACATCAATTTGATCGATAAGAGCGGGCTCACGTATACGAAGCCTGAGGTGCTCGCAGTTATCGACAAAAAGTTTGTTTTACGGGGAAACCAGCGGCGTTTCGATGTGTCAGTTCAACCAATGTTTACGAAGGTAAACGATAACAACGGCCTCAATAACTACGTCGAAGGCCGCCTACGCATCGGCATCGATCCGCATCTGGTTCCGCCTCCTGGCGAGGACACTCTCTCGACATACGCCACCTTCCAACTCAATGGAGACCGTCCGCTGCCCAAGGTGCTGTGTGCATGGGTAACCGGACCGCTTTTGCAGAACGGTGTCGACCATAACCCGAACCGACCCAAAGGCGGCGTTCTGATGGTACCGCCTCATACCGACCTGACAGCTCGTCGCGATTACTCGGCCGTACGAGTCAAGTATCCAGAGGGTTTTGATCCGACGCAGAATGCCGCGCATCGCGCACAATTGCTCAAAGATTGCCGCGACTACCCGCACGACTCTGATCCCACGGCGGTCACGCGTTCCGAACTAGGCGCTGCCGAAACGAACAATGCGTTCACGATCGACGGCGCGAAGACCAACGCAGCGAGCAGTGCAGAGTTCCTTGCCTACAAGGCTGCGATTAACAGCGGCAATACCAATGCCAATGCAGCGATTGCCTATCCCACATCGCTTAACCGCACGAGTTGTCCTGGCAGCACCGTCACTAATACGGATCGGACCGCAATATCCGGTTGGTGCTTCCCCACGAAACGCGAGGTCTTCGTGAGCGATGCTACTCGGGCAGAGTTCGAATCAAAGTACCGAGATCCGAAGGATGTGATTTACACGTTCTACATCTTCGTGGATCAGAGCTACTCGGGAAGCGGGCCTCAGAACACGTCGGCCGCCAGAACTGCCTACGGCAGCTTCAATGAGGACGGGCAGGGTTTTCTTGCCTCTGCCGAAATTATTCAGGCGCGAATTGTCGGAGCAATGCCGTTTGTTGATAAAACGCCCGCTGGGCTCTACGCGGGTAATCAGGTGTTTCGAAGCGTAGGGCCAGCAATGGTGAACGCTTACCTCGGCCCAAACGCAGCCACCGTCGCGAAAGGCTCCCTCGTTCAAGGAAGCTGGCTGATTCCTGACGGTGTCGAGGGAATCGATCGCCTGGGTTTAGGCGGATGGTTCGTTCACAACGTCACTGGCGCCCGAATTGGCACCGCAACGTTCTCGGACAGCTTTGTATTGCCGCGGACACTGAGAGCAAAAGACTTCGCGCTCTCAGAGGATTGGTATGGGTTCGACTACGCGACGTACAAAGGCGGTAGTTTTTCAGCGACCGCCGGCCGCGCATATCGTGAGATTTGGGTGCGCTCGTACGACACGCGCAACCGTCAAATCCAGACCGTCGAGAATGCGGTTCGATAAGCGAACCAGCGCTAAGCGGCGCAGGGGGCAGGCTGCGCCCCGATGACCACCTGCCTCATTACCGGCGCCGGCGGGTTTGTCGGCGCCGCGCTG
>CAZORB010000282.1:0-2737 GCA_964581825.1 uncultured Bordetella sp.
GCTTTAACGTACTGCAGGTCAAGTCGATCACGCTGCTGAGCCCCGACACGCAGTTAAAGCTCGACTGCACCGCAATGGCGTCCAGCGAACAGCGCTGCGTGACCGACCTGCTCGCTGAGAAACTCCCTGTGCCCCTGACCGAGCGCTGGCTCATCACCGCAGCCCAGATCAACCTGTACTACCCGCCTGTAGCAGGTAAGGTGCGGCCGAAGGTAGTCACCGTTGAGGTCACGCGGAAGGGCCGACTCAACCTGCACAAGTTCGACGCTACGCTTCAGGCGCAACTCGAACGCTATCTGGTGTCGTTAGGAATTCTCGACCGCGGGCAGAGGCTGAATGTCGAGGAGGAACCCCCTGCTGCCGTAATCGGCGAACCCGTGCTCGAGCATTAAGCGATGTCAGTCCACGAGGCGCGGTCATGCTGGATAAGCACTGGCTGCGATCGTGATTACGAATGGCCCTCGACATCGAGTCGTCGGTGGTGTCTGGCGCCTGGGGGATGCGCTGAGACTACGAGTACGCGCTTGACTCGAGGGCCGCGACACTTAGGATTTAAGCGATAGCGATCAAGACGAGACTAGTTAATCGGGCGATTGTTGATTTGAAGGGGCTAACCGCGTCTACGATTGGTACACGATCCACTTGTAATTGAGACCTGCAAATTTCCATCGGCGTCGTTTCCTCGAGATGAACACAACGCGATTGCCCCGGCTGGCCAGCCTCGGTCTGAAGATCGGTCAGACGGTTCAAATCGTCCGGCATAGGCTACGTCCCTCCATGTACTACACGCACTTGATCGGCTTTGTCGAGCATGAGTTCATCATGCTACGGATACCCGAGGCTGATGGATGGCAGGTTCAGTTCGACGCGGGTGAGCGCCTGAATGTGCGAGCGTTCAGCGGCACACTGCTCCATGAATTCGAGAGTCATCTGATTGCTCTGCTGCGTCACCCCCGAAACTATATGACGCTTGGGTGTCCAACTTATATCCGCACTGCGCCGCTGCGATCCCACGAACGTGTACGCTGTGCCTTACCGGTTCGAATCCTGAGCGATACCGTCAGTCGGGCGCGTCCGGAAGGCTACGCACTTCAGGATCTGAGCGGTAGTGGCGCAGCGATGATCGGTGAGCAGGCGGCCGGAGCGGTCGGTGATGCGCTGCAGCTCGAGATGGTGTTTTCTCTAGGCGCCACGAATACCCGTGAAACGGTAGCGCTCGATGCAGTCATTCAGTCGGTTCGACCGCTACCTGCCCAGTCGTTTGAAGCAACTGGTTTTCTCCATGGAATTCGATTCGAGCGTGTGGAGCCGCGTATTTTGCTGCTGATCCATGAACTTCTGCGCCCTGGTCGAGAGTAGGCTCGTCCCAATGTGTCAACGCAGCGCGATCGACACCCGCTGTTGATCGCTGCGGATTCCGGCTGATAGTGACCTACTGTTTCGGAATCGTGCCCCGGGCTGTCCGGTGAGAGGTTAAGGACCGAGTCACCCTCTCTTTCGATACCTCTGCCGCCCAACTACCCCTAACCCCGCACCAGTGAGTCCCCGCGGCTCTCGGATTTCTTCGGTGTGCCGAGGCGTTGTGGCGCTCTGGTGGAAGGTGCGCAGCAACAAAAACTACCCCTTGTTTTTCCACCTATCCCTTGCTAACCAGAAGATCGTCGAAGCTAGCATCTGAATCATCAAAGGGTCCACCTCGTGAGAGATCTGGACGCGCACTACGAGTTCGTTGCGCGCACGCTTTTGCGGCTAGGCTGGGCCTGCGGCGACCAGACAGAGGTCTGCTCAAGGCGTTCCTGGGGAAGATGACGGGGCTGTCTCAGGCTCAAGTCACCCGGCTCATTGCTCAGTATTGCCAGAGCGGCACAGTTCGGGCTCGCTATCAACCGCCCTCGACAGCATGGCGCGGCAGGTTCACCGCCGATGACTGTGCCGCGCTGGCCGAATTGGATAGCCTGCACGACACGCTCTCCGGCCCCGCCGCACGCCACCTGTGCCAGCGCGCCTGGTCCGTCTATGGCGATCCCCGCTACGAACGCCTGGCAGGCTTCATCCGCATCGACAGCGTGCACCAGGGCGATCAGGACGGCGTCAAAGGGGTGTATCACATCAACGCCGTCGATTGCGTCACCCAGTGGCAACTCGTGGCCTGCTGCGAGAAGATCAGCGAAGCATTCCTGCTGCCCGTCATCGGCATGCTGCTCGAGCAGTTCCCATTCCAGATACTGGGCTTTCACTCCGACGGCGGTAGCGAATTCGTCAATCACGATGTTGCCCGCCTGCTGGAGAAACTGCGCATCGAATTCACCCGCTCACGCCCCCGGCACTGCAACGACAACGCCCTGGTCGAGACTAAAAACGGCGCCGTCATCCGCAAAACCCTGGGCTATGGCCATATCCCCCAACGCTTTGCCAAACCCATCAACGACTTCTACGCCAACCACCTCAACCCCTGCCTGAACCTGCACCGCCCCTGCCTGCACGCCACTGAGATCATCGACGCCCAGGGACGCCGCCGCCGCTTCTACAAGCCGGAAGACGTTCTGACCCGACATGTCGGCGTTCTATCAACGTGAGATGCAATGCGGCGACCGATGCAAAGCCTATATCGTCGAGCGCAGCCCCGGGGTCTTTCTGCTGAGCGTGCACGTAAAGGACCTGCCGATGGTGCGACTTGAGTTCGAAGGCGACGAGCTCACGCGACATGTTGGAAATCCCAACATTCATTCGGTGGTCG
>CAZORB010000283.1:0-2736 GCA_964581825.1 uncultured Bordetella sp.
GTTACGACGGGCACGGGTACGCTCGATGTGAACGCGGGTGGCGCGATCACGATGGCGGGACGGGCCGCTTTCACCACGGAAACAGGCAATGTTCGGATTGACACCGCCGGTCTGCTGACGCTGGGTCAAGTGCTGGCGGGCGGGCAAGGTGACGTCGCCATTCGCGCGGCGTCCATCGATGATGCCGATACCGGTACCGCACTCCGCAACATCACAGCCGATCAGTTGCAGATCCGGACGACAGGAACGCTTGTGTCGCAAGGTGCCGGTACGACCGCTAATCCAATCGAACTCGCTGTTGCGCGTGTTGCCGGCCAGATTCAGGGGGCGGGAGGCGTCTTTCTTGCGGAAGAAAATGCAATCGAGATCGGTCAGGTCGATGAAATTCAGGTTCTACGCGCTGATACCGACGGTGTCGCGCGTCCCGCTCCGGCCTTAGGTCAGCAGAATAACTTGTCATCATCGGGGCCGCTGACGCTGGTCGCCGCAGGTCGAATCGAATCTTTCACCGCTGGCGGTGCCGTGGCGGCAGCCGGCGATCTTCGAATGCAGGCAACAGGCGAATCGAGCGACCTCGTGCTCGGGGCCTCGGTGTCCAGCAGTGCAGGCATCATTCGCCTCGACTCGGGTCGCGATGTGGTGCAGCGCGCAGATATTCGTACGATAGCGGGCGGAGCTCTCGCAGATTCAAATAAGACGATTGAGGTAGTCGCCAGGCGCGACCTCACGATGGCGGAGGGTGCGCGCGCGGTTACACCAGGAGCGGCGATTCGCTATGAGGCGGGGTCGGGCGACCTCACGCTGGGTGACATCAACGCCGGAGTTGGTGTGGCGAGCCTGCGGGCTCGCGCGATCATCGCCAACACCGCCTTTGACTCGCCCGACACGCGATTCAATGTCCGCACTGACGACCTTCGCGTTACGAAGTCGCTACGCCTGAACACCCTGGCGCTACAGAGCGACTCCGGTGGGCCGCTTGCGCTTGCATCCGCCGCCGCCGCAGGCCAGATCGTCACGGTGACAAGTGCTGCCACGAGCGGCCTCGCAGTAGAGCTTGTTGCAGAGAACCTGCTCGACATTGATGCCGCTGTTCGTCTGCGGGGCTCGGGCGGTGAATTCGTCATGCGCCCGGTGTCCCCGACCCGCGCGATACTGATTGGCGACCTGGCCAGCGATCCCAGTGCGCTCAAAGTTCAGGCGCGTGCCGGGTTCGACAGTGCCATCGATGGATTCGGCAAGCTAATCATCGGTAGTGATCAGCATCAGGGCGCGATCACACTGGGACAGTCGGTAGGGGGGCTACGTTTCGCCGACCCCCTGGAACTGCGCGTCAAACCAGGCGGCGCCGTACCGGTTCGACTGCAAAACGAGATTCGTGGCGTCGCGCTCACCACCAGCGCGGGTAGTGCGCTAGTGAGCAGTGGGCCGCTGCTCAGCATGTCAGATCGCCTCCAGATCGGCGGAAGCATGCAGGTCGCTGGTAGCACGGTACTTCAGTCCCGAACCATAGACTTCCGCGGCGGTGGTTCGTCGGTGAGCGCCCTGGGATCAGCCACGCTGACGCTGCAGCCCGCCAGCATGCAAGCGACCATCCAACTTGGGGGCGCTGAAAACGATAGCTACGTGATTGATACGGAATCGATCGCTGCCTTTGCTGCGGGCAGTGGTCGCTTAGTAGTGGGGTACGACTCGGCTCAAGGCAATGCCATGCGCGGCAGTGTGTCCGTCGTGGGTGCGGTTGCTGTGAGCCGGCCGCTCTCGCTTTTCGGTCAGTCTCTGGCCATGACCGCTGCCGATAGCCTGAGCGGCACCGACGTACAACTACGACTGAGTGGCGACGCGGTGGTATCCGCCTTACGCGGTGAGTCCTCCGTGGCGGTTTACAGCACGGGCGGCGTGATACGGTCGGCTGATGCTGGCATCGTCAATATTGGCAGCATCCGCGCGGGCGGTGCGATTCCCCTTCTGGTAGTCAGTGGCCGTGGTCCTGCTGTCGGATCGGGGCAGGCTCCGCTGTCGGCTTCCGCGGACAGCGTGAATGTGATGGTGCCTAGCGGAGGCGTTGACCGGACGCAGCTTGCCAGCGGCACGACGCGCTACCTTGGTTACGACGTCAATGGCCGGTATCTGATGTTGAACGTTATAGCTGGCCGGTCGCAGTTCAATCCGTCCATCTACGACCCGCAGGGTGACAGCTGGCAGCAGAGCCAGTTGGGCGCAGCGGCGGTTGCCTATCGCGTTGCGCCTTCAGGCGTCAGCCTGCTTGCGCTGAAATCGCTCGACCCGTCGGTGATAAGCGCATCGACTTCGGTCGTGTCCAGCTCCGCACCGGTGCTAAAAGGCCTGAACGCCAACACTCAGGTGTACCTGCAAGCGTTGGGTGCTTCAGACCGCAGCTCGGCGAGCCGGGGCATCGGACAGCAATCGCGCGATGACCTGCTTGACGGCTTGTTTGATCCGCTTGAGGCTGATCAGGCCATGGACGCGTCCGAACTTGAAAACGCCTGGCTGCTCGGAACGCCGTCATATCTGCCTGGGGTGACTGGCGCTGACACGATGGGTACGAGTGCATATGACTACTGGAGCGAAAACGATGAACTCAGCATCTGAACGGTGCACAGCTCCGATGGCTGTATCGCTTTGGCGTGCGTTCGCCCTAGCGGTGGTGGCGCTCGCGTTTTCCGCGTGTGGCGGCGGCGGGGGAGGCGGAGGCCCCACCCCAACGACAGCATTTTT
>CAZORB010000284.1:0-2726 GCA_964581825.1 uncultured Bordetella sp.
TGAAAAGTTCCTTGGATTGCTTGCAGGCGGCTCAATGCGGCCGGGCATGGGCGGGCGAATCGGCCGCACGACCGAGCGACGGCGCGGCGAGCGTCGGTGCGGGTCTTCCAATGAGCGCCATGTCGAGATCGGCCTGCGCCAGCCAGAAATCGCGCAAGGCTTCGATCGCGGCGTTGACGCTTGCGATCTGCGCGCGTGCGTCGGCGAGCAGCTCAAACACTCCGATCAGCATGCCGTTGTAACGCAACAGGTTCTCCTCGGCGATTCGCTGGCGAAGCGGGACGATCTGTTCCCGGTGATAGCGGGCGATCTCCCAGGTGCTGCGCGAAGTCGACCATGCCTCGCGAACCTCCGAGCGTGCAGTGATCGCAGTTTCAGCGGCACGGTTAAGTGCCTGGCGGTAGACCGCCTCGGCGCGTGCGAGCCGGGCGCTCCCGGTATCGAAGATGGGCAACTCCAGGCTCACCTCCCAGCCGGTTTTGTCGGTCGCCTCGTTCGAGCGTTCGCGCGAGGCGCCCACCTCAAGCACGTTGATGAAACGGGTGGCTTGGGTCAGTCCCAAACTACGTGCGGTGCGTTCGGCAGCGAGCTTCGCGCCCTGAACATCGAGCCGCTGGGCAATTGCAATCCCTTCGAGCTGAGTGCGGTCGTCGAGCCTGCTAGGGGGGTCGGGCAATCGCTCGGGTAGGGTGAAGGCGATCTGCCCGCCCCACAAGCCCAGCAACCGCGTGAGACGCTCGCGGCTCGTGGTCTGCCATTGCTCGGCGCGCGCAAGGTTCAATGCGGCATCAGCCTGGAATGACTGCTCGCGAGCATGCTGCAGCTTGTTGAAATTGCCAGCGGCTGCCATCCGTCGTGCGAGCTCTGCACTGACCGCAGCCGCTTCCATGACCTGACGCGCGTATCGAACCGACTCGGTGGCTGCGACTGCCTGCACCCAGGCTTTGCGCACCTCGGTGACAAGCGTGACAGCCCTGAGCGCAGTCTCTGCCTGCAGTTGTGCGATTCGACTCGACTCCACCTCAGCGACCAGCGGCAATGCCAACAGGCGGGCGAGATTGAAGTGCAGCGACAGTTCGCTTTCGAGCTCGGCGGCGCGACGCGTCCGACCGAAACTGATTCCCGGGTTGGGCAGGCTGAGCGCGCGCACACGATCGGCCTCAGCAATCCCAAGTTCATCAAATGCAGCCTGCAGGCCGCGGTGGTTCAGCAGCGCCAGCTGAGTGGCGTCGTCGATTGACAGAGGTTTCGCCAGAAGCTGCGCGACGCGGTCGTCGATGAGCTTGCGGTCCTCATCGCTCCTGGCCCAGCGCAGATCCTGATTCAGGTGTTGGCGAACGGTGCGGTTTACGTCCTCGAAGCCCGCATCGGGCCGAAGCTGCGCGCAGCCAGACAGCAACATGCCGATCAGCGTCGCCGCGCCAAGCGCTCTGCTGGTCGTTCGTTTGGGGGGTATTGAGTGCATCACAGGCTCCGCGACTATCAATGCCGACCATGTGGCGGGCTGGCGGTTTCGGATGGCGAGCGCATGGGCGCTGCGGGTTGTGCGCTTTGGGTCGCAGCGGGCACCGGCGCCTGAGGGGCCGAGCCCGCCGGGCTGCGTGGCGCTTCGCGCGCGTAGGACCGCCAGCCGCCGATCCGGTTGACCGTGTCGTTGGCGTCGCGCCAGGATCCCACTGCGGCTTCGCCAAGCGGGAGTGGCGTACTGAGCGAGGACTGTCGGGAAAGGGGAGGCACAGGCGCGTTGGGGTCGAGTGGATCGGGGCGTGCCTCGGATGGCATAGGGGCCAGCAGTGGTGCCATGACCACCGTTATAGCCACCCATCGCAGGGCGGCGTTTGGCGCCAGCAGGACGCACTCGATAAGAGGGCGGGAAAAGATGTGCCGTGTTTTCATCGGCGTCTCCGAAGAGGGGCAGCGTGGTGAAGCAGGCGGTTGCGATCGCTACGCAGCGGCCTTGCGAAGGACGACTACGAGGGATCGTGCGATGGCGGCCGCCGGATGGCGTTTACGCAGGCAGAAGGAGAGGGGCTCGAGGCGGCCGTTCAAGACCGCGAAGCGCGATGCTGCGGAACCTTGACTCGGCCTGAGCGGGCGACGCGCTGCTGGTACTCGGAATCGGTAATGACCATGCAACGGGAAGCAGCAGCAGGCAGCAAAACGAACACGCGTTGCAGCGCGAACTATCGGGGAACTCGCCGCGATCACTCGACAGATCGGTATGCGAGATACAGTCGATGCAGGGTGCTGTGGCCCGGTGATGGGGGCAGTCGCTCTGGTGATCTGTCTGCCCGACCGGATGATGTCCGCCTGCTGGGGCCTCCGGGAAACGCACGACACCCGCCAGCGCCTGAATGGGCAGGACCACCGCCAAAAGCCAGCATGCGAGGATTTTGATCAGGTGACGCATGGAAGGTAGAAGCTTTTCAACACGATTAGTCTAAGCGAAACCTGATTCCCGGCAGGATAGGCTAGGTCAGAGCAGGGTCGAGCGCTATAATCTGAATCAATAATCGTTAGGCCTCTAAGCATTCTAACGAGGATAGCCTTGTTCGCGGCCGCCGCGGGCGTCTTCGTTATTCCGTCATACCGTTTGATTCGGGAGCCGTTGTCATGATGACCGCCGAAGACAATGAACTGCTGTGCCGGGTCGTGGGCGATGCACCCATGGGCCAGCTGATGCGTCAGCACTGGCAGCCGGTGTGCCTCAGTGAAGAGGTGCTTGA
>CAZORB010000285.1:0-2711 GCA_964581825.1 uncultured Bordetella sp.
GTTTTGCGATGAGAGCCGATACAGACTACATTCGGGCCAAGCAGCGTCAGCAGAAGTCCGCATCGTGATTGCCTCATAGAACAGATAAGCACCATGCCCGCTCCTCCACACATTCTCGTTACCGGCGGCGCCGGCTATATCGGCTCGCATACCGTTCTAACGTTGCTTCAGGGCGGGTTCGATGTCACGGTGGTCGATAACCTGTCCAACAGCTCTGAAGAATCGTTGAATCGCGTCGCGCGCCTTGCTGGAAAAGCTCCGCGCTTCTTTAAGGTCGACATCCGCGATCGCGAGCAGCTCAATGCGGTGTTTGCCATGCAGCCGGTGAGCGCGGTGGTTCACTTTGCCGGCCTGAAAGCGGTAGGCGAAAGTGTGCAGGTGCCGCTTCGCTATTACGACAACAACGTGTCCGGCACGCTCAGGCTATGCGAAGCCATGGCCGAGCACGGTGTGTTTACGCTGGTGTTCAGTTCGTCGGCAACCGTGTACGGCGACCCGACCACGGTACCAATCCGCGAAGACCAGCCGCTTGGCGCGCCCACGAACCCCTATGGGCGGTCAAAGCTGATGATCGAGCAGATGCTTACGGATCTTGCCGCCTCGGACGCGCGCTGGCACGTGGCGCTGCTTCGCTATTTCAATCCGGTGGGGGCGCACGAAAGCGGCTTGATTGGTGAAGACCCTAACGGCATTCCGAACAATCTGCTGCCCTATATTGCGCAGGTGGCCGCCGGGAAACTACGCGAACTGTCGGTGTTCGGAAACGACTATCCCACCGCTGATGGAACTGGCGTGCGGGACTACATTCATGTGGTGGATCTCGCAGAGGGGCATCTCAGTGCGCTGAATGCGTTGAAGACCCGCGCGGGCGTGAGCATATGGAACCTGGGTACAGGGCAGGGCTATAGCGTGCTGGAAATGCTTCGCGCGTTCGAAGCGGCCAGTGGCAAGACGATTCCCTTCAGGATTGCGCCACGCCGTGCGGGCGATATTGCAGTGTGTTTTGCCGAGGTGTCGCGTGCAGAGCGCGAGCTGGGCTGGCGGGCCAAACGGGGGCTAGAAAACATGATGGAGGACACCTGGCGGTGGCAGTCGGGTAATCCGGACGGCTATAAAGCAGGACGTTAAAAAAGCGCTTAGAAGAAGTGAGTGGAGTAGCTGACTACGGAATTTTGTTAATTGCTTGTCGTGTATCTTAAGCGTAGCTACAATTGTAAATGCGTTTTACTTGGTCTGAGCGCAAGCGCGCCATCAACCTCAAAGAGCATGGTTTGGACTTCGTCGATGCCCCGCGCGTGTTCGAAGCCTTAACCTACACGTACGAGGATGACCGCTTCGTCTACGGAGAACAACGTTTTGTAACCCTGGGCTTGCTGGCGGGTGTGCCGGTGTCCATTGCCCACACCGAGAGCGAAAATGAAATCCGTATCATCTCCTTCCGCAAAGCGACCGCCCGTGAAGCGCGCATCTTCTTCCACCAGGTCCAAGACTGACTGGGCGCGTCTCATGTCCTCTGAGAAGGGGCAAGCCACCGCCGATCACCCGGAGTTCGATCCGAAGCACGTTGTGCGAGGTATCGTGCGACGCGGCCTCGAACCAGTTCCATCGAAAGAATTGATCTCGCTTCGGATTGATAAGGATGTGATCGAGTGGTTCAAGGCTCAGGGACCTGGGTACCAGACCAGGATCAATTCTGTGCTCCGCGCCTTCCGGGATGCGTCCGCTGCTTGACGCGACACCGAGCGCTAGTTTCCAGCCAGGTTCGTTTGCCTGAACTGACCCATGACCTTTTACAACATTGTCACCATCGACGGCGACGGCATTGGCCCCGAAGTCTGCAAGGCCGCCGTTCGTGTGCTCACTGAAGCGTGCGGAACCGACCGTTTGCGCTTCACCGCCCATGAGGGCGGGGCCACCCACTACGCCCGCAGCGGCGAAGTGCTTCCTGCTGATACCTATGAAGCCTGCCGCTCGGCTCATGCCATTTTGCATGGCGCCGCCGGCCTGCCTGGCATCACATACCCCGACGGCACTGAGGTTGGAAACGATCTGCACCTGCAGCTTCGCTTCAAGCTCGACCTGTACGCCAACGTGCGGCCCATTCGGCTGGTTCGCGGCGTCAAGTCAACGCTGGCGGATTGGCAGCCTGGTCAGATTGATTACGTGATCATTCGCGAAAACACCGAGGGTCTGTACGCAAGCCGGGGCGCAGGGGTGAATCTGCGCAGCGAGGTGGTAACCGACACGCTGGTGATGACACGCAAGGGCGTTGAACGAGTGGCACGCTTTGCGTTTCAGTTGGCGCGCCAGCGATCCGGGGCGCCGCGTGACGGACGCCGTCGGGTTACGGTGTGCGACAAGGCCAATATTCTTCGCAGCTATGCGTTCTTTCGCGCGGTATGCACTGAAGTGGCTCAGCAGTTTGCTGATGTGGAGATCGATTACGCCTATGCCGATGCCATCACCGTGCACATGCTGAAGCGCCCCGATTTTTACGACGTGATCGTTGCTGAAAACATGTTCGGCGACATTCTGTCGGACCTGGGGGCGGGCACCATCGGTGGGCTGGGAATGGCGCCTTCGGCCGAGCTGGGCGACGAGCGGGGGCTGTTTCAGGGCGCACACGGCTCGGCACCCGATATCGCCGGGCTTGATGCGGCCAGTCCGCTAGCCACCATTTTGTCGGGCGCGATGATGTTGCGATGGCTGGG
>CAZORB010000286.1:0-2693 GCA_964581825.1 uncultured Bordetella sp.
GAGCGCGCCGGATTCGACTACATGATGCTCGAGGACGGCTCGCTTGTTCCTGACTCTTTCGGCGGAACTCCGGAGTGGTTTGCGCGCAAAGCATGGATGATTCCCAAGAACGATCCAATGCCCCTGGTTCCGCTGATCGGACAGGCAACCCAGCACCTGGGTATCGTCGCGACGATGACCACCTCGTTTTATCCACCGTTCATCGGCGCGCGACTTGCCGCAACGCTGGACCACCTCACAGAGGGGCGCGTCGGGCTGAATATAGTCACCGCGCACAATGATCGGGCCGCCCAGAACTTTGGTCTTGATCAGCACTACGAGCACGACCTCCGCTACGAGATGGCTGACGAATGGATGGACGTCGCCTACAAGCTCTGGGGCTCGTGGGGCGTCGATGCGATCGTTGACGACGCGGAGCAAGGCACGTTCGCTGACTTCACCAAGATCCATCCGATCGACCACGTAGGCCGCTTCCACAAGGTGCGGGGACCGCTCAACACCTGTGCAGGTCCGCAGGGGCGCCCGGTGATATGCCAGGCAGGCGGATCACCGGCAGGCCGTAGTTTCGCAGCCAAGCATGCAGACACCATCCTTGCCCGGTTTCGCTCAATCGACGCCGCTCGCGAATTTCGCAGCGATATCCATCGGCTTGCGCTCGCACACGGAAGACGCCCTACGGATATCAAAATTCTGTACATGATGTCTGCCGTGCTGGACGAGACCGATGAGGGGGCGCATCACCGGTTCGAGCAGATCAAAAAAGGCGCAGCGAAGCTCGCGGAATACAAGCTCGCATTCATGTCGTATACCAGCGGCAAGGATTTCTCGAAGTTTGATCTGGACCAGCCCCTTCCCGAGATCAAAACCAATGCTGCGCAAGCCTCAACCGCCGCGTTGACCAAGGCGGCAGGCGCACAGAAAACCTTGCGCGAGATCGCGATGGAAACCGCGTCGGGCGGATTTGATTATGTGGGCTCACCCGATACGGTGTCTGCCCAGATGGGCGAGACGATGCAGGCGATTGGTGGCGACGGCTTTCTAGTGAGCCACACCCTCACCCGCCGCACCATCGCTGAATTTACCGACGGGCTTGCGCCCGCGCTCAGGCGCCGTGGGCTGATTCGGTCGGGCTACAGCTACACGCGGTTTCGGGATAACTTGCTCGAGTTTTGAGCGATGTTTTAACCGCGGCGCGATTCCGTTGCGATTGTTTGCCCGATCAGATAGCCGCTCGCGTAGGCAACCAGCAGACCATTGCCGCTCAAGTAGCCCGTGCAGCCCTCGCCCGACAGCCCGGCGATCGCATTGCCACCGGCATGGAGGCCCTTGATGGGCTCCCCACCCGGCCGTAACACTCGGCCACCGGGATCCACCACCAGTCCGCCCTGGGTGTGCGCTACAGCGCCGGTGATCCGCGCCGCGAAGTAAGGCGGCGTGAGCGCCTGAGCGGGTGCGCTTCGCCCGAACTGGTCCGCTTGCCCGGCGGGCAGCGCGGCCCAATCGGCAAGCGTCCGCTCCAGGATTGGCGCCGGCAGCCCGAACGCCTGAGCCAGATCCTTCGCATCGGCTGCCTGAACAATGCCCCCGCGGGCCATCGCCTGGCGCATGACCAATACGCCGGCTACCTGCTCCTGAATGCGCTGATCCCATATGAAGTACGCGTGTTGGCCCGGCTGCTGTCGATAGACGCGGGCCAGGCTGGAATAGTCCTCGAGTTCATTGACGAATCGCTGACCCGTGGCATTGACCGCAATGCCCCCCTGGTTGAGCACCGGTGGCGTGACCCGCGTACCGTCGGCAAAGATGCAGTCTCGGCCCTGGTAAGCGCCCAACAGCGCGAAAGCGGCGCCCAGCGCCTCGCCCCAGTCGAGCGCATCACCGAGGTCCTTGCTCGATCCGATGTGCGGCGCGCCCGCCATTTCAGGAATGTGGGTAGCAAGTCGATCGGGCCTTGCGCCGAAACCACCGCAGGCGAGCACCACCCTGGAAGCGCCGATCCGAAGATCGGTACCGGCATGACGGGCCAAAGCGCCGGTTACGCCAGTCTGCGCGTCGCCGATTAGAGCGGTGCCGACCGCCTGATTGAGAATCTCAATACTGGGGCAGCCTTCCACAAACCGCCGCAGGCTCGCAAGCACCGGCGGTCCACCCCGTTCGGGATGGGCATGCATGCGCGGCACGCTGTGGCCTAGCCACGTAAGTTCAGGTGCAAACTCGAGTTCCACACCCACCACATCGACCAGAAAATGCACAGCGTCGGCAGAGGCCGTACAGATCGCCCGAGCAAGTACTGGATCGACGGAACCGCCGTTCTTCCTGACGATATCGGAAAGCAGCCGATCAGGGCTATCGTGGATTCCCGCCGAACGCTGGAAGCGTGTTCCTGCAGCGGGAATGAAGTTGCTCGCGATCGCCGTATTGCAGGGCGTCTCCAGGTCTCGCTCGAGCAGGATTACCTTCAGGCGGGGCGCCTGCGCCGCGAGCACCGCCGCAACCACCAGGCCCGTGCCGCCGGCGCCAACGATCAGGACATCACAGGCCCTATCTTTGCCATCGCTCATTAATCTGGCCTCATCGTCTCAGCGTTCAGTATGACCAAAGAGCGATCTGCAACCGCAGGTGTGCACGACGCTGGATGCACCAACAAAAACGCCCGGCGATCGCTCGACGGGCGTTGATGCTGCTGAAGCTTG
>CAZORB010000287.1:0-974 GCA_964581825.1 uncultured Bordetella sp.
TATGCAGCGGCCTGCAAAGCCGTGGACGCCGGTTCGATTCCGACCCCCGCCTCCAGTTCGCCGCGCGTTACCGCAGCGTGCGGTGCCTGCCCCGGTGGTGAAACCGGTAGACACAGCGGACTTAAAATCCGCCGCTATCCCGAAAGGGGGCGTGCCGGTTCGAGTCCGGCCCGGGGCACCAGTCTCCCTTTTCTATGCCCGTCAGTTCGTTGTCTTCACTGCTTGCCGTCGGTTGATCGCACCGGCATCATTCAAGTCGACAGTCCAGCCAGATTGGGCGTACATCAGCGAGGGCCAATCGTGAGTGAGATCATTTTTGTGGTCGAAGAAGCACCCGAGGGTGGCTTCAATGCACGGGCGCTCAATGTATCGGTGTTCACACAGGCTGACACTGTCGAAGCCCTTCGCGAGGCTGTGCGGGATGCAGTTCGTTGTCATTTCGACGAGGCGGATCTGCCTCGGGTGATCCGCTTGCACTTTGTGCGCGATGAGGTCATCGCCGCGTGAGGCTTTCTCGAGATCTGGTAACGACCCTCACCCCGGAACTGGGTTCCCTGCGCGTCAAACTAATCGCGGGATAACTCACTGAGCGCCCGGTACAACTCTGGCCTGCGCCACTCAAGCAGCCCGGGTATCGTTGCGTAGGGCTTTGGGAAAGTTATCGACTCCTTTGTCTCTCGAAGGTAGCGGAGGCGTCCGAGATCAAGGTCGGCGACGATAAGCCCTTCGCCGGTGTTGGCAGCCAGAATGCCCTCGGGAGATGCGATCGTTCCAACACCTTCTTCACCGCCGTATAGATTTTGACAAGCGGCGGTGAACACGAGATTCTCGATTGCTCTGGCCCACACTAACGTCCTCCAGCCCGGCAGCAATTCGTTAATCGCTCCTCCGGCTGGGTAAACAATAATGTCCGCACCTTGTAGCGTCAGCAGACGTGACAGCTCTGGAATATAAAGTTCGGAGCAAACCAGAAG
>CAZORB010000287.1:984-2671 GCA_964581825.1 uncultured Bordetella sp.
TTGCCTAACCGGGTTTGAATGACAGACGGCGGTGTGTCTGATTCGACGTAGTCAAAATTCCATGCGTCAATATCGCGGTAAACGTAGGGCCCTCGAGGGCTGGTTCGTAGATACGAGCCTGCTATCTCACCACGATCGTCAATTACACACAGTTCGACCCCATGCCCACCACGTGCGCTGCAAGCCCTGCTCGCCACTACATGAAGCCGGAGTTCAGCGGCACGCAGGCAAAGCGGGCCGAAGGCGTCAAAGCTGTTAGCAGGATTTATGGGGCCTGGGTAGCCCTCAGGAAAGACTACCAACTCGGCGCCAGCGTCGGCGGCCTCTTGCAACCATTGCAGCGCCTGTTCAGCATTGCGCGGTTCTTCCTGCCCGCTTCCACTGGCGGGTTGGACTAGGGCTATACGCATTCTCATTCCCGAAATGCTGGCGGGATGCGGTCGCTCTTGGCCGGCAAGAATCGATCTGTGTAAACGCTGCTTGCGGCAACCGTTGTCTTGAGCGCGTATGCGTCAATCACTGAGGCAATCGTGTCGTCGAGTTTCTTGGGATCGACCGCTGAGAAACCGTTTTGACGCACATTTGGAGTAAGAAGAAGTTCGCGAACGTATAGCTTCAGGCGCGCAGTTTCAGTTTCAACACTGATCAAGGGGTCGCGGGTTCGCAACGAGGCGATCGCGGCGTCTGGATCGCTTATCAGGTCCTTCATGGCGCGATTCAGACCCTTGACGAATGCGGTGACGGTCTTCGGATGCTTTTCAATGAATTCGCGCGTGCCAATGACGGCGTTTCCAAATCCATCAAGGTTGTAGTCACGGTAACGAAGTACGATTAGATCGCTCGACTTCACGCCGAGTCTCTCGATGCTGGGAATTACGGATGTGATGAACCCGGTGATTGCGTCGACCTCTCCGCGCACCAGCATGGTCTCGCGAAGGTTGCCGTCAACGGTAATCCAGTTCACTTTTGCCTGGTTGATACCAGCGGATTTGGCAAAAGGCGGAAACATCTGTCGCGCGCCGTCAAAGGTTGGGGCGCCGACTTTCTTGCCTTCAAGATCCGAGGGGCGCGAGATGTTCTTACTCTTGAGCGCGACAGCCACCATCGGAAAACCGTCTTCTGGAACGTACACCATCATTAGTTCGCGGCCGGGGTTCTCAGCATTCCACTTGACCACCGTTCCCACATCAGCGAAGCCAAGGTCGTACGCACCCGAAATGACGCGCTGCACCGCAGCAGTAGAACCGGATCCTCGGTCTATCGTGACGTCGAGCCCCTCTGTACGCCAGTACCCTCGATCGGCTGCGAGCGGAAACATTGCCTGCGCAGCCTGGAATAGCCAGCTTTGCGAAAATTTGATCGAAGACTTTTCCAACTGTGCAAATGCGGATAAGGGGAAAGCCATTGCTGCCATAACGAGCACAGCCGCACTCACGTGCACGAGTTTGTCGAAAGCTGACCGTACGATTTTCATAATTGCGATCCTTTTGAAGGGCGGATGGCGTCGACTGCCGCAGCCTTTCCGACCACTGGCCACACTAGACTGCGGATGAAGCCTCTGTCAACGGAAAGAGTCCTGTGACGGGCCTGGCTATGGAGGATTGGATACGTGGTTTATACATTGGAGTCCGCTAATCCGCCCGTATTCCCGCCGCCTTGATGACACCGCTCCACCGCGCGGTTTCAT
>CAZORB010000288.1:0-2664 GCA_964581825.1 uncultured Bordetella sp.
GACCGAGGGGATTTCGAACATCTCATGCCACCAGGCAAGGATATCGGGCGAGGCGCGGTGGATGGTTTCCTTGGTTTCAGTCGGGAAAAAGGCGCCGAAGGCGACGTAATCGGCGCCCAATTCGCCCGCTTCCATCGCGAGATGTCTTGAAGCGTGGCAGGTGATGCCAAGAATACGCCCCGCAAGCAGCCGACGCGCTTCGGCGTGATTGCCATCCGCCTGACCGAGATGCGCGCCATCACATCCAAGCTTTGCTGCAAGCTCAGCATTGTCATTCAACAGGAACGCGACATCTCGCGCCGCGGCGATGGGCATAAGGATGTCTGTGGCGCGCGCGATTTGGTCTTCGCTGGCGTCCTTGAGGCGCAATTGCAGGCAGGCGACATCGCCGGCATCGAGCGCCGCGGCCAAGGAATCGCGAAAGACCAGCGGATCGAGCCTTTGCGGGGTGATGAGGTAAAGCCGGCAGGAGGTATCAGACATGATGGGCGCCAGAGCTGGGGATGAAACCCACACAAGCCGGAAGGGCATTTTCTGGCAAGCCAGGGCGATAATTGAGCAAGGGGGGCTAGGCGTGGCGCGCAACAGGGGCTATTGAGCGCGCCTTCCGGCCTTGTCCCGTTCGTCTAGAGGCCTAGGACACCAGCCTTTCACGTTGGCAGCACGGGTTCGAATCCCGTACGGGACGCCATTTATTCTCCCCAACTATTTGATAATACTGGGTTATTGGAGTTCTACGGGTATTTATCCCATCCCTCGTCCCATCCTGGCTCCGCCGCTGGCGGCTGTGCACCCACACGCCGGTTTGGGGGACCCGCCACGGGTTCCTGCTCCGGGACTGCAACCGAGCGCGATGCCCCATGCGGCATGCCCCCTCCCCGAAGGAAGGCGCCTCCATGCGACCTACCGGCCAGGGGGGGGCGTGCCTCCCAACCATCGGCAGGGCAGTGCCCCAGACCAAGCATACATTCGGCGCCTCCGGGTGCCTGATGGAGCGCCCTAAGCCGAGGCCTCCCAAGACCTGATGGCCCGGCCAAGTGACGCCAGTATTAGCCGCGCGGTCACCACCGGCACTTCATGGCCGAAACGCGTACCGCCGGGGAGGCAACAGACAGGGGTTTTCACTCCACCGAATCGACTGGCTGTTGAATGCCGCTGAGAAGTGACCCGGTTTGGGGTGAAGTTGCTGCTGAGATTTGACCCATGTTTGGACGCTAGCCTCGGCCCTTTGGGCGGGGGCAGCTGGAGTGTTGGACATGGCTTTATTGAGCGTTATCCGGCGTTGGCATTTCCGGGAGCACCTGTCGATCCGGGCGATCGCGCGCCGTACCGGTCTGTCGCGGAACACCATCCGCAAGTACCTGCGGTCCGAGGCGGTGGAGCCTGTTTTCAGGACGCCTGATCGCCCCAGCAAGCTCGATCCCTTTGCCGAGCGGCTGGCAGGCTGGCTGCGGACGGATGCCCGCAGGCCGCGCAAACAGAAACGTACGGCCCGGCAGTTCCACGCGGAATTGGCCGTGCTGGGCTATGACGGCTCGTACCGGCGCGTCGCTGCCTTTGTGCGCGCCTGGCGGGATGA
The DNA here is from genome assembly GCA_964581825.1 of uncultured Bordetella sp. GTDB lineage: Bacteria > Pseudomonadota > Gammaproteobacteria > Burkholderiales > Burkholderiaceae_E > SYIM01. The sequence goes on from CAZORB010000288.1 coordinate 1,580, forward strand.
CTGGCTGCGCCAGCAACAGACCTCCGGCCGCGGTGTCTTCGTGCCGCTGGCCTTCGGCCCGGGCGAGGCGTTTCAGTTTGACTGGAGCGAGGAGCACGCCGTCATCGGTGGCGAGCGCACCAAGCTGCAGGTCGCCCACCTCAAGCTCTGCCATAGTCGGGCCTTCCTGGTGCGAGCCTACCTCCTGCAGACGCACGAGATGCTGTTCGACGCCCACAACCATGGATTTCGCGTGCTGGGCGGCGTGCCGCGGCGTGGCATCTACGACAACATGCGCACCGCCGTGGACCGCATCGGCCCGAGCCGCGAGCGGCAGGTCAATGCCCGCTTCCTGGCCATGGCGAGCCACTATCTGTTCGAGCCCGAATTCTGCAATCCGGCATCGGGTTGGGAGAAAGGCCAAGTCGAGAAAAACGTTCAGGATACCCGGCACCGGCTGTGGCAGCCCATGCCTGAGGTCGACAGTCTGGAGGCGCTGAACGCCTGGCTGGAGCAGCGCTGCTTCGCCTTGTGGGAGGAGATCCCGCACGGTGTCGAACCCGGCAGCGTTGCCGCGGTCTGGCGGCAGGAGGTGGACTGCCTCATGCCGGTCAGACGGGTCTTCGACGGCTTCGTGGATGAGACCAAGCGGGTCTCGCCAACCTGCCTCGTGCACTTCGACCGCAACCGCTACAGCGTGCCCGCGTCCTTCGCCAATCGCCCGGTCAGCCTGCGGGTCTATCCCGAGCGCATCGTGGTGGTGGCCGAGGGCGCCGTCCTTTGCGAGCACCAGCGGATCATCGAGCGCTCGCACCACGGCCAGGGCCGGACGATCTATGACTGGCGCCATTATCTGGCCGTGGTCCAGCGAAAGCCCGGCGCCCTGCGCAACGGCGCGCCCTTCGCCGAACTGCCCGAAGCATTCCGGCAACTGCAGCGCCAGCTGCACGGCAGGCCTGGTGGTGACCGGGAGATGGTGGAGATCTTGTCCCTGGTGCTGCAGCACGACGAACAGGCCGTGCTGGTGGCCGTGGAACTGGCGCTGCAGGCTGGTGTGTCCACCAAGACCCACATCCTGAACCTGCTGCACCGGCTGACCGACGGCA
>CAZORB010000289.1:0-2658 GCA_964581825.1 uncultured Bordetella sp.
TCGACGATATAGGCTTTGCATCGGTCGCCGCACTGCATCTCGCGCTGATAGAACGCCGACATGTCGGCGCGCAGCGCGGCAAGGGCCGCCTGTGAGGTGTCCGGCACCTGCCTGACGCCGAGATCATGCTGCTGGGCATAAGCGGACTGGCGCTCGAAGTGGTCAACATCGCCGGCGCGGTCAAAGAGGGTGGGGTGCTTCACATAGAGCCACAGCGATCGATGGGCGTCGCTCTTGCAGGTGGCAAGCCCAGCCAGGATTGCGGCATCGCCCGTTGCAACCTCGAACATCGCCTGGGTACCCGCTGAGTCGGCGAGTTGGGTCGCAGCGCGCAGTCGCGCCGAAACGCGATCACGGGCGGATCCGTCGGCATCGTGCGCCAGCGCGGCGATCACGGCACGAGTCGCTTCGGGTGTGTCGGTCCAGGCAAAGTCGGCGGGCATCGCCAAACCCTGGGCAGTCAGAAACTCGCGCAGGACAGCGTCTACCGGCAATTCATGCAGCCATTCGATCCAGGTCTTTTTCATGTTGATATCTTTTTTGGGTGAGGGGCCGAGGGTTAGGCGCGGGCACCGGGTCTTAGAACTGGTGGCCCATCAACTCAACCGCGTCTTGACAGATGGGCATGGCTGCGCTCAAATAACAGTTATTAATAGTTAGGAGATCACCATGCCCACCAGCGTCGCACTCAGTTCCCATTTCGAGACCTTCATCCGCAACCAGGTCGAGTCTGGCCGGTACAACAATGCCAGCGAAGTGGTCCGTGCAGGACTACGTTTGCTCGAAGATCAGCAAAAGCAGGCAGAGCTGCAACTGGAGGCCATGAAGGCAGCGATTGCTGCCGGGCTGGCCAGTGGCCCAAGTATTGCCGGTGATCAGGTCTTTGATCGGCTGGAAGCCAAATACCGCGCACAGGCTGCCAGCGCAGGTCGGTAATGCGTGTGTTGTTTACCTCGCTGGCCGATACGGACCTCGAGGAGATCGGCGACTACATCGCCCAGGACAATCCGGCCCGCGCCCTGACCTTCATCCAAGAGATCCGAGCGCAGTGCCAGAAGATCGGTAAGTCGCCCCTGGCCTATCGCGCACGTCCCGAACTCGGAGACGAAATTCGCTCCTGCCCGTTTGGCAATTACGTGATCCTTTACTGTCCTCAAGCGCCTGACGTGCTGATCGTTCGCGTGCTGCATGGCGCCATGGATTTGCCACGGCACATGGGCAACGAGGACACCTGAAATCCGCGTGGTGGGTCGCACGCCACATGCGAGAAAGTGTTTTGAGGTGATTGCGGGTAGTGCCTGCGGTTAATGCGTGTCAAAGCGAAGAATGCGCCCGGATCCGAATGCAGCATGAAGGGCCATTTCGGCGTACGGTTTCAGCTACCTCCAAGACAGAAGCGATCCCGGTGTTGTTTAAATTGACAACATTTTCAGGGTGTTGTTAATCTCAGCAACATGAAAGCCAAATTGCTCCTTCGTGAGCGCCGCGTTCTGGAGATTGGGTTTATCGAGGTAGTGGTCTGGGGTCTTTCACAGCCGATGGATGGTTCGCTGCATCGGTTCAAGTACCGGCTTGCCTATGTGGTTCGAGGCGAGTGCGTCTTGCGCTACGACAACGAGTTGGGTAAGGGCGATCACCGCCACTTTGGGAGAACTGAAAAGCCCTACGCTTTTGCGTCGGTTGACCAATTGCTGGACGACTTCCTGAGGGATGTCGCCCGATGGAAGGGGAAGTAGGATGGGCGCTGTCACGATTACGGTCACTTCGAATCAATCCTTCAGGGACCGAGTCAGATCCGCCTTCGCAGGCAAGCGGCAAGATGAGCAAATTTCGTTCGAGTCTTTTGACCTGCTCTGGAAAGTGCTCGCCCCCAACCGTATGGCGCTGGTCAAGTCGCTGACGGGGGCGGGGCCGGTGAGCTTGCGCGAAGCGGCGAGGCGTGTTGGCCGCGATGTCCGCGCCGTTCACTCCGATGTGCATATGCTGCTGGACGCAGGGGTGCTACGCAAAGATGAACTTGGTCGAATTGAGTTCCCTTACACCGCCGTGCATGTGGACTTCATGCTGAAGACGGCGGCATAGCGGAGGCGACACCTGGTAATGACCGCAGTAGCGCTGGGAGGCTTTGCTTCGCACCAAAAGCAATACTGCTCGAGTACAGATCGTATTCGTTAATGCGCTGGACATGCCGACGCCGAACCACGTTTCCCTGCGCGCTGACTGCGTCGATAACTCTTACGCGCCTGACCGAACCGAGCGATGAGCGGAAATGCGAGGTGAGATTTTTGTTGCCTCGCATTCCCTACCAGACCGCAATGGCCCCTCCGTGTGCCGCAACACTCCGAGAGCCGCGTAAGCCTCAGCCCCAGACTTCACCACCACTATTCAGCGCCCAACCCTCCTCGGTTGGGCGTTGTCGTTTCTGCGAAACCCGCACCATGCGGGGCTCTCCGCAATTCTGCGTGTGTAACTTGAAGAGGTTCGCCAGGGCGATTGGTGGAGCGGAGGATGGGGAAAACTAAGCGGTGCGGTGGTGCGGGTGGGTGAAGGTAAAGCGGCGTAATCGAGGCGCGTAAAGGTGCCTCGGATCACCAGCTCCGTGTTGTGAGCGGATCCTTGTCGCCCGGAGCTATCGCTTGGTGAGAGCGGTATGTGATC
>CAZORB010000290.1:0-2640 GCA_964581825.1 uncultured Bordetella sp.
AGATATGGCCGCAGTCGGGCGGGTGACGGACTGCTGCGCGGGCAACCGCCCCAGTCGTGCGGGAGCGATCCACGCACCGGCAGGCCAGGCGCCCGCGACGGGGCGTTTGAGCGTGATCGCGCTGGCGGTCAGAGACTGGATTTCCAGCGCCTCCGTTGCGCCTCCTGTGATACCCACCACGGCAAGACCGCCCGCGTGATAGTCGAGATCGACGGTGCTGACTGGGATGACTGTGGAGCCAGGCGAGATAGCAGCAGCGAGCTTTACCTTGTCGGTCCAGACCGGGACGGCATAGACGCGCGACTGCCAGACGTTCATCAGGAGGTCGAGTTGGCCGCCTAAGCCATAGTCGAGGATGTCGAACTCGAAGGACCGTCGGGGATTGTCGCGAAGGCGGATGCGCTGCTCGCTACCGTCTCGCATCGTGAGCACGTCGGTGAGCCATTCCAGCCGCTCCGTGAAACCGCTCTTCCAGTCGGCAAGAACCCCCATCACGAGCACACGACCGTAGCTGATCGCAATCGTACGGGTACCGCCCTGTGAGAAATACAGGGTCAGCAGTGTGTCGACGAAGCTCGGACCGTCGAGAGTTGCGGTGACGTCATAGAGGATTAACTCCAGACCGCGCAGCGAAGTCGGCGGCAGGAACTCGAGATCCAGCCCGTCGGTATCGCCATCCAACCGGAAGATCGTGACCGGATCGGGAAATGCGTTCCAGACCTCCACCGTTCGGGTGGTGGGTACGACGAGGTTTCCAAATTCGATCCGGGTGGGTTGAAGGTAAATGCGGTAGTAGTAGTCGTCCGAGAAGGCGCCACAGCGCACGCCGTCTCGCGCGATAAAGGGCTCAGGCGTGGGCTGGCCGCTGGTGAGCGTGCCGACCGAGACCGTAATCGGTGAGACAACGGTGCTCGGCGCGTAATAGCCCGGCCGGCCGTTGTCCCACAGAAGATTCATCCCAGTGGCGGCAGCACCTCCGATAATCCCTGAGATGAAAATGCCTGCGACAGTCGCCATCTAGACCACCTTCCGGTAGGCGATTCCGTAGTCGTAGCTGATCGGCTCAGACAGGGTCGTATAGGCCTTGTTCCAGAGCGGAAAGATCTTCCAGACGTCGGTGCCGAGCGTGAGTTCGTCGCCCGCGTTGAAGTTCGAGATGTTGAGGAAGCGAACGTCAGGAAACTCGCCCAGAAGCGTCCAGGTGTTCGCATAGGGGGTGCGATTGACTCCCACCTGGCAGGGCATCATGGGCGCGAGTCCGTTGTAGCCCTGGGGCGAGCAGTGATACGCGAGATCATGCGCAAGCGTCACGAGCGATACCTGAGGGCCCCCCGTGATGTAGCCCGCGCGGTTATTGGTCGCGTTCACGTAGGTCGCGCAGCCGTAGGCATCCAGGTTGGCCGTGTCCCAGAAGCCGCTTGAGATGAGTCGCCAGCCCGCTGACCAGCCATCGATGTCGGCGCGGACATAGGTGCCGGGGTAGGCGTTGGAGGCGATCAGCGCGCGCGACGGACCCTGCCCGTTCGCACCAAACGGAACAATGTGCGTAGAGGTATTGAAGGCAAGCGGTGTGGTGTTGGCGGATTCCAGCGGACAGCCCGCTGTGAGGTACTGCCCACCCGTAAACGTGCCGTACTTGTTGATGAATCCAAAGGACAGATGTCGGAAGCGCCCCGTTGTTTCTTCGACCACCAGGTGCACGAAGTCCCCGTTTGAAAACAGGTGGTAGCCAAAGAGCGAGGTCGCCATCGGACCGATCAGGACGAATTTGCGGTTATTCGTCTGCAGATTGGCCGCAACCCCGGAGGAGAAGCTGTCGCAGACCCAGGCCTCCAGGCATGCGTAGGTGCCCGTCACCCCGTTCTTAAAGAGCTTCTTGTTAAACGCAAAGAGCTGCCAGGAGACGCCGTTCTTGGTGAGCACCACCCGGTTGGTGACAAGGCTTGCCTCAGACTGGTTCTGATAGGCCGTCGAGTTACTGACTGACGAGACCATGGAGGTGGTGCTCGCGTGCGTTGCACCGCCGTTGCCAGGGACACTGGAGAAGGCAAGCGTCACGGTGTCGGTTGCGCTCGCGGTCCAGCCGTTGGCGACCGCAAAGTTGCGGATGGCCGTGAGGAGTGTGCTGATGGTGGCGGAGGCGCCGGTTGCGTAGGCCATGGTGATTAACTCAGCTGAATGACCGCGAAGCGCCCGGTACTGGTGGAGGTTGCGGCCTGTACCACCAGATGCGACTTGCCCCCGGCGGTGACCGTGTCCCCGGCTGCGACGCCTATGCCCGGCACCGCATACACCCCCTGGAGTTCTCCCCAGACGCTGAACGCACGAGTGCTGGTGCCGTCATAAAGAATCGCAGGCAAGAGCGGGCTCGAGCCGTTGGGGAGTTGCGTGAGGTAAGCGAGGTCATAGCGGCCGATGTTGGTCTTTCTGGCTTCGAGCGAGAGTGCCCACGGCCAGGTGCGGCCGGTGTAGGTGGAATCAAAGCGATTAGTGCCGACCCAGCCGCCACCTGGCTGCAGGATGGCCGCGCTGAAGCTTCCCGCGTCGCCGTCGTTTCTCCAGAAGGCGCTGTTCGCGATATCCAGATCAGTGCTCTGGTAGTTATCCCCGCGCGAGGTATTTGCACCGATGAAAAGCGGA
>CAZORB010000291.1:0-2637 GCA_964581825.1 uncultured Bordetella sp.
GATGATGTGATTGCCGTGCTGGATCATCTGGGCATTGACAAGGCCCATGTCGTGGGCCTGTCCATGGGTGGTTTTGCCGCTTTGCATGTGGGCATGCGCTATCCGCAACGGGTGATTTCTCTGGTGATTGCCGGTTGCGGCTATGGTGCCGCGCCAGGCGATCGCGAGGGCTTTCGGCAAGAGTGCGAAGCAGCCGCACGACGCTTTGAAACCGATGGCGAGGCCACTGGACGTCAGTACTGCATCGGCCCCACCCGAGTGCAGTTTCAAAATAAAGACCCGCGGGGCTGGGCTGAGTTTGAGCGACAGATGACTGAGCATGACTGGGTGGGGCAGGCCAATACCATTCGGGGCGTGCAAATGAAGCGCCCCTCGCTGTTCGAGCTGGTCGATGACATGAAGCGCATCACCGCGCCCACCTTGATCATTACAGGCGACGAGGACGACCCCTGTATCGAGCCGTCGCTGCTCATGAAGCGCAGCATCGCCAGCTCAGGTCTGGTTGTGTTGCCGCAGACGGGTCACACCATCAACCTTGAAGAGCCCGAGGCCTTCAACTGGGCTGTGCAGGACTTTTTGCTGAAGGTTGAAACCGGCCGCTGGACTGCGCGCGATCAACGGTCGGTCGCGGCCGGTATTTTGGGTTTTCGCAAGTAGCCGAATTTGATCGTCCGCGCCGCAGCGCCTTAGATGATGCCCCGCGCGCGCAGCCCGGCAATGGCCGCATCGTCATAGCCGATTTCGCGCAGAATTTCGTCGGATTGCTCGCCATGCTCGGGCGTTGCGCGAGCCATGGTGGCTGGCGTGCGCGAAAGCTTGGCGGCCTGGTTGACCAATTTGAGCGTGCCCAGCCTGGGATGCTGCACGGGTACGGCGGCCTGTATATGCTGCACTTGCGGGTCATCAAACATCTGGCCGATGTTGTAGATTGGACCACAGGGAACGCCCGCCTCATTGAGTGCGTCAATCCACTCGCGGGTGCTGCGGGTACGGAGTACAGCCGAAAGCGCCTCATTGAGGGCTTTGCGGTTACGGGCGCGGCTGGCGTCGTCGGCAAACTCAGGTTTGTCGGCCAGATCGGGCCGCTGCATGACCTCACAGAGCCGTTTCCACATCTGCTCGCCCGAGGCGCCAATATTGATGTGGCCATCGGCCGTGGCATAGGCTGAGGTGGGCATTGAGGTGGGGTGGTCATTGCCGACCTGCGGGGCGATTTCACCCTTCATGAGAAAGCGCGCTGCCTGAAAATCCAGCAGCGCAATCTGCGCCATGAGAAGGCTTGATTGAACCCATTGCCCCTCGCCCGAGTGCTGACGCTCCCACAGGGCGGCAAAAACGCCCAGGGCGGCGTAAAGACCCCCCGCCATGTCGGCAACCGCGGCGCCCGCGCGGGTGGGGCCTGTCTCTGGAAAGCCGGTAACGGACATCAGACCGCCCATACCCTGAGCGATCTGGTCAAATCCGGGGCGTTTACCGTAGGGGCCGTCCTGCCCAAATCCAGAGATCGAGGCGAGGATGATGCGTCGGTTGACCGCACGCAGCGACTCATAGTCGATCCCCAGACGGAACTTGACGTCGGGACGAAAGTTTTCGACGACCACGTCGGCGGTACGCACCAGCTTCATGAGAATCTCATGGCCTTCGGGTGCTTTCATGTCCAGGGTCATCGAGCGCTTGTTGCGATGCAGGTTCTGCATGTCAGACCCGTCACGCGGCCCGCTCATGGTGTCGGGCTCAATGGCTTCGATCTTGATGACGTCGGCGCCGAAGTCGGCAAACTGTTTGACGCAGGTCGGGCCGGCGCGTACTCGGGTCAGATCCAGAATGCGCAAGTCCTTCAGGGCGGTGGAAGCGGGAATGTGGGGCATGTCGAACCTTGCATAAAAAAAGCGCGTGAAAGCGTCAATGATCAATAATCGCGCATTTGCGACAAAGCGGAGTCTGACATGGAGATGCAGGCAAGCCGAGTACTACCCGTTTCGGTCGCTCAGGCCTGGCAGGCCCTGAACGACCCGGAGATACTCAAGGCGAGCATTCCCGGCTGTGAACGGTTTGAGCCTGATCCCGAGGCAGGGCCCAACGTCTGGGCTATGGGGGTCAAGGTGAAAATCGGGCCGGTTTCGGCGCGATTTACCGGGCGCATCACGCTCGCAGACGTGCGGCCAGCCGAGGGATACACGCTTCTTTTTGAGGCGCAGGGTGGTGCCGCCGGTTTCGGTAAAGGTCAGGCCGCGGTCGAGTTGGCACCGCTTGAGGCGGGTTGTGAGTTGCGCTACGCGGTCAAGTCCACCATTGGTGGCAAGCTCGCCCAGATCGGCCAGCGCCTGATCGATGCCGCTGCCAAATCGCTGGCCGAAGACTTTTTCAAGCGCTTCGAGGCCGTGTTGCGCGAGCGGACAGGGCAGGCGGGCGGCTAAACGATCGCTTAGATGAGCGTCGCGGTAAGCGTACGGGCGGACGTCCAGGTAAGCATGCGGTAGACGTCCAGCCAAGCGCGCGGTCAGACGTCTAGCCTGAGAGGCTTGCCTGGGCGGCCGTGGTGACAGCCTGTCGGGCCAGCGCCGTGATCTCGTGCCACCGTCCGTTTGCCACGGCTGAGGATGGTGTCAACCACGATCCACCGACCATAGCCACGTT
>CAZORB010000292.1:0-2625 GCA_964581825.1 uncultured Bordetella sp.
TGCAGGACAACTTCATGTTCCGCGGAACCGTTCGCGAGAACATTGCCATTGCACGACCCAACGCCTCGCTTGAGGAGGTGGTGCTGGCCGCGCGTGCCGCAGGCGCGGATGAGTTTATCGAGCGCTTATCGCAGGGCTATGACACGCTGCTCGAGGAAAACGCATCGAATCTGTCGGGTGGTCAACGACAGCGCCTTGCGATTGCGCGCGCGCTGTTGCTGAAACCCAGGGTGCTTATTTTTGATGAGGCTACGAGTGCGCTCGACCCCGAGAGCGAGGCCATCGTGATGCGCAATCTCTCGAAGATCGCTGCTAACCGCACCGTGATCCTCATCAGTCACCGACTGTCCACGCTTGTTCGGGCTGATCGCATCGCGTTCCTTGAGCATGGCAAGCTGCTTGACTGCGCGCCGCACCCGCAGTTACTTGAGCGCTGTGAGGCCTATGCCAGCTTGTGGCGCCAGCAGATGGAGCAGGCGGGATGAGCTGGTTTCGCAAAACGCCCAAAGTAGATGAGACAGCACTGGATTTTGTTTCGGCCGCTGACCGAATTGAACGCAAGCCGATTGCCCGGGGGCTACCGGTCACGCTGTATCTGCTGCTTGCCGGAATGGCGACCGGACTTGCCTGGGCGGGATTATCAAAAGTCGACGAAGTGGTGACCGCGCGAGGTCGCCTCATCTCCACCGACACGCATCTGGTGCTCCAGCCTAGCGAGAGCGCGCAAATCGAATCCATCAATGCCTCAGTCGGCCAGTTTGTTCGCAAAGGCGAAGTGTTGGTTGTATTTGACGCTACCAACGTGGGCGCCGACCTCGGACAGGTGCGTGATCGGTTGCGAAGTCTTGACGCGCAGGTGCGCCGACTTGAGGCCGAGCGTGATGCGCGTCCCTTTAAGGCGCAGCCTGGCGACGAAGACGCGGCTCAGCGACAAATCGAGCAGCAGCGCGCCGCCAATCACAAGGCGCGACTCGAGCGCTTATCCGAGAGCATCGCCCGCGCGCGGAAGGGCCTGGATTTCAACGCTTCCGAAATCAAGGCTCTGGAAGAAAGGCTGGCGGCGCTGCGTGAAATCGAGAGCATGAACGAGGATCTGGTGGCGAAGCAGTTCCAAAGCCGTCGAAGCCTGCTCGATACCCGCGAGCGTCGACTGGATGCGGAGCGCACCTTGGCGAGCGCTCAAAGTCGCACGAACGAACTGCGCCAGGAACTTGCTGCCCTTGAGTCTGATCGGGCGGCTTATGTCGCCGAGTACAGCCAGCGCCTGTTGGAAGAATTGGTGACGGCTCGGCGCGAACGCGATGCGCTCGCCCAACAGGTTATTAAGGCCGACCGCCGGAGCACGCTTAACGTTCTGTCGGCGCCAGTGGATGGCACGGTGCTTGAAGTGGCCAAGGTTGCCAAGGGCTCGGTGGTACGAGAGGCGCAGGCGCTTGTCACCATCGTTCCGCAAGATGCCTCGGTCGAGGCCGAGGTGCGCATTGAGAATGCCGATGTGGCCGGCGTGAAGGAGGGCGATTCGGTGCGCGTGAAAATCGACGCATTTCCGTTTCAGCGGCACGGAGTGCTCGAGGGCAGGGTGCGCAAACTCAGCCCCGACACACCAGGCGAGCAACCGCCATCGGGTCCGGTGCAACCGCCTGGGCAGTATCTGGCCCGGGTTGAGATCAATACCACCGCCCTTAAAGCTCGCGATCGGGCTGGAAAACTGCTTCCGGGCATGACGCTGACTGCCGAAATTCTCACCGGCCAGCGCACAGTGCTTTCGTACCTCACCGATCCGTTGGTGAGGATGCAGCACGAGGCGCTGACAGAGCGCTGAACGAGAAATATTTTGCTCGTCAGCTAGGTGATTCGGGCTAATATCACCGGTTGTCACGTTCGCTTGATTTTCCGGAGCAGCGATGAGTCAGTCGAGTTATGTGCTCGAGAATGGTGCGGCCCCCATAGAGAACCTGTCGATTCGGGCGTTGTTGGAAGCAGGCAAGCTCGATCCAGACGGCATTTCAGGCACCCCTAATTACACCTTCGCCTGGGAACGCTCCTCGGTCCGCGGTGCTGACGCGGCATCCTGGCAACGGATCGCTGGCGCGACCTCGTTCAGTTACACCCCAGGCGATGCCGATGTTGGCTTTTTCCTGCGCGCGGTGGTGGGTTACGTCGACGGGGCGGGCAACCTGGAAAGTGTGTCCGTCCAGACGTCTGAACCCGTCACGAACGTAAACGATCTCCCCACCCACAACCTTAGGCTGGTCGGTAACTTCGCGGAGAACGGTTCCATTACCGTCGGGGGTCAAACCAACAGCACGCCGCCGCCCCCAATTCTTGATGCCGACAATCCAGGCCCCATCGGGCTCGAGGGCGTGCGTTTTGCCTGGTATGCCGACAACGTTTTGCTTTCAGCCGAGGGCGCCGCGCTTGCCCTGTCGCAGGACGAGGTTGGTAAGCGCATTGAGGTTCGTCTGGCCTACACCGATGCGCGCGGTACTGAAGAAGCAATATCGCTGGTGGCAACCACACTGGTCGTTAACGTAAACGACAGGCCAACCGGCGCTTTGGAAATTGATGGTACGCCTGCGCAGGGCAGCCAATTACGTGTCATCAATATGCTGGATGACGCCGACG
>CAZORB010000293.1:0-2610 GCA_964581825.1 uncultured Bordetella sp.
AATATCTGCGCGAATCGGGGCTCATGCCCGAGCTTGAAAAGCTCGGCTTTGGCGTGGTGGCCTTTGCCTGCACCACCTGCAACGGCATGTCGGGCGCACTCGACCCCAAGATCCAGCAGGAAATCATTGACCGCGATCTCTACGCCACCGCGGTGCTGTCAGGTAATCGAAACTTCGACGGGCGAATCCATCCGTATGCCAAGCAGGCATTCCTTGCATCACCGCCACTGGTGGTGGCCTACGCCATCGCCGGCACCATTCGCTTCGACATTGAAAAAGACGTGTTCACGGTTCATAACGGCCGCGAGATTCGTCTGAAAGATCTCTGGCCCAGCGATGAAGAAATCGATGCAGTCATGCGCGCATCGGTGAAGCCTGAGCAGTTCCGTCGCGTGTACACGCAAATGTTCGATATTCGCCGCGACGACAGCCAACAGGTGTCACCGCTTTACAACTGGCGCCCGCAGTCCACCTATATTCGGCGCCCCCCCTACTGGGAAGGCGCTTTGGCGGGCGAACGTACGCTGCGGGGGCTTCGTCCTCTCGCGGTTCTGGGTGACAACATCACCACCGATCACCTGTCGCCTTCCAACGCCATTCTTCCTGACAGCGCCGCCGGCGAATACCTGAAGAAAATGGGCCTGCCCGAGGAAGACTACAACTCGTACGCCACCCACCGGGGCGACCACCTCACCGCGCTTCGCGCCACATTCGCCAATCCCACTCTGGTGAACGAAATGGCGGTGGTCGATGGCAAGGTGAAAAAGGGGTCGCTTGCGCGCGTTGAGCCCGAGGGCAAAGTGATGCGCATGTGGGAAGCCATTGAAACCTACATGAATCGCGGCCAGCCGCTCATCATCATTGCCGGGGCCGATTATGGTCAGGGCTCCTCGCGTGACTGGGCGGCCAAAGGCGTACGTCTTGCGGGCGTTGAGGCCATTGTGGCCGAGGGCTTTGAGCGCATTCACCGCACCAACCTTATCGGCATGGGCGTGCTGCCCCTTGAGTTCAAGCCCGGCACCACGCGTCTGTCACTTGGCATTGATGGCACGGAAACCTTTGACGTAATTGGCGAGCGCACGCCGCGCGCCACGCTCACGCTCGTCATTCAGCGTCGCCATGGCGACACCGTGCAGGTGCCCGTTACCTGCCGCCTCGACACCGCTGAAGAGGTTTCCATCTATGAGGCGGGCGGCGTGTTGCAGCGCTTCGCGCAAGATTTTCTGGAAGCCGGTCAAGCCGCCTGATTGTTATTCGGCCCCTGCAAGGACACCCTGTCATGGCCCATCCGCACCACGCTCCGCAAATTCGCATTCCTGCCACCTACATGCGGGGTGGCACCAGCAAGGGCGTATTTTTTCGCCTGAACGATCTGCCCGTTGCTGCGCAATCACCAGGTGAGGCCCGTGATCGTTTGCTGATGCGCGTCATCGGCAGCCCCGACCCGTACGGCAAGCAGATCGATGGCATGGGCGGCGCCACCTCCAGCACCAGTAAAACGGTCATCCTGTCTAAAAGCAGCCGCCCCGATCACGACATCGATTATCTGTTTGGACAGGTGTCCATCGATTCGGCATTTGTTGACTGGTCGGGCAACTGCGGCAATCTGTCCGCGGCGGTGGGCCCGTTTTCCATTTCAAACGGACTGGTTGACGCAGCGCGCGTGCCGCACAACGGCGTGGCCGTGGTTCGCATCTGGCAGGCCAACATCGGCAAGACCATCATTGCGCATGTGCCCATCACCGACGGCCAGGTGCAGGAAACCGGCGACTTTGAGCTTGACGGCGTGACCTTCCCCGCCGCTGAAGTGCAGCTTGAGTTCATGGACCCCGCGGCCGAAGAAGAAGGCGCGGGCGGCGCCATGTTCCCCACCGGTAATCTGGTCGACAACCTTGAGGTGCCCGGCGTGGGCACGCTGAAGGCCACCATGATCAACGCCGGCATTCCCACCATCTTCATCAATGCCGATGCAATCGGGCTGTCGGGCACTGAACTGCAAGACGCCATCAACGGCAACGCCAGCATGCTGGCCATGTTCGAAACCATTCGCGCGCACGGCGCGATTCGCATGGGCCTGATCCGCGAACTCAGCGAAGCCGCGCGCCGACAGCACACGCCCAAGGTGGCATTTGTCGCGCCCCCCAAAAGCTACACCGCCTCCAGCGGCAAGGCGGTGGCAGCACAGGACATCGATCTGCTGGTTCGCGCGCTCTCGATGGGAAAGCTGCATCACGCCATGATGGGCACGGCTGCGGTAGCCATCGGCACTGCGGCCGCCATTCCCGGCACGTTGGTGAACCTTGCCGCAGGCGGTGGGCAGCGTCAGTCGGTGCGCTTTGGCCATCCGTCAGGCACGCTGCGAGTGGGCGCAGAGGCCAGCCAGGAAGGCGGCGAGTGGGTGGTGAAGAAGGCGATTATGAGCAGGAGCGCCAGGGTGCTGATGGAGGGGTTTGTGAGGGTGCCGGGGGGTGCGTTTTAGGTCTGGCGGCTTACATTCGGCAGTCCACTGCGAAATCGGCCGCTGGCAGTTCTCCGCCATGTGATTTCTCAAAAATATCACCCCATCCCACAGGACCTGACAATGAAAGCCCCCGCAGCCCAGATCGCTTT
>CAZORB010000294.1:0-2591 GCA_964581825.1 uncultured Bordetella sp.
GCGCACTCAGTCGTGTGAGCGAATATCCATGATCAGCGAAAACTGCAGGCCAATATAGGTGTTGATCCCGATAATCATAGCCACGCCTGCATCGTTAAAGTAGCTGCGCTTGACTCGAAGCCCCGCCGTTCCTGGCTTGACGGACAGGCGGTGCGCGATGGTGTCGGGCAAGTTTAGCGCTGACACCTCCTGGCGAACCGAACTTACCCGCTCACCATAAAGCTTTTCAATGAGTGAATACACAGCGCCCTGCCAGTGTTGGAGCTGATCTCGGATACCGGCGTATTGCTCGCGAATAAACGATTCATTCCAGGCGCGCGGCAAGCTAGACGATTGGTCGCGTGGCTCCCGGTAGGCCTGAATCTTAAGAAGCCGCTCACCCATGGTGCCGCCCAGCAATGAGGCAAGCTCGCGGTCAACCTCTACCCAATTTGACTCCAAGCCCACCAACCGGGTGTCTCGGCCATGACGCTCAACGTCTTCCAAAGAGCCGAGCACCCGCGCGACCTTGGTGATCTGCTGTGCCTGCAGCACCTCGGTGCCTCGCCCCTGATGACGCGACACAAGACCGCGGAGCTGAAGCACTCGTATTGCTTCGCGGGCAGTGTGGCGACTGATAGAAAACTGCCGGCACAGCTCGCTTTCGCTCGGCAATAGAGAGCCAGCCGGATGCCTGCCAGTGAGAATGGCGAGCCTAAGTAAGTCGGCAACCTCGCTGTAGCGGGGTCGAGACTTGTCCTGTTTGAGCGAACGGGTCGACCGCCGCGATTCGAGCCTGTTGGTGGGCATCTGGCGTAACCGTCTGGCGGTCAGTCCGACAGGGCGCGAGCATCCGTGGTGGCCCAACCTGCGACCACCTGCGTGCCAACTGTCCAGCGACGGGTCTGCTCGCTGACGGCAGTGTCAGCGACAAGCGATAGGCCATTCGAGGTCTGAACGCGGGCACGCTGGAAACCGCCCATATAGGTGAGCTCCTGAATAGTTGCAACGACTTGGCGATCGTGCAAAGGGGGTTGCGAGTCGGGCTGCTGGATGCAGACGCTTTCGTATCGAAGAACTACTGTGACCGCGCTTCCCACGCTGACATGGGGTCCCGGAATCGCGCTAATGGTTTCACCGCCCTGGGTGAGCGCCACCACGCAACGATCGGAGGATTCGATTGCGGTCACTCGCCCATCCAGCAGATTAGCGTGACCAACGAAACGAGCCACAAACCGAGTCTGTGGCGTCTCGTAGATCTCCTGAGGTGACCCCAGCTGAACGATTCGGCCGCTATCGAAGACCGCGATCCGATCGGACATCGTCATCGCTTCAGTTTGATCGTGCGTAACGAAGATGAAGGTGCTTCCGAGCGAGCGATGCAACTGTCTAAGCTCGACCTGCAGTTGAAGCCGCAGCTGCAAATCGAGCGCGCCCAAGGGCTCATCGAGCAGAAGCACCGACGGGTCATTGACCAGCGCACGGGCCATCGCAATACGTTGGCGCTGCCCGCCTGACAGCTGCTCGGGAAGACGCTGCTCGTAGCCCTGCAGCTGTACGAGCGAGAGTGCCTGCTCAACCCGGCGCTTGATGGTGGCCTGATCCGCCTTCTTCATCTGAAGGCCAAAGGCAATGTTCTCAAACACGGTCATGTGCGGGAACAGCGCCAGGTGCTGAAAAATCATGTTGGTGCTGCGGGCGAATGGCGGCACGCCTGAGACGTCTTTGCCGTCGATTCGAACCTCGCCGGAGCTTTGGTGCTCAAACCCGGCAATGATTCGCAAGAGGGTGGTCTTGCCGCAGCCGCTTGGGCCCAGCAGCGAAAGAAACTCTCCCCTGCGAACTTCGAGCGAGATCTGATTCAGGACGGATGTGGTGCCAAACTGCTTGGACACATCAATGATTTCGACCGCGGGTGAAGAAGTCATCTGAATGGCGCTCACTTGTCCGGACATCTGGCGAAAGACAATACGCCGCCAGCTTTGCGGGCGTCAAGCATCAGGGTCCGTTTCGTAAGATGCGTAAAAGTCGGAACGGTGGGGGCATCAAGCGACGGGTTCGGCGGTGAAATCTTTCTTGACGCTTCTCGGACGCAAGCGCTACTCTGAACTCGTCCAGTCAAGTTGTAGACAACCAGGCGCATCAGGCGTTGGGCGCGGTGTCAGCATTCAGCGGTCTGTCCGCGACTGCTCAATCAGTGGGGTCTCCATGTCATCGGAAGCAGGGTCAGTCTCGGCCGAAACATTGAAGGAAATCGCGTTGTTCCCGGCGGCAACGCTGTATGAGGCGCAGGGGAAGTCCGGCGGCATGAGCCCCGACATACGGCCCATGATTGACCGCCCGCGCCTTTGCGGGCCAGCCTACACGCTTCGTATTCTGGGTTGCGAAACAGCAGCGGTGCTGTGGGCGGTGGAGCAGGCTCCAGCCGGATCGGTGCTTGTGATCGATACCGGTAGTGTCGGGGTGCATCCAGTGTGGGGCGGCACATCGAGCCTGGCGGCAACGATGCGCGGGATCGCGGGCATTGTCACGAACGGTTTGCTTCGAGATATCGATGAAATTCGCGACGCGAAATTTCCGGTGTACGCCACCGGGGTCTGTGTTCAGGGCAC
>CAZORB010000295.1:0-2576 GCA_964581825.1 uncultured Bordetella sp.
CGTAAGCGTCCGGCAAACACGCCCATCCGCGCACGCAACATCGCTGCGTCTGCGCCAGCGGCGGCGCGCCAGTCGATGTATTACCGGGATGCGGGCTGCCAGTTGTAGGGCAACAACTCGTCGATACGGCTTGCCGGTAGAGTCGGCAACCTCTCGAGCACGTCCTTCAGATACGCGTAAGGGTCGTGCCCGTTGATTCGCGCCGTGTGCAGCACGCTCATGATCGCAGCAGCCCGCTGACCGGCACGTAGGCTGCCTGCGAATAACCAATTTGCGCGTCCCAGAGCAATCGGCCTGATCAGATTCTCGACGCGATTGTTGTCGGCCGGCAGATCCCCATCATCGATGTACCGGGTTAACGCAGCCCACCGCTTCAGGCTGTAATCAATCGCCTTGGCAGTCGCCGAGCCGTTGGGAACCTTGAGTCGTTCGCTGATCAGCCATCGATGAAACGCATCAGCCACCGGGCGCGCATGCTCCTGCCGCCATCGTCGTCTGGCTTCGGTGTCGGTGATGCCGGCGAGATCCTCTTCGATCTTGTACAGCGCACCGAACGCCTTGAGCGCCTGCTCCGCGATCACACTCTTATGCCCCGCCCACAGGTCGAAGAACTTTCGACGTGCATGCGCCAGGCATCCGCCTTCGATTACGCCGAGCGGAAACAAGTGCTTATAGCCCGTGTAGTCATCGCATACCAGCTTGCCACGCCAGCCCTCATCAGGACGCTCTGCATCAAACCCCAGGAAGCGGCTCGCATTCTTGCCCGCGCGGCTGTCAGCGAAGTCGAATACCACCGCCGCCACCGGGTCGTAAACCGTACTGCAGTAACTCCATAGGTACGCCCGGTGCGTTTTGCCTTCCCCCGGAGCGAGCATCGACACCGGCGTCTCATCCGCGTGCAGCACGGGCCGGCTCAGCAAGTGCGCGCGCATCGCATCCACCAGCGGCTTCAAGCGTACGCCGAGCGTGCCTAACCACTCGGCCATCGTTGAGCGCGACAGCGCATACCCCGACCGCGCGAACACCGACTCCAGGCGATAGAGCGGCATGTGATCGATATGCTTGGCTACGCCCACCTGCGCAATCAAACCCGCGGTAGGCAGCCCCTTGTCGATCACGTGTGCCGGCACCGGCGCCTGGATGAGCGTCTCGCACTGATTGCAGACCCACTTGCCACGGATATGACGCTCCACCGAGAACTCGCCAGGCGTGTAGTCCAGCTTCTCGCTGACGTCTTCTCCGATCCGCTTGAGCGCGCAACCGCAGCCGCACGTGGTGCTCGCGGGTTCGTGCCGAATCTCGCGGCGGGCAAGCTCCGGCGGCAGCGCCCGGCGCTTGGCGGCGCCTGCATCGGCTGGCCTCTTCGCAGTCGGCTCGCCCTCTTCATCTTTGGGCTGCAACGCTTCGATCTGCTCGGCCAGTTCCTGCAGGTCAGCGTCGGAGTCATCCTCGAGCAGGCTCTTCTGCTCGGCGTTGAAGCGCTCGGATTTGGCGGCGAACTTCAGCCGCTTGATCACCGCCATCTCGTGCGTGAGTTTGTCGATTAGCGCCTGCTTGAAGCGCAGTTCGTTGAGAAGCGAGGCGGCGAATTCGCGAATCTCGGATTCGGTGAGGCGATTGAGATCTTCGCGAGTGGAGAGCATGGCAGCGATGATGCCTCGCGCGCGCGCGCGAGGCCATAGGGACTTTCCCTTGCCACATCCCACCCACTCATATCACCGTGATCGCACTGTGCGCGCCAATTCTCTGCCACGGCAGCCCCAACACCATCGCATCGAACTGCTCTCGGGTGAGCGCAGTGTTTGCCGCGATCGATGTCCGCGCGAAGCTTCCCTCGTGCAGACGGCGCGCGGCCAACCAGATCCCGAGTCCGTCGCAGATCAGCGTCTTCATGCGATCGCCGCGTCGGTTCAGAAATACGTAGGCGTGATGCGGGCGGGCGCTACCAAACACCGCCACCACGCGGCCGAGTGCCGACTCGGTTCCCGATCGCATGTCCATCGGCTCGACGGCGAGCCAGATCGCATCGACTCGAATCATCGCAGTAGCTCACAGAGCCACGCCCCGCAGTGCTCTGCAGCGCTTACCGGCCACGCGAGCGTCACCGATGTCGAGCCGCGGGTGACTTCGATTCGGATATCAGTCGACGGGATTGTTGCAGGCGATGGGGGCGACTTCAGTGCGAGCGGAATGAATCCAGGGGTCGCTTTCGAGCCCGTCAAGCTGCTCGCGCTCGCGGCAGTGCCTTGCCCACCCAACTGGGAACGAATCGCCGCCAGCCTGGCCGCGCTCGCGTGTGCGCTTCGTCGCTGCCCATCATCGCTCTTACGAACCCAGCGCCTGACGAGATTCGGGCTAAGATCGAACGACCGCGCCACCGCAGCCAATGATGTGCCGGGTTGCTTGACCGCTTTGATCACCTCAGCCCGAAACCCTGGGCTGTGGTAGCGGCGCACTTTCGGCGTCGGCGCCGCAATCGGCTGCACATCGTCCATCTCTCCTGCTCCTCCGGGTGGCGGGGGCACAGGCTCCTACATCCCGATTACCGGCTCAAGATGGGTTCGCCGGACGCATAC
>CAZORB010000296.1:0-2560 GCA_964581825.1 uncultured Bordetella sp.
CGCTGATCAGTGGATCTGGCAACGACACCTTCATCGGCGGCGATGGCGCCGACACCTATCAGATTGGTGGCGGCACCGACACGATCACCGACCTGGGCACCGGCGTTGATGTGGTCCAGGTCACCAATCCCGGTGCAACGGTGCTGGGTACGGTAATCGCAGACTGGGTGACCACCTCTGCAAGCAGCAACACGGGGACCGCGCAGATCACCACCAGCGGCTTCATCGTCAACCTGGCCGCCGTGAACGCAGGACAGGGCTGGACCGTCACCAACGCCGGCGCAGCCACCACGCTCACTGGATCCGCGTTCAACGATACGCTCAATGGTGGAACTGGCAATGACACGCTGGCGGGCGGTGCGGGTAACGACTCGCTGGTGGGCGGTGCAGGCATCGACCTTGCCGACTACTCATCAGCGGGCGTCGCGGTCAATGTGGATATCGATCTGGGCACTTCAAGCGGCGGCGCGGGTACCGATACCCTTACCGGTATCGAACAACTGCTGGGCTCTGCGCTCAATGACACGCTGACCGGTGGTGCGGGCAACGACACCATCACCGGCGGCGCTGGTGCAGACCGGTTCGTGATCACAGGCGCCACGGCGGTCATCACCGATCTCGGAAATGGCGCTGATGTTCTGACGGTTCAGGCAACCGGCGCCGTAGACGCAACGCTACACACCGCCTGGACGGCGAGCAACGCCAGCATCAACAACGGTATCGCACGAATTCTGACGCCAGGCCTGCAGGTCAACCTCAGTTCGATCAACACCGGATTGGGTTGGAGCCTGCTCAACACTGGCGCTGCCACGCAGCTTGCCGGATCGCAGCGAAACGACACGCTCACCGGCGGAACCGGTAACGACACCCTGACCGGTGGAATCGGTAACGATACGTTCGTCATCAGCGCTGGTACCGACACGATTGCAGACCTGGGCACCGGGGCTGATGCGGTGCAGGTGGCCAGCGGCGCCACCGCAGTTGCCGATTTCACGGGTATCTGGACGGCCGACATCACCAGCCGGAATGATGGCTCCACCAACCTGACCACGCCAGGCTTCAATATCGACCTGACTGCGATCACTACTGGATCCGCAGGATGGCGGATCACCAACAACGGCGCGGCGGCTGAGCTCACCGGTTCAGCGCTCGCGGATACCCTCACCGGCGGTAACGATGACGACTCGCTCACCGGTGGCCTGGGTAATGACTCTCTCGTTGGGGGCTTAGGTAACGACCTCGTCAGCTACACCACGGCAGTGGCTGGCGTGAACGTGAACCTTGAAGCGGGAACGGCAGGTGGCGGTGCAGGCGACGACAGGATCAGCGGTGTGGAGCGCGTACTGGGGTCGGCACTTTCGGATACGCTGCAAGGTGGAATCGGCAACGACACGCTCACCGGTGGTTTGGGGGCCGACATCTTCACGGTTGCGAAAGGCAACGACACTATTACCGATCTGGGCAACAACCAGGACACCCTGGTGGTGTTGGCAGCTGCCACTGCGCAGGCAACGATTGTCAACGCCTGGACCGCGCCTGCCGCAAGCACCAATAAAGGCACAGCCAACCTCACCACACCAGGTCTAAGCGTCAACCTTTCCGCGATCACAACGGACCTCGGCTGGCGTATCACCAACACAGGGCCGCAAACTACCCTGACGGGATCAGCGCTCGCCGATACCCTGATCGGCGGTACAGGAGACGACACACTTCGAGGTGGGTTGGGGAATGATTCCTTAACGGGTGATAGCGGCGCCGATACCTTTGAAATTAGTGCAGGTATCGACACCGTGACGGACGTCGGACTGGGTGCTGATCTGCTGCTGGTCAGTGGTGGCGCAACCGTCAACGCCACGGTCAATCAAGCCTGGACCGCCGCTGCGGGCAACCTGAATAACGGCACTGCGAACCTCAGCACCGCGGGCTTTGGCGTGAACCTGTCGGCGATCACCAGTGGCGCTAACGGATGGAGTGTTGTCAATGGTGGCGCATCGGCCTTGCTGGTGGGCTCGGCGCTCGATGACTCGCTGTCGGGTGGCGGCGGCAATGACACGCTCCGCGGCTTTACCGCCAACGACCAGCTGACGGGCGGCGCAGGCAATGATTTGTTCCTGATCGATGTCGGCGCCGATACCATCACCGATCTGGGCAACGGAACCGACGTGATCCAGGTGAGTGCCAGCGCCAGCGTTACCGCCAGCGTCTCCGCTGACTGGGCAGCCACCGCGGCCAGCCAGAACAGCGGCAGCGCCACCATCAACACTGCCGGTAAAGCAGTCAACCTCAGTCAGGTCACCACCGGAAATGGCTGGCAGGTCAGTAACTCCGGAGCAGCCGGAACGACGCTGACGGGCTCCGGTCTTGCTGACACCCTGACGGGTGGGTCGGGACACGACACGCTTATCGGTGGGCTGGGCAATGACTCGCTCACCGGCGGACTGGGCAATGACAGCTTCGATGTGAGATCGGGCACCGACGAGGTAAGCGACCTGTCGGGCAACGACGTGGTCATGGTCGATGTCGGTGCAACCGTTAACGCCACCATCAGCAACGTCTGGAC
>CAZORB010000297.1:0-2555 GCA_964581825.1 uncultured Bordetella sp.
CTGCCCCGCCGATGTCACTGCCCCAATTGCCTGTTCCCACGTCATCCCCATGGGGCTAGAGCATTACACAGGCATTTACTTAGAAAAAGTGGAGCTGAGGGGAATTGAACCCCTGACCTCTTCATTGCGAACGAAGCGCTCTGCCAACTGAGCTACAGCCCCTAAATTTAGATCCTGAACGGTAGCGCAGCTCTGACCATTTGACACCAAGTTTGATGTTTGATCGGGCCGTGAGCAGATTGAGGGCGTCAGAAGCCCACGAAGTCGCTGTGCCCCGCACCGTAGAGCGCAAACCTAATCCGAAACCTCAATTCTGGATAGCTAAAGCCCTGCTCCCGCAGGATCAGCACCACATCCAGAAGCGACCCTGTCACGACAGTCTGATACTCCTTCAAAAGTTTGACCGATTCGGCTGGGTCGGCTCGTAGTTCGCTGCCGGGCTTGTAGACGAGGTGCGTCGAGATCCAGTAGCGGATTTCAGCTTCCATTCGTGCTGACCCAATGAATCAAGGCGGCGGTCATTGCGGTTTCCTGGTCTCAGGAAATGGTGCGCCTGCGATGAAGTGAAGTTGACTGCTCATGAGATTGCAATCCTCGTCCTCGGGGGAAATAGACGCGTGTCGGAAGAGAAACCGATACCCGTCGTGTGCGAGGAAGGTGCCCCGGCGTCTGCGGCCACATCGCATTCTGCAGACGACACCGGTGGCGGCGCTACCCACTTTGAGACGCTAAGCGGAGTCGATGAGTATCCATGCCCCACGAAGTTCTGACATGTCGAGCGTGAATTCGAGTTCGAGAGATTGAGGTGCCGATTCTTCGGAGGTGGCTCGGATTTCAGCACGGTTTGTGTTGCTTGCATCTCGGGTCTCCTTGACGTTCTGATGTGTTCCACATCAGGAGTCCCGGGATTTTGCGCGGTGTGCGCCTCATCCCCTTGCGGGAGGCACCGTGGCCGGGTGGCTCGGTTGCCGGGCTTGGGCCGTAGTGGCCGTTGCCTCTCTTGATGTGATGAAGACCCTACGCGAAGGGTGTGCGACGGCCTGGGCCTCGACCGGCATCCCCGCTTCTTCAGCTGAGCAATCTCGATTTAGCGACCTGGAACTCGTCTTCCGTGAGAACACCGGAGTCGCGCAGAGCTGCGAGTTTCGCGAGTTCGTCGGCAAGGGACGAGCCCCCTGCGTTTTGTCGGGGTTGGTCCTGAGACGATTGAAAGGGTTCGGTCGTTACGTGTAGCGCGGCAGTTGCATCGAGCACTGCCTGACCTGCAGTAATAAGTTTGTGCATTGCTTTCATGGATCGCTCTGTCGGAGGCGACTCATGAATCATGTGAACTTTCTGGCTTGTCGAAATCGAGAGGTAGAGGTCGCCACGTTTGTTGGGAGACAAGGCGAGATTCGCTCCCATGGTGACACCTGCAGCCAACGTTCGCCCGAGAGCAGTCTTTTTCGCTACGTCAGCCGTACCTGAGATTCCGAGGAGTTTCTCGTAGGGGGCAGAGTTCCCGAAGAGAGTGAAGATCTGTACGTAACCCTTGTCGTAGATCCGCACGGTCTTTCCGGCACAGACTTCTTCAATGACCCGCTTCCCGTACTGCTCCTCGATTCGGGCGGCATTCTCACGCTTGATACGCGCCTTTTCCGCCTTGGCGTCAGCTCGATCCTTTGCCTTTTCCACTCGCTCGGCAGTGCGTTGCTGCTTTTCCAGCTCTTTTTGCTGCTTCTTTAACTCTTTGGCATCGGGGGAGAAATTCGCGTCGTTCACGGCAACGTTGACCTAGCAAACACCGCCGGTTGATTCACCGATCTTGACAACGCTCAGCACTGCTTCACCTTCTCCGATTTTCGTGCCGGGCGCTGGTGTCTGGTCAACAACGATCCAGTTGCTGTCCATGATTTGCATGCGGTCCTGACCGGATGCGTCCACCGAACGCGAAAAGAAAACTCCACGATCCTGAATTTCATCCTGTGCCTCTTGCAAATTCATGCAAATGACGTCAGGCATGAGTGAGTCTTCGGGATCATTTCCACCGGCGATATTGAGCTCGGTGGTCGACTCGGTTGCACTCGCGGCAGTTGTCTCAACGGATTCCGCTTGGGCGGTTGTATCAGGCGCGGCAGTATCGACGGTTGTATCCGCAACCGTTTCCACAGTCGCGGCGGCAGGGACAGCGGAATCTGCCGTCTCTTCGGTGCTCGAACACCCCACGAGGGTTCCGACCATTCCCAAAGCCGCAATGGAGACCAAGACTCGCGTGAGTTTTTTCTGAGTACCGAGCATTTCCGACATCCCTTTTCGTTGGATCAAATCGTTGGATCAAATCGTCGGTCGGAATATAACCCTGGGACTCTGCTCGCCTCTGACTGGGCAGGGCTCATTTCTGATCCGTAACACGCTGCACTTGCAGAGACGAGTCCCAAAAGCTCGAAATCGATTGCGGCCTACCTGCGACTTAACGTCGCAGCAGTGCGTATTTACGCGGCGCGGTAGTACGGGCGCGCGTAGCGGCGGTTCATTTGCTGCTGGCGGATTTGCGCAAGCGTGTAGCAGTAGCCGAT
>CAZORB010000298.1:0-2550 GCA_964581825.1 uncultured Bordetella sp.
GCGGGCAATTCGCTCAACGGCGTTCGCTGGACAGCGCTGACCGCGCAGGCGGGTGCGGTCGAGCTGGTGGGCATCCCCGATGTGACGCTCGCTGCGCGCAGCTTCCAGGTTGAGTTGAATCGCGTCAGCGGACTGCCTGCGGGCGTGGACGCCGATCAGCGCGTGATCAACTTTGGTGGGGACAACGCCTATCCGATCCGTACGGGCACTGGCAGCACGATCGATCTCGCGATGTCGTCCGAGCTCGGCCAGCTGCTGCGTGTCAGCGGCGATGTCGATGTGTCGGTGGCCGGTATGCTCAGCCTCTCCGGCGGCATTCAGCTCGAGCAGTATCAGCGCACGGTCACGCTCACCGATGCCACCGATGAGCAGCAGGTGATCGAAGTGATGACCGGCGCCGTATCGAGCGCCAACTGGTATCGGATGGTGATCGAGATCGATGGCGCGCGGTATCTGACGCGCGACATCCACGTCACCGAAACCGCACAGCAGATTGAAAACGCTATCAACGCCGCGATCGACACCGTTCCCGGCGCACAGGTCAGCGTTGCCACCGAAGCCGACGGCGATCGCCCGGTGGTGCGCTTTGGCGGTAGCCTGGCCGGCACCGACATCAAGCCCATCAAACTCGTGGTACCAAGCTATGGCGCAGCCTGGGCCGCAGTGGGCACGGTCACCACGCTGGTCGAGGGTGGCGAGACCCAGGAAGTGCTCGCCCGGATGCTGGTGCTCGCGGGCGCCGATATCAACGCGCGCATTGCAACCGGTTCAGGCGACGAGGCGGTGGGTCTCGAACTGACCGATCTCGACTTTGCGCTGGCCTTTGCCGACTCGGTGGACGATGACCGAAGCTTCCTCGCGTTAAAGGGAAGCGCCGCGTCACTCGGCGTGGTGGGCCTTGAGCGCTATGGCCTTGCGCTCATGGGCAGCAACCTCGCGGTGAATCTGAATCTTGGCTTTGGCGACGATCCGCAGGGCGGCCGCAACACCAATACGGTCAATTGGGAAGCTACGCCGCTTACGCTCAAACCGGGTACCGGGACGCCGATTACGCTCGACTTCACCGACGAGGTGCTCGAGGTTGGTGGTTCGATGCTGGTTCGAGTGGGCGACTTCCTGCGCGTTGAAGGCTCGGTGGTCGTATCGCGCAAAACGCTCGATGTCACCGTGGCGGGCCGCACCGAATTTGTTCAGGCCTTCCTGATAGGCGCCTCTGATGTGTCGGCCCAGGTGCAGGGCATTGCGGTCGAGGGGCTGAACCTTGCCGCAGCGCTGATGCGGCCGCTCGATGGGCCCGACTTCGACAAGCGGGCCTGGCTTGCGGTGCGCGCCGAGGTCGATACGGTGTCGGTGAGCGCTGACATGCTGGGGCTGCCTGCAGAGCTCTTTACGTTTGAGGCCACCTCGCTTCTGTTTGAGACCAATCGTGCGATTGGCAGCCGCGCGGGCGCGGTCAATGACGAGGTGGTCGATTTCTCGGTGACCGAGGTCGATGGCGAGACCATCGACCGTTCGCTTGCGGTGAAAACGAACCTGGCTACCGACGCCACGGTTTCGCTTGACTATGGCGTGGACGCGGGACAGTTCACCACCCTCACGCTCGATGCAAGCTTAAGCATCGCCGACTACGTGACCGCAAGCGGCAGCTTCGCGCTGTCGATGCTGGGCGGTCGCACCGTCACGCTGAGCGACGGTCAGCGCCGCTCGATGCGCACCACGCTTATTGCCGCTCGCAATGTCGATGTGCGGCTGGGCGTCAACGCCGGATCGGAAGAGGACTTCATTGGCGTGTCGCTCACCGGCGGATCGCTCGGGCTGGCGCTTCTCTCGGATGCGCGCGGTGGCGGCAGCTTCGTGGGCCTCCATGCAGGTGCACAGAATGTTGCGCTCGAGGGCGTACCGGGCCTCACGCTTGGCGCGGGCGGCCTGGATCTGTCGCTTAACCTTGGGCCCTCCACCGGCGAGCTCGCCGGGCTCACCGCCGACTTCACACAAGGCGACATCGATGGCGATGGCCTCAGCGGCTCGACCGCGCTTCGCATGCGCGGCGAAATCGTTGACTCGCTCGATTCGCGCCAACGTACATTGGCTGCGGCCGGCTCGGTCACGCTGCAGGTGCGCGCGCCTGATGCGGCCGCCAACTCCGCGCCCATCGTGTCGGCTCGCGCCAATCT
Organism: uncultured Bordetella sp.; assembly: GCA_964581825.1. Lineage (GTDB taxonomy): Bacteria > Pseudomonadota > Gammaproteobacteria > Burkholderiales > Burkholderiaceae_E > SYIM01. The sequence continues at coordinate 2,175 of CAZORB010000298.1, forward strand.
ATCGCTGGAAGTGGTGCCAGGCGGCGCGCTTCTGATTGGTGCAAGCGGCCTTGAGGCCACCGTGTCGCTTGCCGGCCAGACCGCCGGCATCATCGATGGGCGTCTTGGCGTGGTGGTGCCGCTTGAGGCGCCTGCGCTCACCGCCTCGCCGGGCGAATCGCCCGCAGGCGAAGGCGTATCGGGTATCAACGATGCGAGCACGGCCACCAAGTATCTGAACAAGACGGGTCCGACCTCGGGCTTCACCATGGCGCTGCCCCAGGCGCAGGCCATGAATTCGATGCTGCTGGTCTCGCGCACCAACGACGATATCTGGCAGTGGGATCCCAAGACCTGGGAGGTCTGGGGCTCGAACAACAGCGTGGATTGGGGTGAC
>CAZORB010000299.1:0-2539 GCA_964581825.1 uncultured Bordetella sp.
GCGTTTGGAATCAGCTTTTCGTCGAGGTCAAGAAAGACGCCGTCGGTTCGGATGGCGGTATGTGTGACCGGCAACGATAAAAATGGCAGATCGATCTCTGGCCGCCCCTTATTGACGATGGCGCTTGTCAGCCACTGATCAGCGCCCCCCGTGGTCACCAGGTTGACCTTGAAGCCCGAGCGCTTCTCCCAGGGCTCGATCACATGGGTTCGGTAGTGCTTCTCGTAGATGCCGCCGAACGCAGTGGTGGTAATGGTTTTGGACTGAGCGCGGACGATGGCGGGGAAGCCGGCAATCGTTGCACCTACCGCGACGGCCTGATTGAAGCGGCGGCGCGGCGTGTTCGCCACCACGCGCGCGCTTTTCGACGAAACGTTCAAAGCTGTCTCCCTGGTTTGTATTTTTGAGAAGCGATCTCTGTCAGTCGGCCCGGATGTTTGCAGTCCGAATGACCCGAGTCCATGCTTCTGACTCTGATCGTACCAGCGACGCAAGCGCTTCGGGCGCCATGAACCGGATTTCGACCCCCGCCGCGCTGGCACGCTTGCGAGTGTCTTCCTGTTCGAGGGAGTCTTTCAGCGCAGTAGTTAAGCGGGCGAGTGCGTCGGCAGGGGTACCGATTGGAGCGAATAAGGCCACCCAGCCCTCCAGTTCGAAGCCTGGCAGACCCGCCTCAGCGGTGGTTGGAACCGAGGGGAGACCCGGGTGACGATTCTTTCCAGTGATCGCCAGCCCTCGTAACTTGCCGCTCTGCACATGCTGCATCGCCGAAGGGGGAGTGGTGATAAACAGCTGAACCTGCCCGGCGAGCAGATCCTGCATGGCGGGGCCGGATCCCCGGTACGGCACGTGGAGCATCTGTGTGCCCGTCTGCAGCTTGAAGAGTTCGGTGCCGATGTGGGCAAGCGAACCATTGCCCTGTGAGGCGTAGTTAAGCTTATTCGGTTCGCGCTTGAGCAGTTCGATCAGCTCGGTCAGGGTTTCAGCACGCACCGAGGGGTGTACCGCGATCACATTGGTAGCCACCGCCACCATACCAATCGGCGCAAAGTCTTTCTGTGCCCAGTTCAGGCCCTGCATCAATACCGGGTTTGCAATATGGAAGGCCGAATAGGAGGTGAGGATCGTGTAGCCGTCGGCGCTTGCGCGAGCGACATGCGCATAGCCGATATTGCCGCTTGCACCGCCCCGGTTGTCGACTACCACCGGCTGACCAAGCAGCTTGCCCATGGGCTCGGCCACCATTCTTGCCGTCGAGTCGACGATACCCCCCGGGGGCGCGGGTACCACCAGGCTCACCGGGCGGTTGGGGAAGGACTGCGAAAAGGCAGGCGCGGTGGGCGACAGGGCCAGCAGGCTGGCGAGAACAAGTAGTGAACGACGCACGACGGGCTCCGACGAAAGGGTTGAAGAGACACGCTGAGCGCCGGGTCAGGCGCTCGAGCGATTCAACCCCAAGGCTAGCGGCCTGCTTTGCGTCGCCTGCCGATTGCCCCCCACGGTGCGGGGGGAATCAGCGGGTTCGCGTCGTCCTTACGCGACTGCGCTCAGTCGCGCCCGCTGCCCGCATGCGCCTGAACCTGGATTTCGACGAGGATGTCGGGCGTGCCCAGGGCGGCCACCTGTACCAGAGCCGAGCACGGGAAGTCGCCAGTAAAGAATTCGCGCCGAGCGCGCCAGACTTCTTTGTTGAGCGAGATATCGGTGACAAAGATGGTCATGTTGACGACATCGGACATCCTGGCGCCAGCGGCTTCCAGACAGTGCTGGATCTTGGTGAAGATCACGCGCGTCTGCTCGTACGCATCGCCAATACCGTGGATTGTCTTGAGGTCGTTGCCGCGCGAGGTCATTCCTGATACGTAAATCAGGTCGCCCACTCGCAGGCAGTTCGACCAGTGGCCTGGGGGATACTCCGCCACGTGGGGCGAAATGAATCGTTGTTGCTTGGCGGGCATGCGCGCCTCCTGTTGAGGGGCCGGGTGGGCTTACTCGGCCTTGATGTTCTGTTCTTTGACCACCTGGCTGAACAGCTTGATCTCGCGAGACACCAGGCGATCCAGCTCTGCCGGTGGGCCAGCGACGATGGCAATGCCCTGTGCATCGAGCCGGCCGCGCACGTCGGTGTCCGCCAGTGCGGCTGCGGTGGCGTCATGCAGTCGGGTGATGACCGTTGCGGGGGTTCCCGCAGGCACGAAGGTGCCCACCCAGGTATCCGCTTCAAAACCAGCGACAGTTTCGCTGATGGTTGCCACCCCAGGTAGGAGGGCGCTGCGTGTACGCGAGGTGATCGCGATTGGCTTCAATCGTCCAGCTTTGATGTGCGGCATCATGCCGCCAAGCGTGCCCAGCACGGCCGGAACCTGGTTGCCGATAACATCGGTCATGGCGGGCCCCGCGCCTTTGTAGCCGACATGCGTGAGGGCCTGGCCGCTCATCGATTGCAACACCGCACCGGCGAAATGGCCGGGTGACCCCACGCCCCCGGTTGCGTATTGCCCGTAGCGGGCGTCGCTGCGGGCGAGCGCCAGCCACTCGG
>CAZORB010000300.1:0-2536 GCA_964581825.1 uncultured Bordetella sp.
ATGGCGCATCGGTGGTCCGCGTTCATGATGTCGCGGCAACGCGCGACGCGCTCACTGTATGGCGCGCGCTCACGACGGAGAAACTCAATGGGGCGTAAGTATTTCGGTACCGATGGCGTGAGGGGGCGGGTTGGCGAGGCGCCCATCACACCCGATTTCGTGATGCGTCTGGGCTACGCCGCAGGGCGGGTGCTGGCCGGGGCGGGGCGCAATACATCGGCGGTTCCAGTCGAAAACACCACGTCCTCTTCGTCAGCCAGTGCGGGTGTACGCGCCAGTACCCGACCTGCCGTCATCATTGGCAAAGACACCCGAATTTCCGGTTACATGCTCGAGGCCTCGCTCGAGGCGGGTCTGTCAGCGGCGGGGGTCGATGTCTTGCTGTGCGGCCCGCTGCCCACGCCCGCAGTGGCGTATCTCACCCGGGCGCTCCGCCTGTCGGCGGGTATCGTGATCAGTGCCTCGCACAATCCGTTCGACGATAACGGCATTAAGTTTTTTTCTGCCGATGGGGACAAGCTGCCCGATTCCGTCGAGATCGCAATTGAGGCCGAACTTGAACAGCCGATCGGCTGTGTGCCGTCCGCAGCGCTCGGACGCGCCCGACGCGTCAATGACGCTGCAGGCCGCTATATAGAGTTCTGTAAGCGCACCTTTCCTGCAAATCTCGACCTCAAGGGCTTGCGGATGGTGGTCGATTGCGCCAACGGTGCGGCCTACCAGACGGCGCCGCATGTCTTTCATGAGCTGGGCGCCGACGTCATTACCATCGGAGCGTCGCCCAACGGTTTCAACATCAATGAAAAGCTGGGTGCCACGCATCCAGCCACGCTGCAGGCGGCGGTCCGTGAGCACCGTGCCACCCTGGGTGTCGCAGTCGACGGAGACGCTGATCGGCTGGTGATGGTCGATGCGGAAGGGCGGCTGTATAACGGCGACGAACTGCTTTACCTGATCGTTCGCGAGCGGTTACATCATGGGCCGGTGGCTGGTGCGGTCGGTACCCTGATGTCAAACCTGGGGCTCGAGCAGGCCTTGTCGCAGCTGGGGGTCGGATTCGCCCGCGCGCGCGTGGGCGATCGGTATGTTCTCGAGATGCTTCGCGAGCGCGGCTGGCTATATGGCGGTGAAAGCTCCGGCCACCTGCTTTGCCTGGATCATCACAGCACGGGCGACGCCACGATCAGCGCGCTACAGGTGCTGGCTTCAGTGCAGCGCACTGGCCGCACGCTGGCCGAACTGACCGACGGGCTTCAGATGATGCCGCAGACCCTGATCAACGTGAGGGTTGAACGGGGGTTTGACTGGCAGTCGCACGCGCCGCTCTCGAAGGCCAGGGCTGAGGTTGAACGCGAGCTTGCCGACCAGGGGCGGATTCTGATTCGTGCTTCCGGCACCGAGCCGTTGCTGCGCGTCATGGTTGAAGCCCGATCGGCACAGCTTGCCGAGCAGGCCGCACAGCAACTGGCGTCCTCGCTTAAAGCGGCTTAACCGCGCGGAACAGCGTCCAGGGAAAGCGCCAATAGGGCCAGTCGGAGCGCGTGGCGCCCTCGGTTTCGGCGAACGGCTCAATCGCAATCTCGACGAAGCCCGCTTCGTGCATGGCCGCAACCATGTCGAGCCGATTAAACGCCGGCATAAAGCCTTCGTTGTTTCGAACCGCATGACCGTCGAGCAGAAACTCCATCCAACGGCCTTGCGGACGAAAATCAAGGTGCATGACTTCACCGCCTGGTTGGAGCAGCCGGAACGACTCGCGCAGCACGAGCCGGATATCGTCCACCGGCAGCTCGTGCAGCAGCTGCGTGGAGGTGACCAGATCGAAGCTTGCGTCGGCGTATCCCGACCTTAGCGCGTCGCGCTGAGCGAACCGAACGTTTGACAGCCCGGTGTCGGGTAGCGTGGCTGCGGCGAGCCGTAAACAGGGAGCCGACAGATCGATGCCTGTGACGGTTGCTTCGGGCAGGCGGGCTGCAATGGGAAATGTGCACTTGCCGAATCCACACCCCATGTTCAGCACGGACTGAAACCGCCGCCGGGCGAGCACTCGGTCACCGAAGCGCTCATGCGCTTCAAACCGGCGGGTGTTGGGGTGGATCGATGTGGCGCTGGCCTGGTACATCAGCCCGTCATAGTCAGCGCCGATCAGATTTCCTGGGTGCTGATGGATATCGATTTCGCGGTAATAGCCCGGAATCGGAAGGGTCGGATTGAGTTCGAGATAGGGGCTGGACTCCGCCGCGGCGAGCCGTTCACGAACCCACTCGGGGCGCGACTCGAAGCTGGCAGCGAGTCCCCAGCGCGGGTCCGAGTACTTCATGCGCTGATAGTGACGCTCGATGAACGCGAACCACTGGTAGAGCGGCGTCTGGCTGATTTGCGCGATAGCCTGGTCTACCATCGCAGGCGTGGCGCCGTGATCGATCTCGCGATAGCGCTCGTGCAGTGCCGGATACAGTTGGTTGGCCCAGTGCTGTCGCATCGAGCCAATCAATTCCTGGAAGGCTACCGTTGCGCGAAGCGGTGTGCTCATGAT
>CAZORB010000301.1:0-2490 GCA_964581825.1 uncultured Bordetella sp.
GCCGACAGTTCGGCCCACCGTGCCGAAAACCGCCACTCTGCGCCAGCCGCCTTGATAGCCTCTGCGCCCTGAATCGTTTCGATCAGCAAACCATTTTTCTGTTGCAGGCCCAGCACCTGGCGCTCTACCAGACGGCGCATTTTTCTTTGTCCCAGCCACCCGGCCACCAACGCCAGCGGGAACAAGAGCGCATAAACCCAGCCGACCGCACCGCCGATCAGGCCTATCACCACGATGAACGCAACCACAAACGGAAGATCAACAAAGACAAACAGAATCGACGCGGTAAAGAACGAACGGACCGCCTCAAAACCGGTGAGCTTCGCGGCCAAGGTGCCCAGGCTTCTGGGCCTGCTGTCCATTCGGAGCGCGAGCAGATGGTCGTAGAGCAACTGCGACAGGTCTTCGTCAATGTCACGGGCGACCCGGTCGAGCGCCTGCGCACGGGCGAGCCGGAGCACGGCATCAAATACCAGCACCACCGACACGCCAAGCGTCAGTGCCCAGAGCGTTGACCATGCAAAAGTGGGCACCACCCTGTCATAGACCTGCATGGCAAAAAGCGAGGTGATGACTGCGAAAGCATTCACCAGAACCGATGCCAGGCCGACTTCAAATAGCACGCGCTTGCGTTGGCCTAACGCCCTGAGTACCAGCGATAGCGGCCCAGCTTCGACGCCCTCCTGGGAATCTTTGGACAGACCCAGCCAGCAGGTCGGAGATTCTGCGCAGCGTCCTCGGTCGATGTCCTGAATCGAACCATTATCGATTTCCAGCCCGATACGATCGCCCCGAAGCCACCGAGCGATTCGCCACTCGCCCTCATAAAGCACCAGCGCCGGGCAGTGCTTAGGCAGCAAAGACGCCGTCTGCACCACCGCGATATCCGCCGCGGAATCAAACGGCCGGATCCAGCGCCGCAGTGCATCGGAAAGGAACTGGCCCTGTTCGGTCACCGAAGCGTCGCGTGGTGCTTCGCGAAACGCCTCGCGCCAGGCCTGGTCGGCCGCGCCCTGCGGCACTGCAAGGCCCTGCAGGCTCAGTAGCCGCCGCAACAAATCGGGTGGTGGCGAAGGCCAGGCTGTGCGATCTTGCTGAGTCATTGTTTGACCGCCCAGGTATCGAGCAGCCCAGTGCCCGCATGAATGCGCAGGGCTGCATCGAGCAAGCCGGCATCGATCTGGGCCCGAGCAAGCCGCGCGTCAAACAATTCGCGCTCGGCGTTCAGCACATCCAGCCAGCTGCGACGCCCGGCATCAAACTGCCGCATGAACGACTCGACCGTGTCCACGGACGAGGCGACCAATCCCTCAATAGACTCTTTCTGCTCGGTGAGCGTTGCCCGCTGCAGCCAGATGGCTGACGCCACGAACTCCAGCTCGCGACGCTGCGCTTCAGCTTCGGCGCGCAGCGCATCGACCCGGCTCAGTCGAGCGAGGTATTCAGCCTGCGTGGCTAAACCCGCGCCAGATTGATAGTCCACCGCAAGTAGCGCACGCGTGTCGTAGTGACTGGTGAGGAGACTGGGTGAGCGCTCGACACGCGCCACCAGTGTGGGCAGCCGGTCGGCGCCTTTCAGTGAGGCCTCGGCGCTTGCTGCGCGCTGCTGACCCGCCAGGCGCGCGAGCCCCGGCGATGCGTCAATGAACGCTGCGGCCAGCGATTCCGCATTGGCCGCCCCAATGGCAGGCAGCGAGGGCAGTACAGGTTTCGAGTCGATCTTCTGGAGCATCAGCGACTCAAGCTCAGAACGCGCCTGGTTGACCGTGGCCCGCAAAGAAGCCTCGCGCGCGCGCGCCTGGTCGAGCCGGCCCTGCGCCAGACGCGTATCGCCCCGCGCAGCCAGACCACCGTCAGCGCGTCGAGCAATGAAATCAAGCAGCTCACGCTGTCTTGCCACGTGACGCTCAGCGAGTTCGAGCTGCTGCAGACCCGACAGCCACCGGCCGTATGCCAGTGCGGCCCGCTCGATCAGCGCGCGCCGGGTAGCGTCAATGCCCGATGCGTTAGCCTCTAGTGAGGCTTGAGCCGCATCGATTGCATGCTCAAGACGACCAAACGTGTAGACGGGCTGCTGGACGCGAAGACTGCCGGCCGTATTGACGCCCTCACCCCCAAAAGCACCGACCGAAAACGTTGGGAAGCGCCCCCAGCGCGCACCTTCCAGTTGCTGACGGGACGCTTCGACTTCGGCACGCGCGCGCTGCATCTGAGGATGAACCATGGATATCCGGGACAAAACGTTGGCCAGTGAAAGCGAAGCCCCTGCTGTATCGGCTCGGAGAACTGACGGCGCACCGAAAGCCAAGACAAAAGCAGCCACAATGCCAAGGGATGGGCGAATGCGGCGCAATAGCCGGCCTGTGAGACCACTTGTTTGGCGAATGATCCCGATGCGTGCGTTCATAAGGGGAAATCCGTACGCCCAGGCCCCTGGGTAGGTGACCAAAACCGGTTGGGCACCGGGGTAGGATGGCAGTCGCGAATCTC
>CAZORB010000302.1:0-2459 GCA_964581825.1 uncultured Bordetella sp.
ACCTCACCGTGAGCGGCACGGTCAGCGGAGCAGGAAGCGATCTGACGACAAGCACATCAAATGGAGGCACCACAATCTTCGGCCCTCAGTCGACGAGCGTGGATGGGGATCTCAGCGTGATCGGTGGTGGCGGAGACGTCATACAAACCGGCGGTATAAATGTTCTTAAGTTCGCCAGCTTTAATGCAGGATCAGCGGCAGTGACTCTGCTTCATCCCAACAATAAGTTCAATTCAGGAATTGAGGTAACAGCATCGAGCTACACAATCGTCGGAGACTCGCGTCGGGACGCCCTTCGGGCTTTGGAAGCAGCGTTATCCATTCGCACGGGCGGTCCTGCAGCCGGCGCAGGTGGGCTAACTACCACAGCACCTCAACCCTTGGTGATTGCGGCAGCCCCTGCTAGCGCGAGTGCGTCATCAGGGGGCTCCTCAAGCGCCTCCGGCAATGCAGCCGCGGGAGCGGGTAACAGCAGCGGGATTACGATTGATTTAAATCGGGGAGAAGCCACGGCGGCAGTAACGGTTGCGGCGGTGTCACTGCCGAAAGGAACATCCACAGCGGGTAGCGGCTTTAGCTTTGTTCTGCCAGATTCCATCACCCAGCTGGCAGCCAGCGAAGGCGCTGCGGCTCGTGCAACGACTGTCGGAGGGGCTGCACTGCCGGGGTGGTTGAAGTTTGATCCGAAGGCGATGAAGTTTGAAGCTACAGCCGTTCCCGACGGCGCATTTCCCGTGCAGGTGGCCGTCCTTATCGGTGCTCAGCGGGTTCTGGTCGTCATTTCAGAACGTACGAGCGATTGACTTTAGTAGCACCTCGAATCAGCTTCCTGGATGCCTTCGTGGATGTCACGGATCTGCCAAGGCTTGTATCACAGCGCACTGCCCACTTTACGGATTCGACGTCAAGGTGCGCCCCTGATCAGGTCCAAGTCACAGCACCCGAGATGTGAAAGCCCTTGTTTTAACTGGCTTTTTATTTCAAGTTTTAAATTCCGATCAGTTGGGGGCATGCCAACACCCGTTATCAGCCTGAAGGAGGGTGCAGACGGCTGCTTGCACCTGCCACCCCACTCTCGCCGACTGCAAATTTGTGCATCCTTCCGATCTAGTCCCTCAGATCACCTCAGGGTTAAAGGAACACTGCGCTGTAGATCGCCCAAGCAGCTAAACACCAAAGACCCAAGATGATGGCAAGGCCCACAAAGCTGACAGGCTTTTTGTTGTTCTGAACAAACCAATCATCTGCTTGGGCACGGCTGTCAGTGAGCACCATAGCGGGGATCATTCTGAGCAGCAGCCAAACGCCAACCGGAACAATGATCAGATCATCCAGATAGCCCAGAATCGGAATGAAGTCCGGGATCAGATCGACTGGACTCAGAGCATACGCCGTGAGAATGGCCGCAAAAGCACGGGCGTGCCATGGCGTTAACGGATGTTTGAGCACAAACCACACCGTCATGACATCGCGCTTTAAGGTCTCAGCCCATGTTTTGAGATTCATCACTGCCCAGTCATGATAGGCCGTTTGAAATTTATATCGGCAGACAGCGGTGGACAGCCTGGCTCGCGGCATTCAATGCAGTAGTCGGTAGCCGCCTACCATGCAAAGCGCCGGACGGGATGGCAACATGGCAGGCATTGCATTTGCCTTTGCTGTGCAAGTCTATTGCATGACTGTACGAGGCATTCATCTATTCAACTGAAGAGCGCCATGCCCACCATCCCGGAAGTCGAATCCACGGGGACCGACCGTTACCAGACTACGGTGCCCGAAACTGTGCGTTGTGCGCTTCGGCCCGGTAAGCGCGATTGGTCATTCACAGATGGACGGTCTACGCTCATCCGCTGTTCATCGCGCAACTTGAAGTACTGGCACAGCGGGTGGAGCACTTAAAGCAGAGAGACGCGGCCGGTACACAGAGAGAGACGCCAGTAAGCGCCTGGCGGCCATCACGAAGCTGGCGTTCGACGTAATTTCACAGAATCCGACACAGCCCGAGTACTGCCAAGGCGGTACCCTGATCGATGACAACGAACACTGCTGCCAGACAAAGTTCTTCGAGCAGTACCGGCTGTTCTGCCGCTACCACTCGCCAAACAAAGCGATTGTGTTCGCATGGGTCAGCGACGAGGACACCAAGCGCGCTTACCGGAGCAGCGATAGCGCCCACCATGTGCTCCGGAAGTGGCTAGAAACCGGCCATCCGCCGGTAAGGCTCGGCTTCTGTATCTAACAGCGTTGTGGCGGGTGGTTACGCCCGCGAGGCAATGACGCGTTTCAGGGGGGAACAGGCAAAAAAAATCCCAACCGGATAAGGGTTGGGATTTTGAGTATTGGTGGTGGCCGTGGACCCGGGTTCAATTCCGTGCAAGTGTAGCCCTGCTAGCACCCGTTACGCCCCTGCGGAAGGTTGCGGAAAGGTGCTGACACCTACCCCCTCGCCCTCACCATCC
>CAZORB010000303.1:0-2417 GCA_964581825.1 uncultured Bordetella sp.
AACGTGGCCGAGGTGTTCACCGGCAGCCCGGGCAAGATCGTGGCGCTCAAGGACACCATCCGCGGCTTCCAGATGATCGTCAACGGCGAGTGCGATCACCTGCCCGAGCAGGCCTTCTACATGGTCGGCACGATCGAAGAAGCCTTCGAGAAAGCCAAGACCCTCCAGTAATCCTGCCAAGGACAGCGGCCCATGGCCAACACCATTCAGGTTGACGTTGTCAGCGCCGAGGCCTCGATTTTCGAGGGCGAGGCCGAGTTCGTGGCGTTGCCGGGTGAATCGGGCGAGCTGGGAATCTATCCCCAGCACACGCCCCTGATCACTCGCATTCGTCCTGGCGCGGTACGTATCAAGGTTGTCGGTCAGGCAGACGAAGAGTTCGTGTTTGTCGCCGGCGGCATCCTTGAGGTGCAGCCCAACCGCGTGACCGTGCTCGCCGATACCGCCATCCGCGGACAAGACATCGACGAAGCCAAGGCCGAAGCAGCCAAAAAAGCTGCCGAAGAGGCGCTCGCCAACCGCGCTGGCGAAATCGACTACGCCAAGGCGCAGGCCGAGCTCGCGACCGCCGTGGCTGAACTCGCCGCGCTGCGCAAGTTCCGCAACAAGCGGTAACCGCTCTTCCGGGGCTGGGGCGCATCAGCGCTCCGGCCGTCGGTTGCCCCTTCTGTTTTTCTGACGCGGGTCAGTCCTGACGACCTGACCTTGCGTGCGCGCGCCGCGCACCCGTAATCAATCGCGCAGACTCGGTTCGACCTTCCAAGGACGACCGATGCCAGACGCGATCACCCCCGCTTCGCCACCCGCTGTGGCGACGCCGTCATCCGCAGCCAATCCGTTCAGCGTCACCTTAACCCTACCCAGGGTTCGCCCGCCTGATCCGCGATCCAGGTTGAACGCTGCCGCCGATCCGCGCCAGCCACTGGTCGTGTGCATCGGCACACGACCGGAGATCATCAAGATGGCGCCGGTGTGCCGGGCGCTTCGCGAGGCCAATCTGCCGATCAGGCTGCTCCACACGGGACAACACCGCGAACTCGCCGAGCCGATTTACGAAGCACTGGATCTCGTTCCCGATCGCACGCTGCCGCTGCCCCGTGACAATCCCAGCCTTGCCGCGCTTGCCGCGAGCCTGATTACCGCCATTGACCCGGTGCTCGAAGAATGGCGGCCTGCCGCGCTCCTGGTCCATGGCGACACCAGCAGTGCTGCCATGGCGGCGCTTGCCGGCTTCTGGCGCGGCGTACCCGTCGCGCATGTTGAAGCGGGCCTGCGCTCGCACCATCCGCGCGATCCGTTCCCAGAAGAGCTCAACCGTTCCTTGATTGCACGGGTCGCGACCTGGCATTTCGCCCCAACTGAGCAGGCGGTGGCAAACCTGCGAAGCGAGGGCATCGCCACCCGTGCGATCTATCAGGTCGGCAATACGATCGTGGACGCCACCCAGCAGGCGCTCGAAAAACTCGATACACAGCCACCGCTCGCCACCCCGCGGCCCGGTCGTCGGCTCATCGTCGTGACCGCGCACCGTCGCGAAAACTGGGGCGCCCCCATTCGCGGCTTCATTCGCGCACTCGGCGCAGTGCTGTCGGCGCACACCGAGCTCGAAGTGGTGTGGACGATGCACGCGAATCCGGCGCTTGCGCGCGATGTCGTGGAAGCGCATGCCGCCTTGCCTGCTGAGCCCGCTTCCCGCCTCCATCTCGTGGCCCCGCTTGACTACCTGCGGATGATTGCGCTGTTGCGTGCCGCATGGCTGGTGCTCACAGATTCCGGGGGATTGCAGGAAGAGGCCTGCGCCCTGCAGGTGCCCGTGCTGGTGCTTCGCCATTCCACCGAACGGCCCGAACTGATCGAGGCGGGCGCTGGCCGATTGATCGGCACTGACCCGCTACGCATCGCAGCCGAAATCGAGCGCTTGTGGCGCGAACCATCGCTCCACCAGACGATGCGCACCACCCGCAATCCCTTCGGTGATGGGCAGGCCAGCCGGCGGATCGCTGACGTGATCGCGCGCTGGACTCAGCGGCCCTCCGCGGACACCAACGTCATGACTGACCGACCCGGCACCGCATCACCCACCCCATCGGCCGCGCTGGGGACGCGGCAATGATTGCCGCGCCCGATGAGCTCATCGCGGTCGCGCTCCATGCCGAAGCGATTGCCTGGTTCATTGAAGGCGTTGTGATCAGCCTGGCCGCCCTCTATCTCCTCTCGGCGCTTGATGACCTGACAGTGGACGCGCTCTACTGGTGGCGAACGCTTCGACGCGCGACCTGGCGGCGTCACCGCATCCGACCGCTACCCGCTGAGGCGCTGATCGCCCATCCCGAGCAGCCCATTGCCATCATGGTGCCGGCGTGGGACGAGTCCACGGTGATCGAAGCCATGCTCGCGCGGCTGATCCGCACGACGGA
>CAZORB010000304.1:0-2356 GCA_964581825.1 uncultured Bordetella sp.
AGCGCTGCCCACACACCGGTGCGTGCGACCATGTACTCGGATACAGCGCTGGTGTTGCGGTAGAGCTTTCGAAGCGACTCAGTCGTAGCCAGACGCGCGTTGACGAACCAGTACTCGGAGGGATCCAGCGGCTGGTAAATTTCAGCTGCAAACGAGGTGGTCTGCCCGAACTGAAGCTCGCTTCGCCATTTCCCATTCAGCGCATTGATTGCGCGTGCCTCATAGGCAAGACCGAAATCGAAATCGGCACCACGGCGACGCTCAGTGGCCATCCTCAGCCCGAACTGCAAGGCATCGCGCCCCCACGATCGAGGCACCACCGAAATGATCAGTCCTGTCTGCTCACCTTCTTGCTCAAGTCGGTAACGCACGCTTTCGAAGGCTTCTGTTGCATAGATTCGGTCCAGACCCAGCTTGAGTGCATCAAGATCGAGTGGCTGGTCGAGCAAGTTACCGAGCTTGGCGCGCAGCATGTCGTCCCGCAACACCGACGGATTTTCGAATCTGACAAAGCGGATCGTCGGCGTACCAGCGCGCACCGACGGCCCGGCTGCGATATCGGTTGCCAAGGTGGGCCTGCCCTCTGGAACGGCACGAGCCCGCGCCGCAAGCTGCGACAGCCAGTCTCGTTGTTCGTTGACCGCGCGCTCGCCGAACTCAACCACCTGGGGCGCCTGCGCAAAGTTCGACGGCGACACGCCATCCACCTGCGGGCGCAGCAACAGGTCACCGCGACGAAGCCGCGCAATCTGGTCTGTGGTGTTTCGCGCGGTCAGAAAGCCTGTCATCTGATCCATCATGCCAAGCAGCGAGCCCAGCTGATCCCGGGAGCGCAAAGGCGTGCTGATGTCGACCGCAATGACCACATCAGCGCCCATCTCGAGGGCTACCGAAATCGGCAGATTGTTCGACACTGCGCCGTCGATCAGCAGCCGTCCATCGATCTCGACCCCAGCGAATACCGCAGGCACCGCCATGCTGGCGCGAATCGCACGGGCCAGATCGCCTGAGGCCAGCACCACCGGGTCACCGGTGACAGCGTCGGTGGCTACCGCTCGGAATCGCACGCGCAAGCGATCAAAATCTTTCGTGTTCGATGCAGCAAGCGTGAGGTTACGCAGGATGAAATCGAACTGCTGACCCTGAAGCAGCGCGCTGGGGGCCTTCACTTCGAGTGCGCTCACGCCCGCCACTTCGCGGGCGATCATCGCGCGCTCATCGGCGCGGGTATTTTGGACACGCCTGGACCGGGGCGGACGATCTTCGAGCGCTGCATCCCAGTCGGTACTGCGTAGCGCCCTATCGATATCGTCCGGGGAATGTCCCGCCGCGTATAGGCCACCAACGATGGCGCCCGCGCTGGTACCGGTGATGATGTCAATAGATACGCCGAGACGCTCCAAGGCCCGCAGTACCCCCACATGCGCCGCACCGCGCGCGCCGCCGCCACCGAGTACCACCGCAACAACAGGCCTGCGCGGCGAGGAAGCACCCTGGACTGATGGCGCAGCCAGGGGCTGCGCGGTCGCGGTTTGACTCGCCGCCGCGGGATTCACCAGCACCGATAACGCGCTAAAACTAAGTAGGACAGCCAGACACCACGAAAACCGCCCAGTGTGCATCAATCGCCTCGGATGTTTCGCTCGCGAATGATCGCGCCAAAGCGCTTCGAGTCATCGGCGATACGGGCAGCGAACTGCGCGGGCGACAAGGACAAGGGCTCACCACCCAGCGATCGAATCCGCTCGACCACCGCCGAGGTTGCGAGCGCGCGGTTGATCTCGGCGTTCAGTCGTGTCACCGCCTCCGCAGCGAGGCCTGCGGGGGCGTAAAAGCCAAACACGGTGTCAGCATCAAAACCCTTGAGCCCCGCCTCATCGAGTGTTGGCGTATCGGGGAACATGGGTGAACGGCGCAGGCTGCCCACCGCGAGCAGTTTGAGCTTGCCAGCCCGAACCTGATTGAGCCCGATACCCGGGTCAAAGTAGAAGTCGATCTGACCCGCAAGCAGATCCTGCAACGCAGGCGCCGCGCCCCGATAGGGAACGTGCACCGCAAACAGTTCCGCCTGGCTTTTCATCATTTCAGCCGCAAGATGCGGCGAGCTGCCATTGCCAGCCGAGCCAAACGACAGCTTGCCGGGACGCGCTTTGACGTAGGCAAGGAAGTCACGGATGTCGGCGACCGGCAGATCCGCCCGCGCGACCAGAAACACCAGAACCCGCGCGGCCGACGCCACGGGTGTCAGCTCGCGGACTGGGTCGAAGCTCATTTTGGGATAGATGTGCGGATTGACCGACACCATGCCGCCCGAGCTGAGCAGAAGCGTGGTGCCATCCGGCGCTGAGCGTGCAAC
>CAZORB010000305.1:0-2345 GCA_964581825.1 uncultured Bordetella sp.
GACGAGCTCTCGGATTCGAGCAAGCGTCTCAGCTGCCTCCAACTCCAACCGACGGCGCACAACCAGTTCGTCTTCCGCCAGGGATTCATATGCGGCAGCGGTGAGGACCGGCAGTTGAAGCGATGCAGACGGAGTCGCGGCGGGCGCACCGTCGGGCAACTGCCCGCTCACTTGCACCGTTAACACCTGTGCCAGTGTGCCCACGTCCATTACCTGATCAGCTGTGACGCGAACCGACAAAAGCGCCCAGGCTTCGGCACCTGCAGCGAGGTCAGCCAGGCGCCAACCGCCATCCGATGATCGTTCGAGGATATTCACCATCGACACCTGCACCCCGTCGGCGGCGTGAACGCGCAGCACAAGGCGCCTGAGAACGAGCCGCGCGATGAGATCGAGTTCGCGCTCGAAGGGCTCCATCAGGTCATCGGCAGTGTCGCCGTAATAGTGGTTGCCGCCGCCTGCCCGCGCCATGGCCACCATGAGCGCTTCATTGAAGTCATCGCCCAACCCGTAGGTGCTGGTACTGATGCCGCGCGCGGCCCACTGCGCACACTGTTGTGTGATCTCGTCGGTGTCGGTGACGCCCTCGTTGGCGCAGCCGTCCGATAGCAGGATGACGCGCTTCAGGCCCTCGCCTGCAACGTCGGTGAGGGAATCGGCGCCATGAACCCATCCACCGTGCAGATCGGTGGTACCGCCTGCTTCAATACGTTCAATGGCAGCGCGTACCGACGATCCATCGCGAAGTGGAACCGCCGGCCACAGACGCTCGACCCGGTTATCAAACTGAACGAGCGCAAGGATGTCGGTTGCAGCCAGCCGCGACACTACAAATTCCGCGCAACGCCGTGCCTCGGCAAGCGGCTTTCCCCGCATGGAGCCCGACCGGTCGATGACCACGGCTAATGCGTGCGGCGACCGAGGTTGCGCGTTATGGGTCAGGGGCGGAAGGTCGGCGGCCTGCAGACGAACCAGGACCTCAAACTGTTGCGTGGCTCCCGCGCAGAGACCGGCGCGTAGCGGCTGGAGAATGATCTGGACGGGTGAGGGGGCGGTGGCTTGGGCAGCGGTCATGATGATGGCTCCATTGGCGACCACCCCGCGACACAGGCAGACAAACCTGTGCCGGGCGGGGTGGACGGTTTGAGACGATACGGGGCGGTAGGCTCATGGGATGAGCCTGTAGCGAAGTAAGATCGCGAATCGATACCGTCCGTGAAACTCCCCGGCCTTCATGCGATCACGAAATATCTACAAGCCAGGCTCGTCCGAGCCTTTTGCGCTCAGTCGTAGCCGGCTGGAGAACTTCATTCGCTGTCCACGCTGCTTTTACCTTGACCGTCGCCTTGGGGTGGAGCCGCCCAGCGGGCCACCTTTCAACATCAACTCGGCGGTCGATCATCTGCTGAAGAAAGAGTTCGACCGGTATCGTGCGCTGGGTCGCCCCCACCCCTACATGGAGCAGGCGGGCCTGAACGCGATTCCGTTTGCACATGAGCGACTCGACGAGTGGCGCGAGAACTTCAAAGGCGTTCAGCACGTGCACGCGGCGTCAGGGTTCAAGGTCACGGGTGCGGTGGACGACCTCTGGATAGATCAGAAGATGGGCGAGCTGATCGTCGTTGACTACAAAGCCACCGCGAAGGATGCAGAGGTGACGCTCGATGCCGAATGGCAGATGGGCTACAAGCGGCAGATGGAGTTATACCAGTGGCTGCTTCGGCAAAACGGGTTCAGTGTGTCGAACACCGGGTACTTCGTTTACTGCAATGGCGATCGCTCAGCCGAAGGGTTTGATGGCGTAGTGCGATTCCGCGTGAAGCTGATTCCGTATGAGGGCAGTGATGCGTGGGTTGAAGATGCGTTGATGGAATCGCGGCGGTGCCTGGAGGCGGATCGTCCGCCTTCGGCGTCTTCCTCGTGTCTGCAGTGCGCGTATCTGGAGGATGTCCGTGGACTGGGCTTGTGACCGCCTGAAAGGGAAGGGTTAGCGGCCTGTCAGCAGAGCGACGCTCTGCTCATCCAGACGCCCATCGTAAAAACGCTCCAGCGCGCGTGTGAACCGGTGGTCGGTCGGATCGGCCAGCGTGAATGTAGTCATGCACGACTGAAACTTCAGATCGTCTGGCGATCCCAGGATATCGTGGGCGGTGAGACCAGGCCCTGCTTCCAGCATCGCGTCGGTGCATTCGCGAAGACGCGCCCCAAGAATCGGATGAGCCAGATAGGCCCGCGCCTCGTCCAGCGACTCAATCCCGAATCGGATTGCCCTTGGACTTTTGCCGAGCGCACGGTGCTGCGGGAAGATGAACCACATCCAATGCGTTTGCTTGAGCCCCGCTCGC
>CAZORB010000306.1:0-2319 GCA_964581825.1 uncultured Bordetella sp.
CAGATCTTTGCGTGCCAGCATAACCAGCGGATTCACCGTGATCATCTGGACCAGTCGAAAGTCTTCACTCCGGTACTTGATGGACGCGTTGGCAAGCGGGGCGAGAATCAGTTCATTGGGTGAGCCCTGGAAGATGATGTAACCATCAGCCGGGCTATTGAGCACCTTCTGCGCGGCAATGCCGCCGCTTGCGCCGCCCAGGTTCTCCACCACAACCGGCTGGCCCAACTGCTTCGCCAGCGTGCTGCTGAGGGTACGCGCAATGACGTCGGACACGCCGCCCACCGGGTACGGAACCATCAGCACCACAGGTTTGGCAGGAAAGGGTTGCGCCTGCACCGTGCAGGTAACGAAGAGGGCGCCCAACAGGCTGGGCAGTCGCTTCAGAAATGAGGTCATCGAAGTCTCCCGTACAGGTTTCCGGCGAAAAGGCGCCGGCGTTTGGTGGCGAATCCGAGGTCTTGGCACCATCGATTCTGAGCGGGCATAATGTTGATGTCTAATGCATAACTAATCATCTATTTATACATTTTGTGCATATATGATTACGCTCGTTCAGCTCAAGCACTTCAGCGTGCTGGCCCAGGCAGGAAGTTTCGTTCGGGCCAGCGGGCTGCTCCATCTCACCCAACCCGCACTTAGCCGCAGTATTCGTGCGCTGGAAGATGAACTTGGCAGACCGCTTTTTGACCGCGTTGGGCGGCGCATCGAACTCACTGCCTTCGGCCGCGACGCGCTCCTGCGGGCGCGCCAGCTTCTGGAAGCCGCGGAGCAACTGATGCAAAGCAGCGGCGGCCCGGGCGCATTGACTGGAGGCCGCCTCCGGCTGGGCCTGAGCTCGGGGCCAGGAGTCATGCTCACCACTCCTGTCATCAGCCACTTTGCCAGCTGTCACCCCCGCTTTCACGTAGACCTCGTGCGGGCCAACACGCATGCACTCGCGCATATGCTTAGAGAGCGAACTATCGATGCAATGGTGGTCGACGCGCGGTCGCTTCGCCCCGCGCCCGATCTCGAGATAGAGCCCGCTTTCGAAATGCGGGGCGCGTTTATGTGCCGTCCGGGGCATCCGCTTACCAAGCTGTCGCGCGTCACAATCGATCGGCTGTTGAACTATCCCGTCGTGTCCACCCCGCTCAGTGATGAGCTTGCAAGAGTCCTGGTGGAGCGCTACGGCCATAGCGCGCACCCCGATGAAATGGTTCGGCTCACCAGCGACGAGATCTCGCATCTGACCGACGTCACCAGCCAGTCCGATACGGTCCTGCTCGCGATTCGCGCCTCCGCACCGGCTCTTCACGAACTCGCGGTAACCCCGGCATTAAACGCCAACGCACGCTTTGCGTTGGTGACCCTGAGCGGGCGATCACAATCGTTAGCGCTACCCGAAATCCGTCAGCTGATGGCCAGCGTGCTGCGCGAGCCCTCGCCCCCCGAAGCGAGCCCCAAACCAAAACGGAAATCATGATGGAACCCTTACAGTGGTGGGGATCCGTTGCACTCACCTCCCTTGAATTACTCGCAACCGCGGCATTTGCGCTGTCGGGCATCATCGAAGCCGCACGCAAACGAATGGATGTGGTTGGCGTATGCGTGGTGGCCTTTCTCACGGCATTTGGCGGCGGAACGCTCCGCGACCTGCTGCTCGACCAGCGGCCTTTCTTTTGGGTGCGAGAGCAATATGCGCTCGCAGGCGTTTTCCTCTTGTGCCTGGCTGCACTGCTATTCATGCGACGCAGGCATGTGGCGATCACCGAAAGAATGATCGAGTGGCCTGATGCAGTCGGACTCGGTCTGTTCTGTGCCTCCGGGGTTCATCAGGCGCACCTGCTGGGAATGCCGCCCATGGTGTCGATCATGATGGGCGTGGTCACGGCGGTGTTCGGCGGCGTGCTCCGCGACATGATCTGTAATGAAATCCCCGCTACCCTTCGCAACCATCGCCCCTACGCTTTATGCGCGTTTGCGGGCACGCTCGCTTATCTGTTGCTTGCTGCGCTTGAGGCGCCTGCCTGGGTTGCGCTAACTGCGTGCGTGGCGGTCGCCACCTCCTTGCGGGCGCTCGCCATGGTTCGTCACTGGTCGCTCCCCGCCTGGAAGATTTGAGCGTGCCGACGCTCCTGACGCGATAAAGTTAAGTCTCCAAACCAAGCCTTGAATGAGACACACCATGGGCGTCTTGAACGGACTGAAGGTGCTTGAAATTGCTGCAATCGGCCCCGCGCCATTCTGCGCGATGATGTTTGCCGACATGGGCGCAGACGTGGTGCGGGTTGACCGCCGGGTGGATGCCGGACTCGGTTTCTCGATGGCACCACA
>CAZORB010000307.1:0-2310 GCA_964581825.1 uncultured Bordetella sp.
GTTCGGCTCGACGAGCCGCGGTTTTGTGTCGGCGCTAACCTAGCGAAGCCGACTTCGTCGGGAGGAGCAGTGGAAATTTTTTCGCAGGCTACCGTGATCCAGGCGGCGATCGATATCGAGAACATCGACTCAACGCAGAAGGTTCGGCTGGTCGACGATATTTTCATCGCACAGCCCAATCTGCTCGCCTCGGTTCTGATGCTGCCCCGCCTGGGTGTCGGAATCGCGCAGGTAGAAGTGTTGTTACACATTTTGTTGGTTTGCCACCAGGCCATGAAGCGAAGCGGCTTCGTCTGGCCTTCTATCTCGGACGATCTTCAGGAAAAATGCCTGGAGCGCCTCACGGCGAGATTACAAGCCACCTCCGAATTGCCGACCGATCTGGCTGAAGAGGCCACTACAAAATTCGTTGATGAGCACCCCGAACGCCACCTGCTGGCGTTTGTTTACGGACACCTTCGCGATCACGATCTGGCAAGTGTGCGCACTGAGGCCGAGAAGTTTCTGATGCTGACAGCGCTTAATCTCGTGGAGTGCCTTTCAAGCTCGCGACCGCATGTGGATGCGGCTGCGGCGCACTTACCCACCAGCAGCAAGTCGCCCCCTTGATGGCACCGCTGAATTTGAATCGGTACGAATCATTCCTTGAACGATTCAGAATGAGTACCCGTCCGCACAAATATGACGGCGCTGCCCATTTACTCTTGTCTTCTGGCGGCGCTTCGTCAGCCTCTCGGATGGTTTAAAAATTTGTTAATATTATAAAGTTTTTAAACCAATCCTGAAGGAGGCGTCATGATTGCAGATCGCATTCGTCGAGCACGACTGGCGGCAGGCCTGACGCTGGCCGCCTTGGGCGAGAAGGTCGGTGTGTCGCACAACGCCATCCAGAAGTACGAAAAAGGTTTGATGACGCCGTCGTCGTCCCAACTTCTGAAGCTGGCCCGCGCCTGTGGAGTCCGAACCGAGTACTTCTTCCGCACGCACACCGTTCTGCTGCTCCAACCCGAATTCCGTAAGACCAATGCCTTCGGAAAGGCTGCGCAAGATGCGCTGAAAATCAGGGTCATCGAACAGGTGGAAAAGCGCGTCGAGTTGCTGGGCGCGTTTCCTGAATGCCCGCTTTTTGCATTCGCTGCGCCGGAGGCGCTGCTGGACCGTATCAACACACTCGACGAGATCGAGACATTCGCCGACCAGGTGCGCAATGCATGGCAGCTGGGTATGAACCCTATCGCGGACCTGACTGACACCCTCGAAGGTCTGGGCTTACTGGTCATCGTGATCGATGAGGAGCATCCAGGGTTCTCCGGGCTCACGGCCAAGGCTCGCACGGACGATGGTCGGGAGTATCCCGTGGTGGCGGTTTCCAATCGCTGGCCCGGCGATCGGCAGCGCTTTACGCTGGCGCATGAGCTTGGGCATCTGTTGCTCGAGGGGCGGCTGGCTGACGGACTGGATGAGGAGAAAGCCTGCGACCGTTTCGCAGGCGCGTTCCTCGCGCCGCGGGTTGCGGTTTATCAGCTCCTTGGGCAGCGTCGCCACGCTCTGGAATGGCAGGAGCTCTATGCGTTGAAACATGAATTCGGGCTGTCGATGGCCGGATGTCTGCAACGTGCCAAACAGTGTGGCGTGATCACCGAGTCTGCCCACCTCTCGATGCTCAAGCGTTTTTCTGCCAAAGGCTGGCGTAAGAACGAGCCCGGCGACCCGCTGCCAATTGAGCATCCGCGGCTATTCGATCAGCTGGTTTATCGCGCGCTGGCCGAGCAGTACATCTCCGAAGGCAAGGCCGCCGAACTCTTGGGCATCCCGATGATGCGCTTCCACAAAGAACGCCAGTTGGAATCTTCGGATGCGGTTGCTCATCAGTGACGCGAACATCTTGATCGACATGGAAGCGGGGGCGTTGATGGAAACGCTCTTTCGGCTTCCGATGCAGTTCGGCATACCGGATCTGCTGTATTACGAAGAAATCGAGCCGGGGAGTCCTGGCCTCAAAGATCTCGGTTTGCAGATCATGGAGGTTACCGGAGACTTCGTGCGGTACGCCGAGAACTTGCCCGCACGGTATCACCAGACGCTACCGGCGAAAAACGGCCCCAAGCCCAGCCACAACGATTACCTTGCCCTCGCGCTGGCCAAGCAGGAGTCCTGCACGCTCCTCACCGGAGACGCCAATTTGCGCGTGGTTGCCGGCAAGGAACAGGTCCCGGTCATGGGCACCATTGGCCTTATGTGCGCGATGGTGGAGAACCGCCTTTTGACGGTGAGTGATGTCTTCGCTGCGCTCGACAGGATGAAGCAGGG
>CAZORB010000308.1:0-2309 GCA_964581825.1 uncultured Bordetella sp.
CTTTGCCGGCACTTTCAAAAAGCGACTGGGCCTCGAAATCTCATCTGAAAAGATCAAGGGAGCCAAACGCGTTTACCGATTGGCCTGATTCGCAATCAGGCTGTTGAACGTCACGCCATCCGCTTCGCGGGTGGCCTCTTCGTCCGCCCACTCCTGCCAGCGGCGAACGATCACATCGACGTACTTAGGATCGAGTTCGATCAGCCAGCCAGTCCGACCAGATTTCTCGGCAGCGATCAGCGTCGTCCCCGATCCACCGAAGGGATCGAGCACAACGTCGCCTGGGCGACTCGAGTTACGAATCGCGCGTTCAATCAGTTCCACCGGCTTCATGGTCGGGTGAAGGTCGTTCTTCTGGGGCTTTTTGATATTCCAGACGTCCCCCTGATCACGGTCACCGCACCAGTGTCGGGTCTGCCCCTCAGGCCAACCATAGAGAATCGGTTCGTACTGCCGCTGGTAGTCGGCTCGGCCAAGCGTAAAAGTATTCTTCGCCCAAATGATGAAGGTCGACCACTTGCCACCGGCCGCGCGAAACGCCTTTTGCAACGTATCGAGCTCGCTCGAGGACATAGCGATATAGGCAGCCCCCGAGCAGTGCGCAAGCATCGGCTTTAATGCAGAGAGCAGGAAGTCATAGAAGCCATCTCCCAGATTGTCATTCAGGATCGGCCGATCCTTACCGCGCATCTTGTCCTTCGCGCTATTTGCATAGTCGACGTTATAAGGCGGATCTGTCGCGATCATATTCGCCACAGATTCACCCATCAGCCTCTTGTAGCTCGCAGGATCGGTCGCATCACCGCATAGCAAACGGTGCTTACCCATGATCCAGATATCGCCAGGCTTCGAGACTGGCGTCTCCGTGAGTTCGGGTACCTCATCATCGTCGGTCTGACCCTCAGTACTTGACTCCTCACCGAGCAGAATCTCGGCGAGTGCATCAGCGTCAAAGCCAGTGATGTCCAGATCGAAGCCGTCATCCTGCAGGGACTGAAGTTCCACGCGCAGCATCTCATCGTCCCAGGCGGCGTTCTCGGCGATCCGGTTATCCGCGATCACAAGCGCCCGGCGTTGAACCGGGGTCAGATGGTCGAGCACGACGACCGGTACTTGCTCGAGGCCCAGCCGCTGCGCAGCCGCGAGCCGGCCGTGGCCCGCAACGATCACTCCATCACTGCCAGCGAGGATCGGGTTCGTGAAACCGAACTCAGCGATCGATGCGGCAATTTGCGCAATCTGGGCGTCCGAATGGGTGCGCGAGTTCCGCGCATAGGGCACGAGCCTGGCTGCCGGCCACTGCTCGATCGTGTCTGCAATCCAGGATGCCGTCACCGCGGGGCTCCGCTTGGGTCCATTGTGAGAGAGGTCGTTATCGCGCCTGCCTGCGTCTGCGCCGGCGGGTTGAGTCAGGACGTTGAATAAGTTCAGCGCGTACCTGGCGCGCGCGAACCGCGCACGCAGCGAACCTTGGTTCGCACCCTGACGCTAGGGGAGTGGCGCGCTGTCGCCCCCCGCTTTGCTTAGTCGCCAGGAAGGACCCGTCAGCTGCGTCAGATCCGTCGGTTTTCTGGCGCTTTCATGCGTTGTTGACCGGGATCGCTTCTGTCCTGACGGTAGCTGAAACTGTACGCCCAAACCGGGCTAGATGCTGCACGCCAATTGCAACTCAATCGCCGCGCACGACCGCACTTAACACCTGAATGCCTCTTATACGCTTCAAAACACGCAGAAAGAGTTTGCGTTGAGGCGATGCATCGAGGTCCCAGCTTCATCGAGGCCTTCGACCTTACTCCACCTCAGCCAGTCTCTTCACGACGGTCGCGATCGCCTTGTTCCAGCGCCGCGACGCCGTATTTCGATCACAGGCAAAGCGCCTGCCAATCACCTGCCACTCATGCCGATTAGCACGCATCCACACCAGATGACGCTGCTCGACCTCCAGCCACTGAATCCAGCGCATCGTCTCAAGCATCCGCTCAATCGCCTCCGGGCTGGGCGGTAGCGGTCGGTACAGGCGCTCGGAGTCGGGATAACGCTCGGAGACTTGCAGAGCGAGCGTCAACCAGGGATTGAAATGGCCAGCGGGCCTCACGCACGGCAGACGGTGCGCGACCTCTGCTGCCTCGGCAAACCGGGCTGCTACCTCCTCGATGGTCCATTCGGTAATCACCTCAGCCATGGCGCTTACCTCCATTGCCGTACAGGCGTTCACCCAACTGTCGTACGAACTGCCTTTCCACCCAATCCAGACGTTGGTCATGTTCAGAGACCACCAGAACCTGATCGTTTTGCCAGCCCTGGCGTTT
>CAZORB010000309.1:0-2297 GCA_964581825.1 uncultured Bordetella sp.
CGGCGCTGGCGGAAAGATCGCTTAAAAGAAACTGAAAGGCCTTGATCGTGAGATCGATGTCGTGGCTGTTGGTGGACTCGAGCGGGTTATGGCTGATGCCTGCGTTTTCGCCGCGCGTGAAAAGCATGGCTTGGGGCATCACGTCATGCAGCTTCATCGCATCATGGCCTGCGCCGCTTGGCATTCGAAACACCGGAAGTCCCAACGAGCTGACCGCGCGCTCCCAGCGCTGCTGCCAGGCGGGGTGGCTGGGGGCCGCCGCAGCGCGCATGGTTTCCTCAACACGAAAGCTGAGCCCCCGGCGGTCGCAGATGGATTGGAGTGCCGACAAAATATCTGAGGCACAGGCATCGCGGACCGGGTCGGTGGTTGAGCGGACATCGAGACTGAATCGGCAGCGCCCCGGCACCACGTTGATCGAGCCACCCGGAACCTCAAGCATGCCCACCGTGGCAACCAGGTCGGGCGCCGCCTGAGCGCGGTGCTCGACGAAGACCATCCATTCGGCCATCGCTGCCGCAGCATCTCGGCGTCGGTCCATGGGTGTGGTGCCCGCATGGCTGGCCATGCCAATGACTTCACCCAGGTAGCGGACGCTGCCGTTGATCGAGGTGACAACGCCAAGCGGGAGGTTGAGCTCGTTGAGAACCGGGCCTTGTTCGATATGAACTTCTACAAATCCCAGATAGCTGTCTGGATTTCGTTTAAGCGAGGCGATATCGTTCGGGCGCAAACCCGCCTGCTCCATGGCCTGCCGCATCGTGATGCCGTTTGTATCCTGCTGGTCTAGCCAGGCGGGATTGAACTGACCGGTGAGCGCGCCTGAGCTGAGAAAAGTGGCTTTGTAGCGTTGCCCTTCCTCTTCAGAAAAGCCAACGACTTCGATTCCAAAGGGAAGGCGCCTGCCTGCTCGAGAGAGCTCGCGCACACAGGCCATGGGAACCAAAATTCCGAGTCGTCCGTCGTATTTGCCGCCGTTTCGCACCGTGTCGTAGTGGCTGCCCGTCATCAGCCGTCGGGCATTGGGATCGGTGCCGTGATAGACGCCGACAACATTACCTACCGCATCAATGCTCACCTCATCGAAGCCACACTCTGATTTCATCCAATCGAAGAGCGTACGGGCTACGGCCCGATGGGCATCGGTGAGGTAAGTCACGGTGAGTTGACCCTGCTCTGCGAAGCCCGGGTCGCTGTGTTGGGCGAGCGCCTCGGCCCAGTCCCAGACCTGATGACCGAGCGTGGGCTCGGTACCGAATTTGTCATCCAGGCGGATTTCCGCGATTCGGTGAATGTTGCGCAGCGCCTCGGCAAACTCGAAATCAGGATGGTTGTTCACTCGGCGCTGGAACGCCTCGATGATGGCGCGTTTTCCCAGCCCGGCACCGCGCGGGCCGCGGACCGCCAGAATGAACGGAAAACCGAATTTTTCGTTGTAGCGCGCGTTGAGCGACTGAATCAGGTCGAACTCGGCGGGCGTGCATTGGGTCAGCCCTGCCTTGCCCTGTTCATGGGTGGATTCAGCGGTAAGCGTTTTCGCGACCATGGCTTTGCCAGCCAGTTCGGGATGCGACCGGATCAGCTGAAGCTGTTGTTCGCGGCTACTGTCGCGAACTGCCGCAATAAGGGCCTGCTGCAAGGCTGCAACGCTCGAAAACGGTCGCTTCTCCCAGGCATGCGCGGCGATCCACGGGGAGTGTTCATACGTGCCGTCCAAAAGACGGGCGAATTCCTCGCGCGAGGCGCCGTTGAGCTGGGCAAGCATGATGACAGGAGCCATGAGCGAGTCCTTCCAAGAGAGACGAGATTGTAACCACCGCAAGTGGCCTGGCTAGCGTGACGCATGCTCGCCGCTCAAAACGGAATACCGGCTGGCCAATCAGGCAGCAGTGCGAAATGCTCCGCACTCTGCAGCATGATTCCGCCCCTCCTGGAGATTGCCTGATGCGCTACCTGGTCGCCGCCGATACAGGCGGAACCTTTACCGACATTGCCGTTTACGACGCTCTTGAGCGTCGGGTGCGCTATGGCAAATCGCTCACCCGTTATGACAACCTGGTTGACGGTGTGTTGGATGCGCTGGCCGAAACGGGCGTGGGCCTGGATCAGGCGAGAGTGCTCAAGCACGGCACCACCCATGTCATCAACACGTTGCTGCAGCGAAATGGTGCAAAAACCGCGCTGGTCACCACCCGTGGGTTCCGTGACCTGCTTGAGATCGCTCGCGGCAATCGCCCAGTTCCCTTCATGCTCGACTATCGACGCGATCCGCCGCTGATTCCGCGAACGCTTCGGTT
>CAZORB010000310.1:0-2294 GCA_964581825.1 uncultured Bordetella sp.
GTGATCTTGGCACTGGCCTGCAGCAGCTCACCACGGGCGCCGTCCAGCGTGAGCGCGAAAACGTCCGTGCTCTTCGCGCCGTTCCGAACATCAAGCTCAGTGCGGCGCTTGGTCGTGGCGGAATCGACGCTGTAATCGACCACCAGCGTACGAATTGGCTTGGCCGGGGTCACCTCGGTGTAGCCAGTCTCGAGTACCGTAACCGTTGGCGTAAAGGCTTTCGGAACCTCGGCTACGGTGACTGGAACGACATCAACGCCCAGCAGATCACCACCAAATTCGAGCTCGAGCGCCTTGCCGCCCCAGAACTTGAGCGCAGCCGACGCGCTGAAGGCTTTGCCCGACGCAGTTGCCACCTTGGCGCTCAGCGCAGTCATGGCCGAGCTGATGACGGCCTGAGCCTCAGGCTGGGACATGGATGCACTGAGGGTAGCCGTCGTCGCGGTCTGGCCCCCATGGGCCAGCGTGAGTGTGTAGCTGATATCGGCAGCGGGGCTCGTGAGGCGAACCGCTTGAACCTCAGCAATGCGAGTGGCGCCCTGGGTGACGCTGTAGGGCGAGACACGCCCCAGCGACAGCGTATCGAAGTGGCTGGTAATGTCAGCGACGTCGACCTTGGCGAGCGTGCCTCTGAACTTCAGCAGGAACGCCTGGTTCCGTCCCGCCGTTTCTGCGGTGTCGATATCGACCTGAACGTTGCCCGCGCCAAACAACCCTTCAAGCGCCGATTGCAAGTTTGCGCGGAGCGTGGCGGGTGTGCTGCTGTAGGTGACTGCTGTGCTGAGACGCTCGACTGCAGGATCTTCCACCGAGATCTTGAAGGTGCCGCTGGGGAGTTGAGGATCAACCGATACCGCGGCAGCGGACAGCTCTTGGACATTGACCCCGGTGAGCGCACCGCCAAAGGTCACTCGGTATTGATCGGCGGCGGTGGCGCTGACCGTGATGGTGCCAAGCGAACCGAGGCTGGTTGACCCGCTTACCGCCGCGCGCAGCGCGTCCTGAAGAACCTGCGCGGTGGCGCCGAAGGCGATCGACGCGGTGATATAAGTCTTGCCACCATGCGACAGCGCCAATCGGAAACTGCCAGCGGTGCTGCCGCTGCGGTCGACCTTGAGCGACTGGACTTCGGCGATCGCAGCCGCACCATCTTGCACGATGTCGTAGTTGAGCGCCGTGCTGAAGGCGATCATCCCATCGCGGATATTGGTCTTGTCGAGCGCCCCGATGAAACTGATGCGATACCGTTCGCCGCCCGTAAAGCTGAAATCACGGTCGACCTGAATATTGCTGATGCTCGTATTGAGCAGCGACGCATACGCCTGGCGCATGCTCGCGACGTTGGCAGCGGTGCTATTTGGCGAAAACACACCACTACCCTTGGCAGGCGGTGCGCTGGCCCCCACCACTTGCAGTGTCAGCGGATTGAAGGTAGTGCCTGATAGCGCACCACCGAACGTGATGTTGAAGGTGTCACTGCCGAGCAACTTGACCGTGGGGCTCAGACCCGTCACTTCAGCGAAGCCCTGGTTGACGGCCGCCTGGATCGCCGCTTCGGTAGCGCCCCCTGCAATGGCGCCGGTGGTGTAGACCTTCCCCTGATAGGAGAGCGACAGCTTGAAGCCCTTGGCGATGGCCTCTGACCCTGCCCCCACCCACTGGACTTGTGCGACGCCCGCCACGCCCTGTGTGACGGTGGACTGGGTGACGCTGGCGTGGCTAAGCCCAGTCTGGACAACGCCCAGCGAATCGATGTTGCGTTGCGCGAGCGATCCGGAGAAGGTCAGATCGAGCCCGATCTGCGTCCCGTTGCTGGCAGCCGGGTTATAAGTAACCGTGACGCCACTGGCACCAATCGATGAAAGCGCACGCAGCGCCGCCTGAACGCTGGCAGCGAGCACCGCGCCGTCGGAGTCATACGCCACGGCGGCACTTGTCTGGCCGCCAAGACTGAGCGTAAAGCTTCCCGACGGTGCATTCGACTGACTGTTGAGATTGACAGTGAGGGGCGCGACATCCACCCCGACCAGCTTGCCGCCAAAGGTGATGCGATAAACGTTGGCGCCCCCTGAGGCAACCTCGACGCTGCCGGCGCTGCCCAGGGCGGTATTGAGTGCGTAGCGTACGGCAGCCGCGTTCGCGCCAAACTGCAGACCCGTGGTCGTGTAAGTCTTGCCGCCGTGCGAAAGCGCAAGGGTGAAGCTGCCCGATGCACCGTTCGGCGAAACCTCGACCTGCTGGATTTCGCTCTGACCCGGCGCGCCTTCCTGCAGGCGGACGTTGCTGAAGCTGCC
>CAZORB010000311.1:0-2268 GCA_964581825.1 uncultured Bordetella sp.
ACCGACTGAACGAGCTACCCGAGCCAGCAACCCGTTCGCGTCCAATCGATCCGGCAGATCTACCAGATCGTCTGGCCCTGCTCGTGAACGAACTCCTACGCCGCGCACTGGCTGACTTCAGCGACGAAGAGCGAGCTCAGGCGGGCCCAGAGATCGTGCGGGCAATCACGCAACTGCTCATGCAGCACTCCCCGGCCGTGGACGCGGATGACCTATTGGAGAGTCCTCCCGCAGTTCTCAGGTCCATCGGTCGGCTTATGCCTGATGGCCAATGGGCTCACGCTCCGTCACCTCTCACGCCTCTCCTCGATACGACGCTGCTCACAGGCGCGCGAGGCGAGCCCACTCTTCTAGCCCAGCTCACAAGCGAGATCCCGACTGCGGATTCGATTGATGTTCTGGTCGCGTTCATTCGCCAGACGGGGATTCGGCCCCTACTAGGGCAGCTCCGCGAACACATAGCAGCGGGTCGCAGGCTTCGGGTCCTCACGACCACGTACACCGGCTCGACCGAGAGGCGCGCGCTCGACCTCCTCGCTGACCAGGGGGCAGAGATCAAAGTCAGCTACGACCAGACCAGCACGCGACTACATGCCAAGTCTTGGCTGTTCAATCGCACGTCAGGTCTTTCCACTGCCTATGTCGGATCCTCCAACCTGACCTATCAGGCACAGGTAACCGGTCTGGAATGGAACCTGCGACTATCTGCCGCGCGCAATCCAGAATCGGTCGCCAAACTCGCGGCGGTGTTCGAGTCCTACTGGACCGGTGGAGACTTCGTTCCATATGACCCAGACGAGTTCGAGGAACGCACCCGTAGGCCTGATGATCAGACCAGTACACGGCTTGTGAGCTTCGACATTGCACCCCATCCATTCCAGCGCCGCATGCTCGAGCAACTGCAACTCAGCCGCCAGAATGGGCGCCATCGAAATCTCGTCGTCTCGGCCACGGGTACCGGCAAGACCGTCCTTTCAGCCTTTGATTACAAGAGCCTCCGCCAGTCGTTGGGTTCGAGCCGACTGCTCTTCGTGGCCCACCGACAGGAAATCCTTCAGCAGTCAATGGATACGTTTCGTCAGGTCCTTCGCGATCCGAGTTTTGGAGAGCTCTGGGTGGGCGGACACAGGCCCCGTGACTTCAACCATGTCTTCGCATCCATTCAGAGCATTTCCGCCAGCGGCCTTGCAGCCATTGACGATGGTTACTTCGATGTCGTTATTGTCGACGAGTTCCACCATGCGGCAGCCGAGTCCTATCGCAATCTCCTCGAGCGAGTAGAGCCCAGAGAACTCCTCGGCCTCACAGCAACCCCCGAGCGCATGGATGGTCAGTCCATTCTTCACTGGTTTGACGACCGCATCGCTGTGGAGTTGCGCCTGTGGGACGCAATTGAGCAGCAGAGGCTGGTCCCGTTCATCTACTACGGAGTCGATGACGGTAGCGACCTCCGATCCGTCCCTCGCCGCGGTCGCGAGTACGAGCCGGAGGCCCTTGGCCAGGCGTTCATCGACGACGGTCGGTGGGCGACACGGGTTCTCCAAGAGGTGGAGCGGCTAGTTCCCGACCTCGAGAGCATGAAGGCCCTTGGATTCTGCGCGAGTGTCAGCCATGCCGAGTTCACGGCTAAGGCCTTTACGGACGCCGGCATGCCATCAGCGGTCCTCAGCGGCGCGGTGCGAGCTGACGAACGAAGACAAGTACTCAACGATCTGCGGGCAGGCCGCATTCGCGCGATCTTCAGCGTCGATGTGCTGTCTGAGGGGGTCGACCTACCCGAAGTCAACACGATCTTTCTCATGAGACCGACTCAGAGTGCAACCGTCTTCTTGCAGCAGTTGGGGCGTGGCCTTCGGCGCGACCTTGGCAAGGATTCCTGTCTCGTGCTGGACTTCATTGGCGCTCAGGTGGACGACTTCCGCTTTGATCTGCGATACCGAGCTCTCCTTGGCGGAGACCGGTCCGAACTTGTGAAAGCAGTTGAGGCGGGCTTCCCCTACCTGCCCGCAGGGTGCCAACTGCATCTTGATCCGCTACCAGCTTCCCGCGTCCTCAACTCACTTCGGCGAGCCATTCCGAGCTCGCAACGTCAGCAGGCTGAGGAGCTCAAGCGCCTCAGCGTTCACAAGGTTCCGTCACTGTCTGAATTCCTCGAGGAAACGCGTCTCGATCTTGACGACGTCTACCGAACAGATCGCTCGTGGATGACCCTGCGTGACATGGCTGGCCTTCCCGTTCCCGCAGGTGGACCCCACCTCACGCAATTCC
>CAZORB010000312.1:0-2260 GCA_964581825.1 uncultured Bordetella sp.
AGTCGTTTCCCTTTTCAAGCTACGCTTCCAGTTGGTTTCGCCAAAAATTTCCTCGATGAACTGGCAGCTGTCAATCAGCGGTTTTGGTGCAGCAGAATCTGATTCGCTGGGACGCATCGCCAAGATTTCATTAGCCTCAAGCAGCGAGCGGGTATACACATACAAGTTATGGTTGGTTAGGATATGCCCAGATACTGTGTCGAAAAACGCTTTACTGCCTGCTTGTGGAGTGACATTTATGTCGCTGAGTTTGAAATGCTCTGCAATGGGCGATAAAAATGGAAACTGTAAGTTAGTACTATGTTTACTATAGTCTGAGTTGACAGGACCGATATGGGCTGAAATTGACCAGCTGTCCATGCGGCGTCCAAATTTTGGATATCTTGCTACCTTTTGGTATTTTCCACCAAGCTGAAAAGGGCTGGCACTATCCTAGCTAAACCGCGTTTTTTCATTGCAATGCTTGCGGATACCTCGCTGCATCGCCGTGAACAAAACAGCCCAGACCGGGTGCGAGACTCCCAGCATATGTATCCAGTCATTGCCACCATCAAAAGCACCATCATCCCGCATGATTAGCAGCATCTCAAGCAAGGTGAGAATGCCCATTTTCCCGTCAATGCCATTCTTCTTGTCACCTTTGATACCACGCCAGCCAACACTTCCTGCCATCGCCCAGCCATCAAACTTAAAGTCTTTTACGGCTTTCCACCACTTGATACTGTCTTTCGCATTAGTGCCTTGAATAACATTTAGCCACTTAGTATTACCCCGTCGATTGCTTTGGATGTATTTAAGATTTTCGACACTTAATGCAATGAGCTCATCGGTTGTGCACTTATGGAACGGTGTATGTGAATTTTCAGGAAGCTTCGCCCACAAAGGCATATCGATTGTCATTGCATAGTCGGTATGGGTTTCAAGCCAGCTGACAATAAAGTGGCGGACATCGTCAGCATACCGCCATGCATCACAGACTTCAGCTCCCGTCTTGCAGTCTTTAAGATGCTGCAAAGCTTTGAATGAGCCCTTACCAATTTGAAAGCCACCGCTGTCGCCAAGTATTTTTACTCTTTCATCACGGTTAGTAACGGCACAGTCTATATTCCTTAAGTCAGTAAACTGACCAGCACTATAAAGGGCGTAGCCGTAATGCCAGAGTTTGCTTTTTGGATTGATGAAATCCAAGTCACTCATCTTCAGCCCAGCAGGAAAAACCCGATTTTTCGGTGGACGCTGCGAACGAACATCTTTTGCGAACCCATGCTGTATGGATGGAAGATAGATTGCAAACTCGTCCCAGCGAGGCGTTAAGTCAATAGTCATACTTCACCTCTATATCCAGTAAAGCCCGCTTTTTTACGCTTGCCTTTATAGTCAGTGGCGGGTATTGCGATTTGGTAGTTTGCTAAATCAGTCCGAAATTCAAAATGGACTGCAGACTGGTAACCATATATCGCTACCTGCCCAACTACATCCATGTTGCAAATGCCATGTAGGACTGGCATCAAATCTCGTGTAGCGACAGGCAGTTTGTGGCTCTGTGACCATCGCTCTGTTTTGGAAACATCGAACTCCCTGTTCTTACCAAAATTCCCATTTTCACCAAAAAATTGAAAATCCAATTTGGCTTTATTGAAAGATATTTGAGCGACTTTGTTTTTTGAGTGATTGTATTTTTCGCCCTCCTGTGCGAGCCAACTACTAACAAATCTGGCATGCAGAAATTCCAGCCATAGCTTGTCCACATAGCCGCCCCACAACGCATCGCCAGTTATGTCATCATCAATGTCAGCCTGAAACTGGCTAATTTCCTGTAAATTGGTCACAGGATAAAAGTAAAGCGAACGCTTGCGTCCAGTTACTTTATTGACTGTTTCAAGAGCGTGGCTATATGCAAACTCGTCACTATTTACTTTGCGAATTAGATTATCGCTATCTACGCTGATGAGAGCTTGGTTGCGGGGCTGAATTATTTCGTTCTCAACAAAAGTTCTGTCATTGATTCGTAAAAAGGTATCTTCAGCAATTTTGATTGGAAAAATCTTTGGCGTTACCCGAGTTACTACGCTGCATTCAGCCCTGTTTTCGCTTAACAAAATATCTTTTGTTGCATGCCTGAAAAGTAGCCGTTTTGTCTGCGTCCATCGGAATTTTTCATTGTTAGCCTCGGCTACACTAAAAGAGTTTTGCATTGCAAAACGAGACTTCTCCATTGCAACAGGAATGCTGTGGGTGGTAATTATTTCAGTCAGCAATC
>CAZORB010000313.1:0-2259 GCA_964581825.1 uncultured Bordetella sp.
TCAACAGCGTAGGTGGCCGCGTCAGTGGGTCCTTGTACCTGAACGAACAGTCCGGAAATCTCGGACTGAACTCGCTGGTGGCGTCCGGCGCAGCCAGTCTGGTCACGCAATCAGGAAACGTTTTGGGCCTCACGCCCGGTGGACGCGCCGACCTTCAGGCCGCGAGTGTGCAGATCGCTGCAACAGGGGGTGGCCTGGGGCTGAGCCCCAGCCAGACGCTGGAGATAAAGACCACGCAGCTTCAGGCAAGCGCCTCGGGCGGCGTCTACCTCGATACTCAAAGTTCGGTGTTGGTTGCGGGGAGCGGCATCGCGGCAAGTGGCCCGAACAGTGCGATCCTGTTGCGCTCGCGCGGCGATCTGTCCCTGGGTGGAACGGTGTCCGCAAATGGCGGTGCTGTGAGCTTGACCGGGCGCGGTGCGCTCACCCAGACCGCAGGGGCGACCCTGACGACCCAGGGCGGCACGCTGTCGCTGCAGTCGCTGAGAGGCTCGGTACTTCAGGGGCTCGGGGCAAGTGTCAGCACCGCGGTACTTAATGCAGCAGGCGGGGTGATCGACGTTGACGCCGGGTTAGGTATCGAGCTTCGTCGGCTCGATGCGGGCAGCGGCGTGATGACGCTTCGCGCACGGGCGGGTTCCATCACAGATGCAGATCCGTTCGGGGCCGACGATGCTGATCTGATTGCGGGATCGATTCGCATCATGGCGAGCGAAGCCATTGGCGAGCGCGTGCAGGGTGCGGGCTTGGTCGGTTCGCAAGGCCTTTCCGCCAATGCACTCGATCTGGCCACCGCTACGCTCTCCGCGCAAGCGGCCGGCAACATCCGGTTGAATGCGAAGGGCGATGTCACGGTTCGCCGAATCGATGACACCCTCGGTCTGCAGAGCACTGACCGGGGCCTCATCAGCCTCGCGGTGCAGGGGAGCACGCTGGCGGTTGCGCCGACAGCGCGGGTCATTGCGATGGGTCGTGCTGGCGTGGAGCTGAGTGCGACCAACGAAACCAGCCAGGCCGTGCTGTCGATCGAAGGGCAGGTGAGTGCCGTTGACGGGCTCATCCGCCTGACGGCCGATCAATCGGTCAACCTGGTGAGGCCTGCCGATCAGCCGCTCCTCATGACTGACCATGTGCGTTCACTCGGCAATGTGGCGGTCAATGCGCAGGCAGGGTTGAGGATTGTCGATCAGCAGGGCGAGGACGCCGCGGGCACGTTCAGCCTGGGCGGCGTGGTGGGCGAGCGCGGACCGGGCAAGCTCATCATCAGTGGTAATCAGACGATCGCGGCCGGCCAACGCCTGGCGCTTCACGCGCAGTCTGTGGGGGTGAATGACCGGCTCGAGGTCTCGGGAACGCTGCACCTGCTGGCTAATAGCGCCTTCGATTTGAAGCTTGCGTCGGGCGTGGTGCCGAAACTTGGCGATCGCTTCGAGCTGCTGTCGGCGGGCGCGATCGATGGTCACTTCCACGAGGGCGGCGGCCTGTTTGGATTTGCTGCGGGCAGCGAATTTCTGAAAGTGTTCGACACCCCGCGCGATGCGACCCGCGTGATTGAGGTCAGGTCAGTTAAGCGGCCTGGGGCTGAACTGCTGTCGATTACGGCGCACGATGAGGCGGCTTTGACCGCGCTGGGCTCGCTCTTCAACTCGCATTACTTTGGCTGGGGTAAGTCGCGCGTCGCAGGCATGACGCTCAAGGCGTCCGATTTCCTGACCGTTGACGGCACCTTTGTGCTGAGCACGACGCCGGAGACCATCACCACCTCTACGGGCGAGGTGGACAGCGCGCGCTGGCTGATTGGCGGTCATGATCTGAATGCGTTCGTGGGTCTTGGGGGGCCTTACCGGCTCGATACCGACCACGATGGCAACCTGACTGAAGAGGCTACCAATCCGCTGGCGGCCGGGTTCGAGCTGACCGGGCTGGACGTTGGCCTTGCGCTGTACGAGGAAGTCGTAGCGGTGCCGAGCGGCGCGCCGCGCGCGTGGCTGAGTCTGTCGGCGAGCGCGAAGACAGCTGAGCAGATTGGTCTGCCGCTGGTGGATATTCGTGCAGGCGAACTGGCGCTGCAGCTCAACATCGGCAGCGACCGATCGGTGGTCGATCACGCGACGCCGCTTCAGGTCCCCACTGGCGCGAGCGTCGGTAGCCCTGATGCCTTCAAGACACTGGACTTCCGGGCCAGCCAGGGAACTCTGATCCGTGCATCGGGCCACTTCGAGATTGATGTGGGGGATTCATTTTCGCTCGCCGGCCATC
>CAZORB010000314.1:0-2257 GCA_964581825.1 uncultured Bordetella sp.
GCAAGCTTCACGGTGGCCGAGGACTTCTGGAACGCGAGGTTGCCTTGCAGCTGCGCGAACCCGAACACATCGATCTTCAGGTTGCCCGCAGCTCGGGTCAGTTCACCCAGGGAGCCATCAGCGTCGAGCGTGACTGTGTTGGACGGCCCGGCGAGTACATCGATCTGCTGGATTCCATAGTCGATGACGACATCCGGATTTCCGCCCGTTCCCTTGACGCCGCGATTGATCTCGACCGCCAGGTCGGTTGCGCTGATGTCAAAACCATCGAGCCCCACAAAGCCCACCGAGCCCGCGCGTGCCTTGACGGTGGAGAATTCACGGGCTGTCGCGCCCGTGGTGACCGGAATTTCAGTGACCAGGGCAACGCCGAAGTCAACGTTTTGAAGCCGCAGACCCATCGCACCGCTGGTGCCGCCACCCACCCCCGCAAAGGCATCGATGCCGCTGCCGCCGATCGTGAGCATCCGGCCCCGGATTTCAGTGGGCGCCTTCGCCTTGGTCGGGTCTTCCGAAATGACTCCGTCGTTCAGCCAGAAGTTCTCGTCGCGGCTCTCGATTCCGAAGCCGCCCGAAGCCTGGAAGAACCCGAAAGCGTCAAGCGTGAGATTGCCGGAAGCGCGGAGCAGGCGGCCCTGCGCCCCGTCCATCGACAGGTTGATCTGACTGGTAATGCCGGTGCGAACGGCAACCGCAGTGCGGCGTCCTGCCGACGGGTTGGCTGCATCCTTCAAGCCGTAATCAACAACCGCATCGCCCTCTTTCGCAGCGCGGTTTACCTCGATGTTGAGCGTGTCGCCAGAGACCACCAGACCATCAATACCGACGAGCGCCGCGCTGCGGGCACTGGCCTGCAGACTGGTCCAGCTGCGGGTCTGGTCGGTCGCATGCGAATACATGGCAAGACCAAATTCGACGCCTGCCACCTCGAACCCGATCGCGTTTTCGGTGCCCCCGGCCACGCCGACGAAGGCCCTCAGATCGGAAGCGCCCAGCCTGAGGGCGCGTGCGCTCACCGTGGTGCCATCAGCCAAGGCGAGCTCGATCGGCGCGCGTGCACGCTCGATCGCGAATTCGCCCGACACCTGCACAAAGCCAAAGACATCAAGCGTCAGTCGGCCGCTTGCCTCGAGCAGATCGCCGCGCCGGCCATCGAGCGTCAACGTCAGATCAGAGGTAGGCCCGGTCAGAACCGTGACCGCAGTGCGGCGAGTGCCGTCGGACTTGGCGGGATCGAGGCTGTAGTCAACGACAGTGCCGTCCGCAGCCATTCGATTGACCGCTACCGCAAGGGTATCGACGCGAATCGTCAGACCATCGACACCCGCAAACGCCGCCGAATCAACCGAGGCCTGGGCGGTAGTCCATTTGCGCGGTGTAGCGCTGCTGCCCGCCGCAAGCCGCTCGGTGTAGAGCGCCAGCCCCAGGTTAACGCCGCTTAAGGTAAGCCCGGTGGCGTTCGCCTGGCCGCCATTGACGCCCGCGAATGCCGTCAGCTCGCTGCCGCCGATCAGCAGCATGTCAACGTTGACCGCGCTGGCAGACTCGTCCTTATCGGTGGTTGCCGGGTTGTCGGCCAGATTCACCTGTCCGATTTTCTTCTCGATGCCAAATCCGCCTGCGGCCTGCACGAATCCGAAGACATCGAGCGTGAGGTTGCCGCGAGCGCGCAGTAGCTGGCCTTCGGAGGCATCCATCGACAGGGTGAGGCTGGACGGTTCAAGCCGCGTACCGGTCTGAATCTCGAGGCCGCGCGCCTTGTAATCGACCAGGGTTCCATCGGCGGCCTGACGGTTGACTTCAACCGTGAGCGTATCGACCGAAAGCGTGAGCCCATCGACGCCCGTGAAACTGGCCGAGGTTGCAGCCGCCTGGAAGCCGGTCCATGAACGGGGCTTGGTTCCGGCCGGTTCGAGCCCCGTGAGGCGCTCGTTCAAAATGGCCAGGCCGAATTCCGTTCCCGAGAGCGATACACCGGTTGCCCCAGCCTTGAGGGCACCGCTTGCCTCATAGCCGCCGCCCACGCCTACAAACGCGTTGACATTGCTCGCGCCGATTCGAAGGGCGTCCACGCGCACCGCGCTTGCAGGCTTGACGAGCTTGCCGTCAGCGTCGTACTGGGCGTCGCCCAGCAGCACCTCGTCTTCGCCCTTATCAATGGCAAAGTTGCCGTTGATGGCAACGAAGCCGTAGATGTCTAGGGTGATCTTGGCACTGGCCTGCAGCAGCTCACCACGGGCGCCGTCCAGCGTGAGCG
>CAZORB010000315.1:0-2247 GCA_964581825.1 uncultured Bordetella sp.
GTACCTCGGCACCTTCAACTGCCTGGCCAAGCACCAGTGCTACCAGGACACGGCCGCGGCGCTGGCGCGCGGCGGCGAGCTGCGCCCCGCCCTCATCGCGCTGTTTGTCAGCGCCATCGCGTACCAGCGCGCTTGCGGGTTGAGCCCCCAGCCCAGATGCGATACCGCGTACGGATCGCGGTCGGCGTCGTGCGATTTGCCGTCTTCCAGCCAGTCGCGCATCAGCTTGGCATCCAGCCCACCCTCGATGCTGGTGACGAAGCCATCCTTGATTTCCAGTCGAACGGCGTCCTGCACATAGCGGCAATAGGGAAGGATGACGATATCGCCTGGCTGAATGACCACCGTGCCCTGGGCCGATCCTTCGTTGGGGAAGGTGTGCAGGTGGCCGCCGCCCCAGTGGTCAAAGTGGCCAGGCTCATCGGAGAAGCCCCATTGCGCCATCACCGGATATTCGCCGCGCGAATAGCGAAGGTCGGTGCCCGCATCGGACACCACGCGAACTTCGCGCGTGCGGGTGTAGAGCGCCTCCGCATACTTGACGGCTTCTTTCAGCCCCGGCGGGGACATCAGTTGTTCGAGGTCATCGGGTGCGTCGATGATCATGAGCACGCGCGTGCCGCTGTCCATCACTTCCTTCAGCCAGCGGGTAAAGAGCGGTACGTGAAAGATGACCAGCAGATCGGCCGCCTTGACCGCTTCCAGCGTGCCCTTGCACTTGCCAATGGTAGGCACGCCAACCTTGGTCCACGAAGGAATGGAATTGACGCGCATCTCGTACACGTCGGCGCCCAGTTCGTCGGAGGCTGCGAACGCCGCCTCGACATACTCGCGGCGGGTGGCCAGGTCGCTGACGAGCACGATGGTTTCGCCGGCCTTCACCTTGGACAGTTCGAACTGCCTGCGAAACAGAAAGCCGAGCTTGCCCGGGTTGATTTCAGTGGCGCGTAGAGCGGAAGAGATCATCAGCGTGCTCGCGGAAAGAGAACCAGACAGCAGGTGGTGCGGGATTTTCAGTGGCGCTTGCAGCGGGTGTCAACACGGAAGGGTCCGATTCGGGAGTAGTGGGCGCAGGGCAAGCGAATGGCCACTATCGGAACGGGTTGACGATTCGCAAAGTTCGCTGAAAAACCCGCCCGTGCTGCATGTCTTCGGAGTAGAGCGTTCGCGATTGGGCGTCCAGCGCGGCGGAAACGATCATGGCATCGTAGAGCGACAGACGGTGCCTCGCGCACAGATCGATTCCCCGGTCGTGGATGGCCTCGGTGAGCGGAATGACCCGGCACACCGCGCGCAGGGTGGCGAGAAGCTCTTTCACCTGCGAGATCGGCAGTGACAGCTTTCTTAGGGCGACCGACGCAAACTCATTCAACACCTGAACACTGATGACGCCGCCCGCCTCAATAATCGATTCCGCGCGATCCGCCTTGCGGGGATCGTCTGAGAGTAGATACAGCAGCACATTGGTGTCAATGAACGGTTCACTGGCGCTCATTTGCCTCAAGCCGATCGAAGCGGAATGTGGCGGGCAGGGTTCCCCGGTACTTGCGCAGCCGCTGAAGCAGTTCGCGACGCCCCGGCACTTTGGCGACCTCCAGGGATCTTCGGTTGGCGAGATGGAGCTCGATCTGGTCGCCTTCCTTCAGCTCCAGCGCACGCACTACCGAGGCCGGAAGACGGACGGCGAGGCTGTTACCCCATTTGGAGACTTGCATTACTTACTCGCTGGATATACGTACGCTCAAAGTATATCCGGCGTCTGCAGGCGTGGCGAGGCGACTCCTGCGCTAGCTGGAAAGTTCTAACGCCAGCTTGCGTAATGCGGGCTTATCCGGTTTACCCACTGCGGTTTTGGGCAGGGCTTCCAGCTGGCGGATATGCGCTGGCAGCTTGTAACGCGTGAGGCGTGTAGCAAGGTGCTCCAACAGCGCGTTGGTGTCCAACGAGGGCGTGCGCGCCACGACGTATGCCACCAATGCCTCGCCGCGGTAACTGTCAGGAATGCCTACCACCGAAGCCTCCTGCACATCCGGGTGCGTTAGCAGCGTCTCTTCAACCTCGCGCGGATACACATTGAATCCGCCCACGATCACCATATCTTTCTTGCGGTCGCGGATGAACAGATACCCGTCTTCGTCAAATTCGCCAATGTCGCCGGTGTACAGCCAGCCGTCTCGCAGTGCGACGGCGGTCTCTTCTGGCAGCCCGCGGTAGCCTTGCATGATCTGGGGACCGCGTGCGCGGATT
>CAZORB010000316.1:0-2238 GCA_964581825.1 uncultured Bordetella sp.
CGTCGGCCTTAATGTTCGCCCGGCACATTGGGGCGGCGATAGCGTTCTGGACGAGATTACTGTGAGCGTCTTCGCTAAGCATTTAGACAGCAACTTGGTGGAGGTCGATTTCGATTACAACGCTACGAGTCGAGCGTTTGAAGCCAAAATTTTTAGTAAGTCTGTAGCGGCAGTCGGTAGCTATCAATTCAAGCTTGAAGGCACGGCGCTGGAAGAGTCTCTGGTGTTCCACCCAGCGTCAGATCTGGTTGGTTGGCAGTCCTTGTCCAACATTACCGCCTCTGCTGCAACCTTCCTCGGGTATTCATCGAATCCCGCTGATCCGACCGGATTCATTGAAGACGGCGATTTGATTGGAACCTTGTCGGGTCACCTGGCCCCCTCTGCGATGCCGGCGTTACGGTTCACGCAGACCGAAGTTGGGCAACAAACCGATGCTCCTTTTAGTTGGTATGTAGTTCCTGCGGTTCAGCCAGCGATTGGCAATGAATATCAACTATCAGGCCTTGAGGGTGGGAGCTATGCGGTAAGCGCCGCTGTGGCAACAACGCGGGTGCCCGATAGCGCTCTGACTGCATCCGACGCATTCGAGGCGCTCAGGCTGGCTTTGGGCATCGCCCCGGCAACAGGAAGCGTCTCACCCTATGAGCTGATCGCAGCTGACGTTAATCGCGATGGCCGTGTGAGTGCTTTTGACGCCTTCAAGATTTCATCAATTGCTCTAGGTCTGGAGCCCGCGGCGGGATATGTCTTCTTGGATCCGGGTCAGGATCTCTCCTCAATCGCGAGACAGTCGGTGGCCTATCGAGAGGGAGCGGAGCTTGGGCCGGTGAGCGAAGGAACTCATTCGGTTAACCTGCTTGCGATCTTGCTTGGCGATCTGAACCAAAGCGCTGTGCAGTTGTAAGCGAGCGCCTCGCATGAATTCAGCGCAGTTCGCGGACGGAAGTTCGAGTTCAAAGGTCACCGTTTCTGCTGGAACTACCGACCCATACAGTCGAATTTGGCTTGCGGAATTCTGGATCGATGCGGGAAGCCAGGCGCTTGCCAGCCTCCAGCTGTCTGGTATCCGGTATGTCGCGGAGTCTGGCGCGGTTTCCGGGGTGCGGCTGATCGATCGCCTTGGGTGGGGAATCCAATTCGCCCAGCTTCAGCCTGGGTTGATTGAAGTTGCTGGGTTTCGAAGTGGTTCGGGTAACGGATTAACAGGCAGGCTTCACGCGTTTGATTTGGAGTTTTCCGTTACTTCGGAATTCGATAACCGGCTCGGGTTCTATGTGGGCTTTGCACAGCAGGCGGCAAGTGTCGAACTTAGTTGGACAGGTTCTCAGCCACAACTCTCCACGCTAGTCCCTGCTGCCATCAATATTTCAGATCCGCCGAATTGGGCTCCCCAGGGCTTGCTATTGATCCAAGGCATAGCCCGTCAGGGCGAAAACTTGCTCGCTGTAAGTACCCTTACCGACATGGATCGGCTGGGCGTATT
Source organism: uncultured Bordetella sp. (assembly GCA_964581825.1). Taxonomy (GTDB): domain Bacteria; phylum Pseudomonadota; class Gammaproteobacteria; order Burkholderiales; family Burkholderiaceae_E; genus SYIM01. Next base: position 1,487 of record CAZORB010000316.1, read on the forward strand.
TTCGTATGAGTGGTTGTCGAATGGCGCCACGATTCCTGGGGCGAATGGGTCAGGGTTGCAGCTAACTCAGCAATTGGTTGGGAAGGCGATTTCTGTAACAGTTCGATATATAGACGGTCAGGGAACGACGGAGGTCGTTTCAAGTGCTGCGACCTTGCCCGTTCAAGACGTTAACGATATTCCGATTGCCTCCGCATCAAGCGGATCGAGCCCGGAGGATACCCCTCTGAACGGCAGCCTTGCCGCAACCGATGCCGACGGTGATTCGCTCAGGTTTCTAAAGGTGTTGGACCCACTTCACGGGACAGTATCCGTGTCGGAGTCTGGCGCCTTTACCTACACCCCCGCGCTCAACTTTAATGGCACCGACGCGTTCTCGTTCAAGGCCAGCGATGGTTCACTCGAATCCGCCGCGGCGACAGTCACGATCACGGTCAACGCGGTCAATGATGCACCAGTTGCCCGGGGCCTTTCTATCGACACTAACGAAGACGCAGCGATTACGAGCACGCTGACGGCCTCGGATATTGACTCAACGCAACTGGTCTACGCCAAGTCCTCAGACCCCGCCAGCGGTACCGTGACCGTCAATATGAACGGTACCTTCACCTACACGCCTTCACTGAACTTCAATGGCACTGACTCCTTCACGTTCAAAGCAAGTGATGGGGCACTCGAATCCGCGGCAGCGACGGTTACGATCACCGTGGCGCCGGTCAACGACGCACCAGTCGCCAGCGCGTTATCCCTCA
>CAZORB010000317.1:0-2217 GCA_964581825.1 uncultured Bordetella sp.
GATCAGGTGCTTTGTGCGCTGGGTCGACGGGCGAGGGTGGACGGCGCAGGGCTCGAGTCACTGAACCTTGCCAGGTTGCCCGACGGGACCTTGCAGGTTGATGACTGGATGCGAACCAGCGAGCCATCGATCTTTGCGTGCGGTGACGTCGCGACCACCGATCGCCTGACGCATGTGGCTGGCCAGATGGGCTGGCATGCTGCAGTCAATGCACTGTTCGGAGATCTTTGGCCGATCAAGATTGATCGGAGCGCGGTGCCACGCTGTACCTTCACCGATCCTGCGGTCGCCAGGGTAGGGCCCACGCGTGACGAAGCCGAACGTACCGGCTATCGGGTCGATTGCACGCGGCTGGCGCTAAACACGCTCGATCGCGCGATCATCGACCGTCAGACCCGCGGCTTCGTGATGGTGCTGACCGAGCGCGGCAGCGACAGGCTGCTGGGTGCCACGGTGGTTGGTGCCCATGCCGATGATCTGATTGCGCTGTTCGCTCTGGCGGTTCGCGAGCGAATCGGCATGCGACGGTTAATGTCGAGCATGATTGCTTACCCCGGACGGGCCGACGCAAGTCGTGCTGTCGCCGCCCAATGGCAGCGCGAACGCGCGCCTGAGGCGCTTCTGAAATGGCTGGAGCGCTGGCACCGCTGGCGTCGCGGCTAGGTCCCTCAACGACACCATCCATGTCGCGCGTCGCAATCGTGATGCCGGTGCTGAATGAGGCGGAGCGCCTCGCGCAGACTCTGGCTCAGTTTGGTCAACGTGTGGCTGACGTGATCGTAGTGGATGGCGGCAGCCGCGACGGCAGCATCGCTGTCGCGCTGCGGGCGGGGGCTCGTGTGACGGTCAGCGACCGCGGGCGCGCGCGCCAGATGAACACGGGTGCGGCGCTCGCTGCTCACGCAGACGTACTCTTGTTTGTGCACGCCGATGTTCAGTTACCCGAGAATTGGGTCAACGCCATTTCTCGAGCAATCCAACAGGGCGCTGCGTGGGGAAGGTTTGATGTGGTGCTTGATTCGCCGCGGTCCACCCTGAGTCTGGTGGGCGCGATGATGAATCTTCGCTCGCGGCTGACCGGAATCGCGACGGGCGATCAGGCGATCTTCATCACGCGTAAGGCCTGGGAGCGTGTTGGGCCGTGGCCAGATATCCCGCTCATGGAAGACATTCGGATGTCTACCAGACTGGTGCACGCGGTGGGTCGACCCGCCTGCCTGAAGGAGCGAGTCCGAGTCTCGGCGCGCCGCTGGGAGCAGCGAGGTGTTATGCGCACCATTGTGCTGATGTGGACGCTTCGCGCCCTGCATGCAACGGGTATGTCGCCAATGCGGCTTCATCGCCTGTACTACGGCACGAGGCCGGATGCAGAGCGAGGCGCGACTCCAGGCCGAATCATCGTGTTTGCCAAGGTACCGCGCGCTGGCGAGGTGAAAACACGGCTTGCTGCAACCCGTGGCGATTCGGTGGCGTTGGACACCCACCGCCGTTTGCTCGAACACACGCTCAGTGAGGCGGCTCGGGTGCCTGGCGTGTCGGTGGAGCTCTGCACGGCTGGTGATGACACAGCGCTCGAGTGCCGCAAGCTCGCGCATCGATTCGGTGCTGAGTTCAGCGTACAGGTTGGGCGGGATCTTGGAGAACGAATGGCCGCAGCGCTGCGAAGTGGACTCGACCGGGGCGAGCGTGTGGTGCTTGTGGGCTGCGATAGTCCGGTGCTTCACGCCGCCGACCTGGCGGAAGCGCTTGCTGCGCTTGAAGGCGTGGATCGGGTAGACGCTGTGTTTGCGCCGACCGAGGATGGCGGATATCTGCTTGTAGGGGCCGTCAAGGCGCTTCCGCCCGTGTTCGACGGGATGCACTGGAGCCATTCAGAAGTCATGCAGCAGACGCTGGCACGGCTTGAATCAGCGGGAATGCGCTATCGCCTGCTCCGCACGCTTTGGGATGTCGATGATGAAGAAGGATGGAAGCGATGGCAGGCACTGTCAGCATCAATCGACGTCGCGCTCTGAAGGCCTCCGCCACGGCTTTCGCTACAGCGGGTGGCATTGGACTACCGCCTAGCGTGATTGCGCAGGCGAACGGTGGTGTCGACCTGAGCCGATCTCCCACCGAAGAGCCGCCGCTGTTTAGCGCACTTGCCACCGGTACGCACTGGAGTGCCTCAGATGAGCCGATACCGCAGGCGCCTGGGCGCACAGCGGAAGGACGGCA
>CAZORB010000318.1:0-2211 GCA_964581825.1 uncultured Bordetella sp.
TGAAATGGCGATTGATCGCGTTGCAGGCGGTGCTGCCTTCGGATCGGTTATTGTCCCAGCCATGCAGACACCCCGCGTTGATACATCGCCTGAGGCTGCGGACTCGGCAATCCGGAACTTTACCGAGCACTATCGGCGCATCACGGCATCGCCGTTGCCAGAAGCGATAGCCGAGAGCGCCCGGATGGCGCTGGTTGACTGGTTCGCCGTCGGGCTCGCGGGCATGGCAGATCGCGAAGCGCGTGCCCTTGCCGAGACGGTGCATCAGTGGCAGTCCGTCGGGCGGGCCCCCGTGCTTGACGGGCGGCGAGCCGCACCGGCAGCGGCTGCGCTGATCAACGGCGCGGCTGCGCATACCCTTGATTTCGATGACTTCCACATTGCCTCGCTGCTGCATCCCGGGGCGCCCACCTTCGCCGCTGTACTCGCGCTTGGCTATCACCGGCAAGTGAGCGGTGCGCAGATGCTGGCGGCCTTCGTGTGTGGCGTTGAAATAGGCGCCCGCAGCGGGCTCGATGGTGTGGGTGAAACGCTTGCAGCGCGGGGGTGGCATCCAACATCCGTTCTGGGTCACTTATCGGCTGCGGCTGCGGCGGCAGCACTGCTTCAGTTTGATGAGCACCGTTTTGCAAGGGCTTTGTGTTTGGCGGCCGCTCAGGCGGGTGGCCTGATGGGTGCTGCTGGCTCATTCGCCAAGCCGTTTGCGGTGGGCAAGGCGGCAATGAACGGCGTCATTGCCGCCGAACTGGCTGCTTCGGGCGCAAGTGCACCTGCGGGTCTGCTTGACGATGGGGACAGGGGGTTATTTGGGTCCATGCTGCAGCAACATAAGCCTACCCCGCAGACCCCAGATCCGAGGTGGCTCACGCTGGACAATACGTTTAAGCCCTACCCAAGCTGTCAGCTCACTCATGCTGCTTACGAGGCCGGTTTGCTGGCCTACCCGTCATTGAGCGATCGAATTCCGCGCGTTGTGACACTCACCGTTCATCCGCTTGCGCCAGTCATTGCCTGTCATCACACACCGCGCTCGATTCTTCAGGCGAGATTCAGTCTGCCGTATTGCGTTGCGCTTGGCTTACAGGGGCGGCGCGCCGTGCTTTCCGAATTTTCTGATGAGGGATTGGCCGACTCGCGCAGCGGCGAGCTAGCTAGGTGCATCCAGGTTAAAACTGACGCGTCAGTAGCCCGGTGGTCCGCACGAATAAGGGTTGAGTTTACGGAAGGTGATGTTTTTCAGGCCGAGGTTCCCGCTGCCCTGGGGAGCCTGGACAGACCGATGTCTTGGCCTGACATTGAAGCTAAGTTCATTGATACCGTCGAGCCGATCAATGGGCCAAGCGCTCGTCCATTACTTGCGGCGTTACGGCGCTTTGATTCGCCGGGAGCAGCCGACGAAGTGGCGGCGCTGCTGTCTCGACTGCATCCCTGAAGTGGACCAGCGGGTGGCGCCCCTTCTGGGCTTCCGCTAGGCTTGCGATCGTCAATTCAAAGCTTTCGCACAAGACGACGGCATAGGGGAGGAGACCGATGATTCGACTGACATACCGGGCTTGGTTTGCTGCAGGTCTGGCGGCCGCGTTGGTGATGAACGCAGCGGTGGCGGTTGCGCAGTCCTGGCCGGCCAGGCCACTTCGGATGGTGATCCCCTATCCTGCGGGTGGCAGCGTTGATTTTTCTGGCCGTAGGCTTATCGAAGACCTCTCGGCTGAGCTCGGGCAGCCCGTTACTGTAGACAATCGTAGCGGGGCCAACGGCATCATCGGCACAGATATCGTGGCGAAATCACCACCCGATGGCTACACGTTTCTGGTGAGCACGCTTTCTGCGCATGCAGGTAATCCGCATGTCGTGAAGTCTTTGCCATTCCATCCGATCAACGACTTCGCCCCGGTCACGGTAATCAACACCGTGCCGCAGGTTCTTGTGGCGCACCCGGAGTTCCCGGCTGCCAACATTCCAGCGCTGATCAAACTTGCCCGTGAGCAGCCAGGGAAAATCACCTACGCATCTTTCGGTACGGGGGGGATGGCGCACCTGGCCATGGTGCAGCTCGAGCTTAGGGGCGAGGTTCGTCTGTCTCACGTGCCCTACAAAGGCGGTGCGCCCGCCCTCGCAGATGTGATGGGAGGCCACGTTCCGCTTTATTTCTCGGGCGTCAATTCGGTGCTGCCGCACCTGAAGGGTGGGAAGCTGAAGGCGGTGGCTGTC
>CAZORB010000319.1:0-2197 GCA_964581825.1 uncultured Bordetella sp.
ATGTGTTCGCCAAGGTCGATGACAGCCTGATTCGGTCAGGCGGTGACGTGAGCGTGAGAGCGATGGCCGACAACGCGATCAACGCCGCGATTTTGTCTGCATCGATCGGTGTCGGCGTTGGCTCGGTCGGTGTGGGCGCATCGGTGGGAGTGGGACTTGCACGCAACTACATCGGCTTTGATCCGAAGGGTTACGCCGGCACGGTGACCTACACCTCCAGTATCGATAAGCCCAAGCGGATCAAGAAGGGCGATGTAATTCGCCTTGGGCCGGCCTCGGGTGCGCGGGCCAATGAAACCTATGAATATCTGGGCGACCAGGACCTAGAGGCAAAGGACACTGACGACGATGGCGTTGATGAGGACTTGATCCTTACCCAGGATTACTCTGATACCAAGAAATGGAAGCAGCTCGTCAACCCCGCAGCGAACCGGATCGTGGCTTCGGTCGATCGATCCTCGATCCTGTCGTTGCCTGCCACCGCCGAGACGCTCGATCTGTCGGTTGCTGCGACCATCGCTCAGACAATTGACGCGACGGTTTATTCGGGCTCCGCTGCGACGGCTGGCGGTAAGGTTGCAGTGGCGCTATCGGGCGCGGGTGCCAGTGCGGTGAATCGTGTCGTTTCACAGTCCCTGGCATTTATCGCCAATACGACTGGGGCCGGTATCGACGTTAATGGCGGCATCACGGTCTCCACATCAGACACCTCAAAGATTGATGCTTTGGTGCAGGCGGTGTCGATTTCTGCCTCGTTCGGCGTATTCGCGGGTTCGGTAGCGGTCGGTGTCTCGACCGCTACCAACGAAATCTCGAACACCGCATCCGCGCTGATCGACCGCTCGGTCGTCAAGGCGCTTGACGACATCAGGGTGCAAGCCACAGACGACGCCCAAATCATTGCTGGGTCGGTGGCGGTGGCATTCGCGCTGTCGGTTAGCAAAGGCGTCAGTTTCGCAGGCGGTGGTGCGAACGCGCTGAACACCATTCGAACCAGCACGTTTGCCGGGATCGACCGCAGCACGCCAGAAAAGGTGCTGGGTAGCATCACTGGTCTGTCCGTGGTGAGTACAGGGAAGACGATCACGGTGCTGGCCGACAGCAAGTCGCAGATCACTTCCGAGGTGAGCGCGGCAGCCATGAGCTTCGGACTGATATCAGTCGCTGCGGCGGGGACCGTGACCGAGAACAATCTCGCGCCCACCGTCAGGGCGCTGCTGCGGGCGACTGAAGTGCCGGGTTCGCGGGATACCACTCAGGTTACCGTCGAGGCGCGCGGCCGGCAGGTCGGGATGGCCCGGTCTGACGCGCTCGCGGTGAGTATCGGTGCCTCGGTCGGAACCTCAAGTGCCACCACGGTCGATTCCGGCTCAATTACCGCTGAGATCGGTGACGACGCGAGGATTACCGCCGCGGTGCTGCGCGCGCGCGCGGTGGGCCAGGACCTGACCTTCCAGCGCGCGATGGCCTCCAGCGGCGGCCTGATCGCGGGGCTGGGCGCCAATACCAGCCTTTCGATTCTTGCTACCACGCTGGTTCGGGTTGGTGATCGCGGCGTCCACGACGTGGGTCTCCTCGACTTGTCATCGACCCGCACGCAGGAGTTCGACGCAACGTCGAAAAATCTTGCAGTCGGGTATTACGCGGGTACCGGCGCTGCGATGTCTACCAAGCTGACTGGCGCCGCAGACATTCAAATCGGCGCGAGCCGTGTCAACGCGGGTTCCATCACCATTAAGGCCAATAACCAGGCCGACAAGAACCTCTACGCAGCCAAAGAGGACACGCTTCGTTCAACCTCCGCAGGGATTGCAGCCATCTCAGCCATCAAGGCCGACACCGATCTCGGGACGGAGACCGATCGGTTTGGTGCCAACGTGGCGATCAAAAGCGGCGCGGAGCTGGTGGTCGAGGCTGCGCCAGGCGCCATCGGGGTGTTCCAGATCGACACCTACGTTAATGCCAACATCACCGATAAGGTGCGTGTAGACGCGGTCGGGCAGATTGCAGTGTCGATTGCCCGGTCCGACCAGCAGGCGATGATGCGCTCGACGATCAGCATTGACGGCGCCAAGGTGCAGAACCGGAGCGGCACGCTCGATTTCGCTACCCGCAGCGACGCTGACCTGACTTCCGCATCCAATGTGCTGTCGGTTGCGTTGAAGGTGGGCGCCAATGCAACCGCTGACGCGGTGAT
>CAZORB010000320.1:0-2190 GCA_964581825.1 uncultured Bordetella sp.
CTCACCTCGTTCAAGGAAAAGATGGCCGAGTTCGACGTGCCCGATGCGCGGCACTTCGGTCATGGTCTGCGGATCCATCACGGTGAGGCCCTGCTGCAGCTGATAGCGCACGCCCTGCCGGCCGTGTCGATCCACCTGGTCACCCACCGCGAGTTCAGCCCAGTCGTCATGCGGCATGCACACGGCAGCCGGACCATAGACCTCGGTCAGGCCATACACGTGCGTGAGCTTAAAGCCCAGCGTCTGCATGCCCGCGATCATCGCCGCGGGCGGGGCAGCCCCTGCCACCATGCACTTCACCTCATGGTCGATGCCGCGTCGCAGTTCGGCGGGTGCAGCGATGAGGGTCGAATGCACAATGGGCGCGCCGCAGTAGTGCGTGACCCGATGCTCACGGATTAAGTCGAAGATCAGTTTTGCATCGACTTTTCGCAGGCATACATGGGTGCCTGCCACCGCGGCCAGCGTCCACGGGAAGCACCAGCCATTGCAGTGAAACAGGGGCAGCGTCCACAGATACACAGGATGATGCGGCAGGGCCCAGGCCATCGCATTGGCGATCGCGTTCATGTAGGCGCCGCGGTGGTGAACCACCACGCCTTTCGGATTGCCCGTGGTGCCCGAGGTGTAATTGAGACCGATCGCGTCCCATTCATCATCAGGCAGCTGGCCTGCGTAGTCGGGATTGCCCTCGGCGAGCAGCGCCTCGTAGCCGAGATCGCCAATGGCGTTTCCAGGGCCCTCATACACAGGGTCGTCTACATCAATGACCAGCGGCCGGCGGCCGCCTTCGCGCGCGATGATTGCAAGCGCTTCGGTCATTACGCCCGAGAACTCACGGTCAACCAGGACCACCTTGGAGTCGGAGTGCTGAAGAATGAAGGCAACCGTTGCCGCATCAAGCCGGGTGTTGATGCTGTTCAACACGGCCCGGGTCAGCGGCACACCATAATGTGCTTCGACCATTGGCGGTGTGTTGGGCAGCATCACCGCGACCGTGTCGCCCTCGCCGATGTCGCGTGCCGCAAGCGCCGAGGCAAGTCGGCGCGCACGCGCGCGAAGCTGCTGCCAGGACAGGCGCGTTGCGCCGTGGATCAGCGCGAGCCGATCAGGAAACACGTCGGCTGCCCAGTCCACCAGACTGATCGGCGACAGCGGAACATGATTGGCTGCGTTGCGGGGCAGGCCCTGGCGGTACGGGTTCGGGTGCGTGGGCATCGGTAACCTCGATCAAGTCGGTTCGCGCCTGACCGATGGTTGGGGTCGGGCGCTTCTCATTTCAGCGTTCAGCGCGCAATATACCGTCGCTTTCCGGCGTCAACCCTCGGCGCGCCGGGGCCAACGGGCCGCTCGGGTAGTCGCGCGGGCGGTGGTTGGTGTCGTTCATTCATTCCGGGGCAGTGTCATTTTTCTTCAGGAACCGCGATGTCCGTCTCCGATCTCACCTCCGAACAATTTGACGCCACGGTCGGCGGCAATGACATTGTCGTTGCTGATTTCTGGGCGCCCTGGTGCGGCCCCTGCCGTGGCTTTGCCCCGGTCTTCGAAAAGGTTGCTGGCGAAAACGTGGACGTCAAATTCGTCAAGATCAACACCGACGAAGAGCAGGAGCTCGCGATGCACTTTGGCATCCGCTCAATTCCCACGCTGATGATCTTTCGCGAGCAGGTGATTGTGTTTCAGCAGCCGGGCGCGCTATCAAAGGGCGCGCTCGATGACATCCTGCGTCAGGTTCGTGCGCTGGACATGGAAGAGGTCAAGCGCGGCGCTACCCGACACGCCGGTGGCGAGGCCAGCCACTGAGAAGACAAGCCGCTGGTGCGCAAGCGGTCAGCGGTTCGACACCGCTTGCCGCATCGCGGCGAACCCGTCGGCCAGATCAGCGATCAGATCGGCGGGGTCTTCCAACCCGACATGAACGCGGATCAACGGCCCACCGCTCCAGGCCTGCACGCTTCGCGCGCCTGACAGGCGGGCCGGCATGATCAGGCTCTCGAACCCGCCCCAAGAATAGCCGATGCCGAAATGCCGGCGCCCTTCGCATAGCGCTGCCGTTGCGGCATTGAAGCCGGGCCCCAAACCGCCGGCTGCTTCATCGCTCAGTTCGAACGAGAACAGGCCGCTGGCGCCGGAAAAGTCGCGCTTCCACCACGCATGCTGAGGATGCGACTCGAGTGCAGGATGAAGCAC
>CAZORB010000321.1:0-2183 GCA_964581825.1 uncultured Bordetella sp.
TCGCAGCACGGGCTATGAACTGAGGCCGTGAGTGGGCGCGGCTCCTACAAATACCGGGGAATCGCCGTGGGGGCGCGGCTCCCACGAAGACCGAGCAGTGTCAAAATTTCTGCAATTTAAAGATTAAATTTTGAATTTGCAGTAATTTGCCTAAAATAAGCTGCATGATCAGGCGCCACATAGAGCCTTTGCTTCGCAAGCTGGCCGCTCAGTACCCCATCGTGACCTTGGTGGGCCCTCGCCAAAGTGGCAAGACCACTTTGGCCCGCATGGTGTTTCCTGACAAGCCCTATGTGAGTCTTGAAGATCCAGACCTGCGCCGTTTTGCGACAGAAGACCCCCGTGGCTTTTTGTTGGCTTACAAGGGCGGTGCGGTGCTCGATGAGATTCAGCGCACGCCTGAGCTGCCGTCTTATTTGCAGTCCATGGTGGATGCAGATCCGTCGCCCGGCCGGTTCATCCTCACGGGCAGTCATCAGTTTGAACTGATGACGCAGGTAAGTCAGTCGCTTGCGGGTCGTACGGCCTTGTTGCGCTTGTTGCCGCTTACGCTGGCCGAAGTGGCGCTCATGCGCCGCATCGAGCCGCAAGATCCATCCGCTTTGCCTTCTTTGCTGTTGACCGGCTTTTATCCCCGAGTGCATGACAAGGACCTGCAGCCTTCGCAGGCGATGGCGGACTATTTTGCGACCTACGTCGAGCGCGATTTGCGGCAGCTCGCCGCCGTGCATGATTTGCGTCTGTTTGAACGTTTTGTGCGGTTGTGCGCTGGGCGTACAGGACAACTCTTGAATCTGAGTAGTCTGGCCAACGATGCAGGCATTTCACAGCCGACGGCGCGTGCTTGGATCGATTTGCTGCAGACCAGCTTTATCGTTTACTTGCTACCACCTTGGTTCGTGAACTCTGGCAAGCGTTTGATCAAGTCGCCCAAGCTTTATTTTTATGACACCGGGTTGGTTGCCTGGCTTCTGGGATTGCGCTCGGCCGATCAGGTGCAGCGCGACCCGCTTCTGGGGGCTTTGTTTGAAAACTTTGTGGTCATGGAAGCGCTGAAGGATCGTTTTAATCAAGGCGAAAACGGACCGCTGTATTTTTATCGTGACTCTGAGGGCAACGAGCTAGACCTGCTCATGCCGGTGGGGCGACAGTTTCACGGTATTGAGATCAAGGCGGGAGCCACGGTCAATCCTGATTATTTCAAGGGGCTCAAGCGATTCAGTCAGCATCATCCAGATGTCTTGTGCGGTGGATGCGTGATCTTTGGTGGAGATCAGTCCCAGGCGCGGTCGCTCTGGCCCGTGCATTCTTGGATGAAGTTGGGGTCAAAAATCTAGAGCCGGGAATCGCCGCGGGCGCGATCTGTCGGCGTGGGCGTCAGGCCCGAGGGGGTCCATGCCCAAGTAAGTGCAAAGCCCACCTTGCGCTGGGCAATCGACGGTGGTATCGTAAGGTATTACCAGTGGATACCACATCGGAGGCTTTCATGACTGTTGCCGCTGTTCGACCTGTAGCGATCAAGATCGACGAGGCCACCAAAGCTCGCGTCAAGCGCCTGGCGGATGCGCGCCAGCGTACACCTCACTGGCTGATGCGTGAGGCGATCACGCAGTATGTCGACCGTGAAGAAAAACGGGAAGCGTTTCGTCAAGACGCCCTCCAGGCATGGGAGACCTTCCGCGCCACTGGCCAGCACGTGCCAGCCGATCAAGCGGATGCCTGGTTAGCCCAGCTGGAGCAGGGCAACGAGCTTGATCCACCCGCATGCCGCAGCTGATCTGGTCGCCCCAGGCCCTGCTTGATGTGCAGCGCCTCTATCGATTTCTGGCTCACAAGAATCAGGATGCTGCCAAACGGGCGGTGATGGTCATTCGTCAAGGCGTCAAAGTGCTGACCCTACAGCCTGGCATGGGCAGACCAGTCGAGGACATGGACGATGAGTTCCGTGACTGGATTATTGATTTTGGCGACAGTGGCTACGTGGCTCGCTACCGTCTGGACGCCGAAAAGGTGATCATCCTGGCCGTTCGGCATCAGAAGGAAGCCGGGTTCTAAAGCCCACGGGCGCCGTTGTGTGGGAGGGCCGTGTGGGAGCGCCGCCCTCGGCGCGATGGTCTTCCCTAGCCGGCCACCCAACCCGCCTCCAGCCAATGCCATCGGCCTTTGATAAGCGGCCAAGGGAT
>CAZORB010000322.1:0-2183 GCA_964581825.1 uncultured Bordetella sp.
AAATCCGGTGTACGGGTCTCCCGTACCGTGGGTTCGAATCCCACCCTTTCCGCCACCAGCGCCTATGACAGGCGCTTTTTTTTCGCCTTTCTCCTCTGAAACGTGCCTTGAATTAGACTCATCAGGCCTCATCGGCTACCATCCAAACTCACCAAAGAAGGTGGGTAAGAAGGTGGGCAATGCCGAAGATCGCAAAAGAGCTTTCCGCGCTTGAGGTCAGGCGCATCAAGAACCCCGGGCTGCACTTTGTCGGTGGCGTTCCGGGGCTTGCGTTGCAGGTTGTCGGCGACGCGCGCTCATGGGTGTTGCGTGTCGCAGTAGCGGGTACGCGCCGTGAAATCGGACTCGGTGGGTTCACTTCGGTTAATGGGCTGGCTGAGGCGCGACGCAAAGCGCACGAAGAGCGTGAACGTATTCGCAGTGGCATCGACCCTGTTCAGGCGAGGCGCAGCGCACGCGCCGCCTTGAAGGCTACCCGTTTAAACGGGGTAACGTTTAAACAGGCTTCGCTCGACTTCATCAACAGCAACAAAGCGGGTTGGAGTTCGCCGAAGCACGCTGCTCAGTGGGAAAAGACGCTGGAGAAGTACGCTTTCGACCTGATCGGTGCAGTGTCGGTAGCCGACATCACGACTGCGCACATTCTTGAAGTGTTAAAGGCTGATGACTTTTGGTCGAAGAAGCCGGAGACCGCCTCGCGAGTCCGGCAACGAATCGAGAAGGTCATATCTGCTGCCGATGCTGCCGCGGGTCGAGAGCGACTCAATCCGGCCCGGTGGGAGGTGATCGGTAAATCGTTGCCGGCGAAGTCCCGGGTCGCGAAGGTGGAGCATCACGCGGCGCTTCCTTGGCAACAGTTACCGGCATTCATGATCGAGCTACGTAAGCAGGCTGGGGTTAGCGCGTTGGCGCTTCAGTTCGTGATTCTGGCTGCGGCTCGGTCAGGTGAAGTGCGAGGGATGACATGGGCTGAGGTGGATATCGATCAGCGGGTTTGGCTTGTTCCGGCAGATCGGATGAAAGCGCGGCGTGAGCACCGAGTGCCGCTGTCCGATCAGGCGATCACGGTGCTGAAGCAAGCACAAGACATCTACGCTGAGACGCCCGGCCCTGACGACCTTGTGTTCCCCGGTGCGAAGGGGCCGCTAAGTGATATGAGCCTGACTGCGGTGCTTCGCCGTATGAATGCGGAAGTCACGGCGCATGGATTCCGATCCAGCTTTCGGGATTGGGCCGGTGAGTCAACGCATCATCCCAGAGAAGTGATCGAGCAGGCGCTGGCACACCGGATAGGAGACGCGACAGAGCTTGCTTATGCCCGGTCAGATCTGCTGGCTAAGCGGGCTGCACTGATGGCTGATTGGGGGAAGTGGTGTGAAAAGTCAGTAGCTGGTGTAGCTCTGATCCGGAAAGCTTCATGAGTGCCCGTGCGCGTCGCTGCGACAGCGGCGGAATCGCGTCCCTACCTGCGGCGCAGACTTTTACTGCCCGAAAACGTGCACGCCAGATTTTTTCTATGGTTACCGAGGAGAGGGGAACGACCAAGCAGCTACGTGAATTGGTAAACCACGAGGCGCTCCTCGAGTTCATCCTTCTTTGCGTAGGCATGACCAAGTCTGCTCGAGCAATGGCCGCCGCCTCGGCTAAGCGAAGACAGCACCCCATCGTCGGGTTGATACGACAGATCGTCCGCGACCAGCCGAATATCTCGGCGAAGCGGCTTGAGAGAGAGCTTGAGAGGTGCGTGGGGGGTAGCGTCATATACGACGCTACGGATACCGAGTTTGAGCCGGAAGACGGGCGTTTCAAGCCGATACCAAGGTCTGCATTAAAAGACCACCTGACCCGGGCGAGGAAGAAAATTCGCGAAAGCTAGCTGGTGCGATTTCAGTTTGTCATGCTCCACCCGTGTTAAGCAAACCCATGGGGTGGATACATGTCTCATTCGAAACAACCTAAGCAACCTTGGTCTTTTGAACACCTGCCTGACAGCGCACTAGTACGCGTAAACCAGCTGGTCGGCACAGTGCTTCCGTTCTCTACTGCCACGCTTTGGCGCAAGGTCAAAGAAGGCCAGTTTCCGACGCCTATCAAGGTTTCCGATGCGATCACGGCATGGCGTGTTGCCGACATCCGCCGGTGGCTGGCCAATCCAAGCTCGTACTGCGCGACCGGCCGGCGGG
>CAZORB010000323.1:0-2155 GCA_964581825.1 uncultured Bordetella sp.
GTTTGGGTCATTGACGTTCAGGTGACGCATCGTATTCGAGACCGGTCGATGATGTAACCAACGCATAGAACGATTAGGAGCGCTCATGGCCCGACTGTCTGATCTCACTGAATTTGATCGCGCTCACCTGCTCACCCTCCGCGATCAGGCGCCGCGCCTGGTACCGAAAGCCTGGGTGACAGGTGGGCCCCTTTCCAAGCGCCGCATGGCCATCATCAGCACAGCGGGCTTACATGCGGGCAGTGATCCCGCGTTCTCGCCCGGTGAGGGCGCTACTGGCTACCGAGTGATTCCGGGTGACACCCAACCGTCTGCGCTGAAGATGAGCCATATCTCGGTCAATTTTGACCGCAGCGGTTTTCGCCTTGATCCGGAAGTCGTCTTCCCGCTTGAACGCCTGCGAGAGCTGGCCGATGAAGGGTTTATCGGGTCGGTAGCTGACTTTCATTACTCGTTCATGGGAGCGCCATTTCCGCCGACCCGGTTTGAATCAAAGGCGCGTGAACTGGCCGGTTTGCTCAAGCGCGACCAGGTAGATGCTGCAATCCTGATGCCGGTTTGACCGAACTGCACGTGCGCCGTGAGCGCCATCGGTCACTATCTGGAATCAGAAGGAATCGCTACCGCATCAATCAGCCTGGTTCGCGAACATACCGAGGTCATGCAACCTCCTCGTGCACTCTGGGTGCCGTTCCCGTTAGGTCGTCCAATCGGGGTAGCGCACAACCCGGCGTTTCAGCGCCGTGTCCTCGAGGCGTTACTCACTCTGTTCGAGCGCCCGTCGGGCCCAGTTCTGGAAGACTTTGCCGAGGATGCGCCGCCTGACACTGTCATCGATGCGGGCGATGGTCAGGGCGAGGCCTGTCCGGTGTTTTTCGCAGCACCCGCATCGCCGTCAGCGTCGTCGCGTTTAGTGTCGCTGCAGGCAGAGATCGCCGCGCTTGCTCCCTGGCAGGTACTTGCTGCGAACAGACGAGGGTCGAGTGGCTTTGGGCTGAGCGGTCTGACACCATCGTCCATTGCAGAGACGCTTACCGGTATGGCGACCGCCGAAGCCAGCACCATCGCCGACTGGCAGCAGGTGAAACTCGCAGTGGATGATCTGCGAACCTACTACGAGGAGGCGGCCGCCGCGCAGCCCTCACCGCTTCCGCCCGCAGCGCTCGAACAGTGGTTTTACCGGAGCACCGTTGCGGGGGCGCTGCTGCGTGATCTGCGGGTCGCTGGGCTTTCGCATGCTGAGTCGGCGGTCAGGCTGATTGCTGATCGGATGCTGATTCCTCGCAGGCTGCTCTAGCCGGATGGGGTGGCCATTCACTAATCGGCACTGATATTCGGAGAGGGACCGATGACCGCTTTGCGGGGTGTGGTGTTCGATGCTTACGGCACACTGTTTGATGTTTACTCGATTGCCAGGCGCGCTGAGCAGCGCTTTCCCGGCATGGGGGCAGCGCTGTCGGTGGCTTGGCGGGACAAACAGATCGAGTACTCGCGCCTGGTCAGCTTGTCTGATCCGTCTGCCACAGGCAGCCGCTATTACCAGACCTTCTGGGATCTGACCCGTGCCGCCCTGATCTACAGCCTGCAAAGGCTGGGGCTGGAACACCAGGCCGGCGACATCGACGACCTGATGAGCGGCTATGCAAGGCTTGATGCCTACCCGGAATGCGCTGCGGTGTTACAGGCAATCAAAGCGCGGGGTCTGGCCACAGCCATCCTGTCTAATGGGTCACCGGAGATGTTGAAAGTGGCTGCCGACAGTTCGGGTCTCGCGCCCTATCTTGATCACATCATTTCAGTCGATCCGGTCCGGCAGTTCAAGACCAGCCCCTCCTGTTACGCACTGGCGTCGCAGGTGCTTCACGCGCCGACTGCTTCGCTGATGTTTGTTTCGTCAAATGGTTGGGACGCGTTGGGCGCTACCTGGTATGGGTTCCGAACCTGCTGGGTCAATCGACAGGGGTTGCCGTTTGAAACCTTAGGCGAGCGGCCCCATCACAGCTGCGCAACGCTTGAGGGCGTGCTGTCGGTGCTCGAATGAATAGAGCCCGCTACCAGCCAATCACCTTAGGCAGCCACAGCGCGATTTGGGGGTAGGAGAACACCAGGAATAGCGCAACTCCCTGCAGCGCGATGAAGGGCACAACCCCGCGAT
>CAZORB010000324.1:0-2152 GCA_964581825.1 uncultured Bordetella sp.
GAATGGGATCCGGCGCCTTCCTTGGGCGATTGAACCCAGACCATCACCTCGACTTCACCGGCGCGCTTGAATTGAAGCGTCACCGGAAACCGATCACCGTCTTTCAGCGGTTGTTTCAACCCAATCAGCATCAGATGAAAGGTATCGGGCTGCCCATGTTTGAATGACACAGAGCTATTCGCGGGAAGAACAATTGCGGGCACAGCGCGCATTCTCATTACGTCACCTTGCATGTGCATCTGATGCAGTTCAACGGTTTGCGCGATTGGTGAAGATGCTCCGGTGAGCTCGTCGGCATCCCGGCCTTTGTTGTCGATTGATTTAAAAAACACGCCAGCAACAGTCGGGTGTTTGCTCGGGGGTGCGTAGGGATGTTCAATCCTCAGTTGCCCGATACTGAAGCCGTGCGCATGGGCAGTCATCACAAAGCAGAAGTGGGCGAGCACTAAGAGAACGATAAGTCGTATTTGATTGGCGAACGTTTGCATGGTTTTCTCCAACGGATCTTGGTTGGTGAACAAGCCGGAAAATCGGCCCAGCCTCCGCTTCGGAGGGCTAGCCGACTTGTTACAGATCTGGTGTTCGATGCAGCCCTGTTTTCGGCTGTGTGGGTGCCTTACGGCGAGTAAAACCCCACGTCAGCGCAATGGGCTGAGGCCGACAACTGACGGCTTAGAGACCGCGAGCGGGCGGTCCACGAGATGGCAGGGGAGGGGCCGTGAGCTCCGGCAGAAAGACTGACCCGGGGCCACGAAGTGCCAGTGAAGACGCCTGCGGCGGATAGTGCGACGACTCTGTCCGGTGCACAGGAGGGCCGGACGCGCACAGCGGGCAGTCTCCTGCGCTGTGCGATGTTTTCTGGCTGTGTTCATCACCGTCAAAGCTGATCAGCTTGACGATGCCGCCCGTTGAGCAAATTTCCTGCCCAAAACTAGTTGCGCCGTATGGGGATGCGAGTGCAGCGCCTATAAAAAATGCGAACCAAGCCAGTACAAGACTGGAGAGGAGTCGGGATGTGCGGAGCGTGTTCACCCCAGAAGTATCGCATCAAGTTACACCTGCGGGAACGGGGGCTAGGGCTCGACCTTAATCAACTGGTCAGCCGTCATGACCGCTTCGTATCGACCCATCGGGTCCCGCGACCGGTTGAGATCGAGCAGGACTGGCAGCCACTCGTTGGAAACTGAGTAACGAGCTATCGCGCCGGTCTTGCGATGTCTGACGACTACCATCGCAAGCAGGCCGGGCGCCGCTGTGTCGGGCGCGACGCGCAGCGTTCCCTGCCCGGGACTTGAACCGGTAGATAGCATGATCCCATCGGCGATGCAGGCGCACGGCGCCTGAGTGCCTGAATAAAACGTGACGTCCAGATCTCGGCGATTTGCCTCCAGCCTCGCTAAGGCATCGAGGCCGATACGAATACCGACTGGAATGAATGCGCCGAATCCGCCGTGGACATCGACCCCCAGCTTGATCCATTCTTCAGGGGTTCGGCTGTGCGTCACTGGCGATGCCGCGCTAAGCGATGCGGCTAACAGTAAGGTAAACATCAGTTGTTTGACCATCCTGAGGTTCCTCGGTGCCGTAGTGAGATCTTGAAATCATAATGCGCTGGCGTGTGGCTGTACGCGAATGCTCGGGCGAGAACGCCATATGCGCACCTTATTCGGTATGCCTGCTGATCGTGCCGCTTAGAGCTTGTGCAGTGCGGATCCTGTATTGGCCTTGTGCGATTGGACCCAGACCATTACTTCGACCTCGCTGGTTTTTTGAATTGAAGTGTCACTGGGAATCGGTTGCCATCTTTTCCGTCATTTGAAGGTGGGGCAACGCTTCGACGCCAAGAATTCAGTACGTCCCCTCGCGCCGCATCACACGATCACCGTCGAGGGGCACACCCCGGAATGACCACAGCGCCTTGAAGATTGCAGCCTCACCCTCGGCACATCGAATGAGCCGTATACGGGCACCGACGCATCGCTGGGTGAGGGCTCTTCCGCAGTGAAACCGGACGATCCCCCAATCAGCGATATCCGACCGCTGTAGAACACGAACCGCTCCTCGAGCGGACACCACTCGATGCCTGACGGAAACGGCGCACCCAGCGTCTCGCAGGCTCGAAGTTCAGCGGCCGAGAGTGCAGCCCGCAGCA
>CAZORB010000325.1:0-2126 GCA_964581825.1 uncultured Bordetella sp.
CTGGGCAAAGCCTTTTACTGGCAGAAGCTCCTCGACCAGGGTACTTACGCGACGATCCGAGAGATGGCGGCGGCTCTAAAGTTCGAGCAGGGGTGGATGGCCGAGACGCTGCGCATGACAACGCTCGCGCCGGACATCATCGAATCGATTCTTGAGGGCACCCAGCCGCGAACCCTTAACCTGCAGAGCCTTAGGGGGCGCGAGCGCTCTTTTCCAAGAGACTGGCAGGAACAGCGGATCTTCTTCGGCTACGCCGATTAAGTCCGCTTAAAGCAGACGATTAGACGTGCCCTCACAATTGGTAGTGCGGGTGAGCATTGCAATGTGGAAATATCACGGCCGCATAGGCAGCTCAGAAATATGGGTTGTTTGTTAGGCGTCGCCTAACAACGCTTGTGGTCGCGTAGGCAGCTTAGAGCGCGTCGCTAACGGCACGTTCGGCAGCACCGATACCTGCGCCTCCCACTGATCCCGGATTACGGAACCACCCGCGCGCATGGCGAACTCGAAGTTCTTGATAAGTTCGCCATTGATCATCTGGTGAGTTCGCCACCCGAGTTCTTCAATGACACCTGTTCCTCAACAGCGTCATAGGAGGCTCTCATGCCGACACCGGCAAGCGGTAACCCCCGATCGCCACAGCATGCGATCAACAGTCTGTCCCCCGGCGACCGCCGGGTCCTCAACGAAAACGAACTCGCGCAGCGCTGGGGCGTAAGCCCAAAAACGCTACAGCGCTGGCGAAGCGAGGGCCGTGGCCCGCGCTACCTGAAGCTCTCCAAGCGGGTGAGCTATCCGTTTGAGTCGATCATCGATTTCGAGCGTTGCGCCTTGCACGACTCGACATCGTCACGGGCAACGGCGTGAGGGGGCGGCGATGAACAACCTCACCATTTTCCCCGATCGGCTGACCGCGATGTCAGAGGCCGAACTCGCAAGCCTTCCTGTCGAGCAGCTGTATGAGGTTCACATGAATCTCGCACAGCTGGTCGACTGGACCCGGAAAGCGCAGGCCAAAGTGCACACCGCGATGCTGCGACGCTTTAGCGAGCAGGAGCGCAGAGCCCGAGCCGACGCCGGCAAGGACTTCGGCTCGATCCACTTCCATGACGGCGCGGTTCGAGTGACGGTCGATACGCCAAAGCGGGTGAGTTGGGATCAGAAGCAGCTCGCGGAGATGGCCCGACGCATCGCCGAGAGCGGTGACCGCGTGGAGGACTATCTCGACATCGAGTTCAGCGTTCCCGAAGCCCGATATACCAATTGGCCCAGCACGTTGCGTGAGCAGTTTGCTGCGGCGCGTACGGTCAAGCCGGGCAAGCGCGCATTCGATCTGAACCTCTCGGCCGATTGTGAGGTGGCGTGATGGCACTTCCAATCATTACGGCCGATCAGCGTCTTCGTGAGAAGAAGGGCGTGAAGCTGGTGCTGCTCGGCAAGAGCGGCATCGGCAAAACCACGCAGCTGAAGACACTCCCCGACGCCTCCACACTCTTCGTGGATCTCGAGGCGGGTGACCTCGCCGTCAAGGATTGGCATGGCGACTGCGTGAGGCCCAGTACCTGGCCAGAGTTCCGCGACCTGGTGGTGTTTCTTGCGGGGCCGAACCTGGCTCTACCGCCAGAGGCCCCGTACTCCGAGGCGCACTATCAGCATGTGTGCGAGCGCTACGGCGATCCGGCGCAGCTCGCCAAGTACGAAACCTACTTCGTCGACAGCATCACCGTGCTGGCGCGGCTCGCGCTGATCTGGGCTAGAACCCAGCCGCAGGCGATGTCTGAGCGCACCGGCAAACCGGATACGCGGGGCGCGTATGGGCTTCTCGGCACCGAGATGCTGGGTGCCCTCATGCATCTGCAGCATGCCCGCGGCAAGCACGTCGTGTTCGTCTCGATCCTGGATGAACGCATGGACGATTTCAATCGCAAGGTGTTTGTGCCGCAGATCGAGGGCGCGAAGACCTCGGCTGAATTACCCGGGATCGTCGATGAGGTCGTGACGCTCGCCGAGATCAAAGCGGAGGACGGCTCGTCCTACCGCGCGTTCGTGACCCAGACCATGAATCCCTACGGTTATCCCGCCAAGGATCGCTCGGGACAGCTCGATCTGCTCGAACCCCCTGATCT
>CAZORB010000326.1:0-2109 GCA_964581825.1 uncultured Bordetella sp.
CAGTCTGGCGCATGAGCTTGGCGTTACCGCGCGCGATCAGAAGATCTCGCTGCCGGTCGCCTGGACCGACAGCTGGGGCAAGCGCCATGAATCGGTCACGGGTAATCCGGTGGCGTTTCACGCGATGCGCGGGCTGGCGGCCCACAGCAATGGGTTTCAGACCATCCGAGCGCTCGCCATTCTGATGAGCCTGCTGGGCACCATCGATCGACCCGGCGGGTTTCGGCACAAGTCGCCGTATCCGAAAGCGGTACCCCCGAATGTCAGACCGCCGAAAGGACCCGAGGCGGTGAAACCCGACACCCCGCTGAACGGTGCGCCCCTGGGATGGCCCGAGGGACCCGACGATCTGTTTGTCGATGCGGCAGGCGAGCCAGTGCGAATCGACAAAGGCTTCAGCTGGGAGCATCCGCTGTCCGCCCATGGCCTGATGCACAACGTGATTACCAACGCATGGCGCGGCGATCCGTACCCCATCGACACGCTGATGCTGTTTATGGCCAACATGGCCTGGAACTCGACGATGAACACGTCCGAGGTCCGCAAGATGCTCTGCGACCGCACGGACAGCGGCGAGTACAAGATTCCCTTCCTGGTGGTGTGCGACGCGTTTCATTCGGAAACGACGGCCTATGCGGATCTGCTGCTGCCGGACACCACCTACCTCGAGCGACACGACTGCATGTCTTTGCTCGATCGGCCGATCAGCGAGTTTGACGGGCCGGTGGATTCGGTTCGGATACCGGTGCTACCGCCTACCGGTCAGTGCAAGCCGTTTCAGGAGGTGCTGGTTGAGCTGGCCTCGCGTCTTGGGTTTCCTGCGTTTGTGAATCCGGATGGGTCGCGGAAATATCGCGACTATCCCGATTTTGTGGTGCGCTATGAAACCGCGCCGGGCTCTGGCATTGGTTTTCTATCTGGGTGGCGCGGCGAAAACGGCGACAAGGCTTTGCGCGGCGAGCCCAACCCGCGGCAATGGGACATGTATGCGCAGAACAATTGCGTGTACCACTACCGCCTGCCTGTTGAGCTGCAATACATGCGCAACTGGAATCAGGGCTATCTTGACTGGGCGCAGTCGGCGGGTTTGCGTCGCGACCGCGATCCGATCGTCATCCACCTGTACTCTGAATTTCTGCAGCGTTTTCGCCTGGCTGCGCAGGGCCGGCACCCGGGCAAGCAGCCACCCCAGCGCCTTCGCGAGCGCGTCGAGCGCTTCTTCGATCCCTTGCCGTTCTTTTACGAGCCCTTGGAATGGCAGGCGACCGATACCGACAGTTTTCCGTTGCACGCAGTGACCCAGCGGCCGATGGCGATGTACCACTCATGGGATTCACAAAACGCCTGGCTTCGGCAGATTCATACCTATAACTTTCTCTACGTGAACACGCGCACCGCCCTGGACGCCGGCATTGCAGACGGCGCGTGGATGTGGGTCGAGTCTCGTTGGGGCAAGGTGCGATGCCTGTGTCGCCATAGCGAGGCGGTGGAACCCGGCACCGTCTGGACCTGGAATGCAATCGGCAAGCAGCGCGGCGCCTGGAGCCTGGATGCGGATGCGAACGAATCGCGGCAGGGGTTCCTGTTGAACCATCTGATTCGCGAAGAACTGCCCGACGGCGAGGCGGGGGGGCGAATGTCCAATTCTGATCCGATTACCGGGCAGGCGGGCTGGTATGACGTGCGGGTGCGTATCCGCCCGGCCGAGTCGGGCGAACCCGCCGAGAGCTGGCCGCAATTTGATGCGATGAAGCCCGTCAGCGGGATGCCGGCGAAGGCGCCGCGCCGGCAGGGTTGGATGGCGGGCCTGATGAAGGTGATTCGATGACACAACTGGCTTTGGTAATTGATCTGAATGTTTGCGTGGGCTGCCATGCCTGCGTCACGAGCTGCAAACAGTGGAACACCTCGGGATCGGCCGGGCCGCTGACTGACGACAACCCCTACGGCGCGGACCCGATCGGAAGCTTCTTTAACCGGGTACAGACCTTTGAGGTGGGTGAGTATCCGAACACGCAAACCGTTCACTTTCCCAAGAGCTGCCTGCATTGCGAAGACCCGCCGTGCGTGCCCGTCTGCCCAACGGGAGCCAGCTATAAGCGAAAGGAA
>CAZORB010000327.1:0-2057 GCA_964581825.1 uncultured Bordetella sp.
ATGAC
This sequence comes from uncultured Bordetella sp., assembly GCA_964581825.1. Classification (GTDB taxonomy): domain Bacteria; phylum Pseudomonadota; class Gammaproteobacteria; order Burkholderiales; family Burkholderiaceae_E; genus SYIM01. Next base: position 6 of record CAZORB010000327.1, read on the forward strand.
GACATCACGATTCGCATCAAGGATCCGCGCGGCAAGCTCAATGTGGTGGCCACTGGCGACATCACGATCGAGCAGATCGACAACAAGAACCGCAATCTTCCGATCCGCATCGGGCAGCTGATTGCCGCGAGCTACGAATACAACGGCCGGCCGCTCAAAGCGGGCGAGATGTTCGACAAGTTCGACGCGCTCACCATTGCCGAAGCGCATGCCGTGCAGGTGCTCTCGACTGACGGCATTCTGGGCATCGGCGCCACCTCGCGCATCATCGGCGGCACCATCGAGCTCGACGGTGGCACGGGGCTTGTGGCCGCGCGAATCGACAGCGCCATCGCAGGTGATGGCGGTGTGGCCGCGCGTGCGCTCGGCAGCATCAACCTGGTCGAAACCAACGGCGACCTGAACCTGATCACGCCCACCGCCTGGGACGATGCGACCGCCTCGATCGAAGCGGGCGGCATGGCGCTCAACGCCAATGGCAGGCTGGTGTACACGCCGCAGGACATCACCCTGGAAGTCACGCGCGGGGCGCTGTTGGATGCAGCGATTGAGCGCAATGTGATCAGCGCAGAGCAGATTGCTGAGCTGAATGAGTCGGTTCGTCCGAGCGATACCGAGGGTATCGAGAAAACCTTCGGCAGCGCCGACAAGATGGATGATCTGGCCCGCTATCCGCTTGCGGCCGATGTGATGGCGCTCCTCTATCCGCACATGGATGTGCAGGTGCCTGATACCCCGACGGTGGAGCTTGCAAACCTGCGTGGCCGCAACATCGTCGTGTCGGCCTCCGACGGACTCACCGGGCCGCCCGCGGGCTCAGTTACCGAAGTGCCAAGCGCGCTGATCGCCAGCTGGGATCCGCTGGGAGAGCAGGACGCACTGGACCCGATCACGGGCACGCTGCATGTGCCGTTCCAACCGGCAGCCGGTGCGCCGATTGTGCTTGGCGCCCTCGTTCAGTCAGAAGCCAACCTTGGCCAGCAGGTGGCACCCGGATCGGTGCTCAAGGGTGCCGATCGCCTGCCCGCGTTCAGCCGCGTATTCGGCGATACGCTCGACCCCGAGGCGTATCTCAGCTTCACGCTCACCCCGCAGGCGGGTAAAGCGGTACGGGTCGACCGGGTATCGATCAGCACTGAGCAGGCCGCAGCCTTCGCAGGGGCGCGCTATGCGGCGCTTGCCACCAGCCAGGATAACTTCGCCCAGCGCTACGAGATTGATCTGCAACCCGGCGCACTGGCTGAAACCTGGGAGTTCCGGGTCGGCAGGCGAATTGAATTCAACGGACTCGAACTGCAGGAAGACGGTGGTCTGCAGCTCACCGCTCAAACCGAGTTCCGAATCTATGCCTGGGGCATGCCGAGCGAGCCGCTCGATGCCGATATCACGTCGCTGGGTGCCTCACTGGGCGGGCTGTCGCCTGAGGGTCAGGATGTCAGCCGCGTCAATGATGGCGATGTCGACACGGTGTACCGCAACGACGCGGGTGCAGGCAGTGGCTTCCAGGTGGGCTATGCGACGCCGCGCGTCATCAATCAGATCCATCTGATTGCGGCCAACGACCGGCCCGGATGGGATCCAGTCGACTATGAAATCTATGGCTCCAACGACGTGCAGCCCGATTGGGAGCGCGGTACCTGGACGCTGCTCGGTGATGGCCCAACAGGGCTTTCCGAGGTGCGCGGAAACACCCGCACGATCGATTTTGAAAACACCACCAACTACCAGCACTACAAGATTGTCTTCCCGACCACGCGCGGTGCGGAGCTTGTGGATGGCGTCGAGACCCGGGCGCTGCACATCGCGGATGTGCAGCTCCTCAACACCGAGGATGGCGAGGCCGGGATTGTCGTCCGCGCAATGTCAGAGACGATTACATCCAGCGCCGCCGAGACGGGTTCGGGTGTTCAGGTGTATGGCGCCGTGTACGAGGCGCCAAAGCTGCTCGCGTCGTTTGAGCCAGGCGCAGCTGCAAGCGGTGAGACCGCGCTAGAGGCTATCGCGCACGAGGTCGGCTTCTCGGTGGGTGAACTGTGGCAGTCCGCGCCCGTG
>CAZORB010000328.1:0-2051 GCA_964581825.1 uncultured Bordetella sp.
GCGCTCGATGCGGCCGCAATCGACAACCCCGAAGACGACACCACTGACGACGGTGAGGTCGAGGACACCTCGATTGATGAGGAGACCGAAGCGGGCGACGATGAAACTGGGGCCGACGAGGAAGAGACTGCCGACGAAGAGGAACCAACAGCCGAAGAGGAGGAAGCCGCGGAGGAGGAGGATGGCCCCGACGGCAGCATCACGATCCGCGCGGTCAACGCGGGCTACATCGTCGCGCGCAATGCAAGCTCCATGACCTCCGATGGCTCATCGGTGGGTGTCACGCTTGCCTTCAACACCGTGGGCTACGAAGCGCAAAACGTGCTCTTCGCAACGCTCGATGCGCTGATCGGCACCAACATCGGAGACGAGAAGCCTGCCGCGGCACTGGCTTATATCCGTAACAGCGATATCGAGGCTGCGGGCGAACTGACCCTTGAGGCAGAAAACGACGCCTTCATCCTGTCAACCATCACCAACGAAACTGTCTCCGAAATCGCCGAACCCGAACTGCTGCCCGGGGCTGATGCGCTTGGAGCGGACACCGCCGCAGGCGCAAGCGGCACCGATACCGGCACAGGCACAGGCACCGGCACCGGCACCGGCACCGGCACCAAGGGCGGTCAGCAGGGCGCGGGCGAAAAGGCGGTCTCAGCAGGCTTCGTGCTCGCGAGCAACATGGTGAGCAGCTTTGCCAAGGCCACCATCATCGGCGACGGGTACACAGTAGAAACCGCCGAAGGCGGCGCAACCGTCTCCGCAACCGATGCCGCGCGGATCTTCTCCAAAGTTGAGCTGACCTCGGGCGCAGGTGCCGAGGAAAGCGAAAACGCGGCAGCTGTGCGTTCGCTGGTCAACCTGGTGGGCCTCTCTTATACCGACCGCTCGGGCGAGCAGACGCTTCGCTTTGGCGATCGCATTCGCATTGCAGATTCCGACTACAGCGAATTCGACCGGCCTGAGGAAATGGCCGAAGGCGAACGTGTGACCCTCAGCTCCGCGGTGGGTGGTGCTGAGCCCGGTGACAGCTACGAGTACATCGGCTCGGAACCGCTCGAAGACGTGCGCTTCGATGAGCAGGACTTCACCGACGCCTCGCTCTGGAAAAAGGTTACCGGCGAAGCCGGCATGACCTACATCTTCAAGGGCTGGAAGAGCGAGGTGGACCTGGCCGAGGAAGATTTCAGCGACGAGTCGCGCTGGGCCAAGCTTGACCTTGCTTACTGGACCGATCTGGGCGCGAACTTCGCGCAGGCCGCCACCGCCTCGCAGGTGGGTGGCGTTGGCGTCGGTGGCCTCGTGGTTCGGAACGACGTTCGAAGCGACGTCACCGCTTACATCGATGGCCAGACGATGACGCTCGCGGGCGATCTGTCGGTAAGCGCCGACCAGACCGCCACCATCTCTTCGGAAGACACCAGCGAGGTTTCCGCCTCGACCACCGGCGTCAATGTGGTGATTGCCACCAACACGGTGATGAGCAGCTCGCAGGCCTGGATTGCCGACAGCGACATCGTCACGCTACTGCCGGTCGATGAAACTGAAGAAGAAGAAACGGGCGAAGCTGAAGACGAATCCGAAGACGAGACCGACTCGGCCGGTGAGACCGCTGACGAGGCGTCTGACGAGGACCTTGACCTGTTCGAAGAGGATGCTGCGGACAAGGCTGAAGGTGAGGCGCTCGAGGCGGCCGCAGAAGAACCCGCCGCCGAGGATGACACGGCTGGTGAGGACACCACCACTGGCGAAGATGAGGCTACCGGCGAAGACGACGCCACTGACGACGAGGCCGACAGCGACACCGAGGACGCAGCCGACCCCGAAGCTGAAGAAGAGCCTCAGGACGGCACCGTCAGCGTCACCGCCAACAACACCTCCTCGATCACCGCAACCCTCAGCAGCAAGGTTCAGGCGAAGTCATCGATCGGCGTCACGCTTGCGTTCAACACCATCGGTTACAAGCCGCAGAACCTGTTCGCCAACATTTCTGACAGCATCTTCGGCTCGAGCTTTGCCGATCAGAAGCGCGCCGCCACGCGCGCCTGGACCGA
>CAZORB010000329.1:0-2028 GCA_964581825.1 uncultured Bordetella sp.
CGGGGTACTTTCGAAATTTTCAAAATGAACGGCACGAGCAATAAGATAATTGTTCCGCTGCAGCAAAAATGCTCTTAATGCCCGCATATCAGCGCGGGCCAGGAGCGCCTCCATTTTGTTAAGAGCATCTTGGGATCTAGACTTATTTCCAGAAGAATTATCTACTATTCTCCTAAGACATAAAAAGTACTGCCACCATATATCTCTCCTTGATACAAGTATCGACTCTAGAATTCTAACAACTTCAGAACAATTATTTACAGTCTCCTCTGTTGAGCCTTGGACAAATTCGGATAGCGCTTTCTGTGACAAGGCATTAACTAAAAGTGAGACGTCTGCCCCCTGGATGCCCCGAGCGATTTCAACTGCGCGCGTGGTGTCTTGCAGGTCCCCCTGCGCTTGGCCGGTCAATGCTCGAGCGGTTGCACGCCTTAGGAGAAAGCTGACCATGTCGCGAGGAGAAGCGTCCTGGGGCTCGGGCGCCGCTGCCAATCGTAGATTTGCAGCCAACCTCGCTGGGTCGGGTCGCTCTGCTTCAAGCTGAGCAATGATGTCGGCCACTGACGCCGGCCTGGCGGCGAAGCCTTGAGTGCTCACCTGCTCAAGCGCGCTGACCTGAAGATGCGGGGCAGAGCCGTCACCGGATGCGCAAGCCCCGAGCAGCGCAAGAGCAGGCAAAGCAAGATAAAGCGCGGTTTTCTTGAATCGGCTTCCAGCGGCTTGCATCACCGTCATGGCCCCCCGACGACTGCGCGCAATCCGGCCCAAAGCGCCGCCGCGGTGGCCAGGAGCGGCGCGGCCGCTTCCCACATGCCGTGCAGCTTCAGCGCCCCCTGAAAGGCCTTGTCCACGCTCTCGGCGGCGCCCCGCGCCTGGAACAGCCGGCGATCGCGCCGTTCCAGGAAGCCCGCGAAGGCGCGAGCAACTAAGACACCAGCTACGTGGGCGAGGGCAATGCTCAGCGCGTATTCCGCGGCTTCGAAGGCATCGCGTTGGGTGGTTGGCAACCAAGATACGCGGTCGACCAGCGCAACTGCCCCGGACATGGCCGCCACTGATGCGAGGCCGAGCACGATGCCCACGATGACATGCACCCAGATCGGAGCGCGCCAGCCTCCTGGAATTGCCGCAGCAACAAGGACCGGCAACGCAACCGACGCCAGACGCAGGAAGATCGTGTTCAGGTCGAACCTGATGACAATCAGATAGTGGGACGACAGAAGCAGAACCAACGAAACAAGTGCGCAGGCCAGGATCGCGGCAAGTTGGCGTGAGGGAGACGCGCTGGCCGGGCTGCTCGGCAGTGCCGATTTGGCCTGCGCAAGCTGGGCCCTGAGATCGTCATTCTCCGCCTTCAGCGCCCTGTTGGCGTCCATCTGATCGGCAAGGCGCCGCATCAATGGCAGAGGGATCGTCACGTCGCGGCCACAGTGACGGCAGGCCGTGGCATGAGAACTGATGGGCCCACAGCAAAACGCGCATTCCAGCGTGTCCCGCATCAACTCGGAACCGGCTGCAGCGGAAGCCAGATCAGCGTCAGCGGGCACGGATCGACAGCAGCGTTGTGCTGGTCCGGCCCTGATCGTCCGAGACGTCGACCCGGAGCGTATGCTCCCCGGCTGGCAGCACGGCATCCTGCACCTGGATGCCATTGGCCGTGCTGAAGGATTGCAGGCGCGAGGTTATATTGACCGGACTTGCGCGCAGATACGTCACGCGGATCGATGCGGGGTCTATCCGCGCACCGCCTCGCGCCACGAACTCCATGGCCAGCCGGAAGGGTTCGTTCGCACGGACCGGGGTGACGTCGGTATCCGGGGAGAGCGCCCTGATGGTGGGGCCGCGCGTCACCGCTCGACGCGACAGCTCATTGGCCGCGGGCGGCGGGAGCTGCGCCTCGGCCTCTGTCACCAACGGGGTCCGAGCGTGGCCTGGAGCTGAGACCCCCACGGCCAACGCGAGGCAGGCTATCGCTGTAACCACATGGCGCGCAGCATAGACTGGCCGAAACCACATCGCGCTTCTCCG
>CAZORB010000330.1:0-2006 GCA_964581825.1 uncultured Bordetella sp.
TTACGCCCAGCCTGAACGCGACTCAACCCGTTCGATTGCGCCGGCCTGGTCGATATGGACGTCGGCACACCGTAGGCGTTGAATTGCGGTAAGCGCGGCAGCGGTGTCCCCGCCCTCGTTCGCAACAACGGGTACAGGTGGCGAAGCGGGCTTCAGCGATCGCACAATGAAACGCCGGCGCCACCACGCGACAATAAGAATCAGGCAAACCAGCGCTCCGCTTGCCATCAGAAACGGATCAAGCTTCATGAGAATTGCATCCCAGTCGGGGGCGTCCTCTGGCGCAAGTTCGAAGATCGGGTCTTTCAACCAGTCGTACATCAGGATCCAAAAGTCCAGCAGCAAATCCTGGACAATCAGCCAGCCTCCGATTGCGAGCAGCATGTCGCGGATACGAACCCAGAGCGGCACGCGGGCCGACGAAATGATGGGCGGCCAAGTGGGGTTGGGCGGCGGGGGGGCGTTCATCGAAGGCCTCGGTCGGGACTTACCCACGTGCCGCGCAGCTGCCGTGGTCGAATCAGCGCTCGAACAATGCCGGTGACAGCCGACAGAGTCTGGATGATCCAGAAGGCCAGCGGATACCAGACCACCCAAACCAGAAACCAGAGGGTGCCACGCTCGTAACGTCGATCAAACAGGAGTCCGACGCAGGCCTGTAGCAGGTACGTACAGGCGAGCACTGTGCCCCACCAGTCAGGCACGGGATCAGCGAAGGGGTTCTCAAGCCCTGCGAGGGTGAAGGCGATCCAGAGCAGGAGCGAAGCCAGCATGCAGTAAGCCCACAGACTGCTGATGAAGAAGTTTGTCCAGATCATCAAGAGCGGCCAGTGCCGTTGTCTGATGATGTCGCGAATGACCGACAGGGCCGCCTGGGCACCACCCTCGGCCCATCGCACGCGCTGGCGCCACAGACCGCGCAGCTGCTCAGGCATCAGAATCCAGCAGAGGGCATGCGGCTCGAAGGTAACCCGCCAGCCGTTCACCTGAAGTCGCAGCGTAAGGTCGACATCATCTGTCATGGCAGCAGGATTCCACATGCCAGCCTGAATCACTGCGTGTTTGCGAAAGGCGCAGATCACACCCGATACCGTGAACAGCGAACCGAACACGGTCTGAGTGCGCTTGATCATGCCGACGATGGACGAAAACTCGCCCACCTGAAGTTTGCCCAGCAGCGTGGATCGATTGCGGATTCGGGGATTTCCCGTGGCGCCCCCCAGCTTTGGATCACTGAGAAATCGGCTGACGAACCAGGTGAGGGCATGCGGATCAATGAGCGCATCGCCATCGATGCACACAAGGAGATCACCCCGAGCCATCTGTAGACCGACATTAAGTGCTGTTGACTTGCCTTGATTTTCAACCAGGTTGGCAACGCGCAGCCGCGGCATGGTGAGCGCGATCTGCTCGAGCTTTTGCAGGGTGTCGTCTCGGGAACCGTCGTTGATGGCGATCACTTCATAGTTCGGGTAATCGATTGCCGCGAGCGCCGCGAGCGTCTCGTGAATCTGATCGGATTCGTTAAAGCAGGGAAGGAGCACTGACACCAGCGGGTACTGGGGCAGTACAGGGGGCTGATCGTACGGATTCTGTCTGCGCTCGCGAATCAGATAGAAGGCGATTGAGCCCGCGATCCAGTACCAGGCCATGGCGAATGGGTAGCCGAAGCAGAATGCGGCGAGTACACCTGCGAACAGTTCGATGTCGGTCATGGCAGGCCTTCGGGCGTCTCGCGTTTAGAACCGCATCGGAAAGGTGGCGCCGGAAAAGGCCCGGCTAGCATGGTCAATCTCATCGCTGCTTAATTCAATGAGCGAACCCGGTGACCAACCGATCGCAGCCGCACCAGCGGTCTGAATTCGGCGCACGAGCAGGCGCAGCGTATCGGGGGCGATCCGTCCGACTGTGGCAGTCGAATGTGGTTCGATCCAGACCCCGACGCGTCTGCGGGATGAGCGCTCACCCAGCAGCCCCGAAGCGTGAAGCGCGTGAGCCAGCGCGTG
>CAZORB010000331.1:0-1994 GCA_964581825.1 uncultured Bordetella sp.
CGGCCGACCCGACCAGCGCTTTCCGATCGTGATGAGCCGCCTCGATCCGGCCTCCGTGCTCCGCGAGGGCCGCAACGTATTTCTGGCTCGCGCCGAGATTCAACAGGACAGCCCCAACTGGTGGCGACCGGGAATGGGCGGCACGGCTCGGCTGGAGGTCGGTGAACGCCCCCTTATCTGGGTGCTTACGCACCGCACCGTACGCACGTTGCGCGAATGGTTCTGGATATGACCCAGGGCGACGCAAGCGGACGCACCTACAGCGGCGCCTGGCACCTGGTGTCGGGTGTGCGTGCGTGCCTTCGAAGCAGCGTGCGGGCGCATCGCCAGAATTTTCGCGGTGAGGAGTGGGTGGTGCTTCGCGACAGTCTCGCGAGCGACTTCTTCCGGGTCACCGTGCCCGCCTACGCGTTCCTGTCTCGCATGGAAACCCGGAGAACGCTCGATGAAGTCTGGAATGAGCTGATTGAATCAGACCCCGAAGGAACGCTGACGCAGGAAGAGGTCGTGGAACTTCTGTCGCAGCTGCAGATGTCCAATCTGCTGCAGTTCGACCGGGGAACCGCCGGGGCCAGCCTGTTTGAGCGATATAGCAAGCGTCGGGGGCGCGAAATCAAGGCGGCACTGGTCGCCTTCTGGTCAATCAAGATTCCCTTGCTCGACCCCGACCGCGCGCTTGATAAGGCGCTGCCAGTCATTCGCCTTCTGTTTGGACCGGTCGGCGCCATCGCCTACATCGCGCTGATTCTGTTGGGTGTCAAAGCGGTTATTGATGAGTCGGACAAGCTCTTTTCCCAGTCAGCGGGCGTGCTTGCGCCGGACAATCTGGGGCTACTGTACGTTGGGCTGATCGTCGCCTAGCGGTTCCATGAGTTTGGTCATGCAGCGGCCTGTAAGCGCTATGGCGGCGAGGTTCACCGCATGGGCGTGATGCTGATTCTGCTGGCGCCGCTGCCCTACATGGACGCCACCTCAAGCTGGGGCTTTAGAAGTCGTGCGCAACGCCTGATGGTGGGCGCCTCGGGGGTGGTGTCTGAGCTGGCCGTGGCCGCGGTGGCTGCGCTGATTTGGGCCAACACCGCGCCTGGCCTCATTAACTCGCTGGCCTACAACGTGATCTTCGTGGCAAGCGTCACCACGCTGCTCTTTAACCTCAACCCCCTGATGCGCTTTGACGGCTACCACATGCTGGTGGACTGGCTGGATGTGCCGAATCTTTACCAGCGCTCGCGCGAGCAGTTGAAGTATCTCGGCAAGCGAGTCGTGCTCCGTCTCAAGCAGGCGCGGCCCGCTGCCCGCACGCGAACGGAAGCGCTGTTGTTGCCGCTGTATGGCGTCATGAGCCTCGCCTACTGGATTGTGCTGATGGCCACGATCATTTTCTATGTGGCCGAGCAGTACCTTGATCTGGGCGTTGCAATGGCCTGGCTGATGTTCCTCATGGCGGTGGTGGTGCCGCTCGTCAAATTTGGTCGCTATCTGCTGACCGATCCGGGCCTCTATCACCAGCGGGCGCGTGCGGTGGTGATGACCGCGGCGCTGTGTGCGATCACAACGGGTCTGCTTGCCTGGGTTCCGCTACCGGATCGGGTGCGAGTGCTTGGGGTGATCCAGGCATCGCAGTTTCGAGAATTGCATATCGAGGGTGTCGGAGAGGTGGTGGAGATCGTGGCGACGCCGGGTCAATGGGTCAAGGCAGGCGAGCCGCTGGTGCGTCTTCAGAATCCGCAGCTCGAATTTGAGATTCAGTCCACGCTTCAGCAACGTCAGCAGTTACAGGCCCAGGAACTGCATGCAATTACCAGTGCGATTGCTAATCTCGAGACGCTTCGCAAGCAACGCGCAGTGCTCGAACAGAAATTGGCCGAGTTGGCCGCTCAGCTGCGCGCGCTTGAAGTGGTTGCACCCATCGAAGGCATCTGGAGTGTGTCAGAGCTTGAACTGGCTCGCGGCCAGTGGCTTGGCAGAGGTGCGAGCCTCGGCATTCTGATTGA
>CAZORB010000332.1:0-1964 GCA_964581825.1 uncultured Bordetella sp.
CAAGCTGGGGCAGGGCCGCGGTGAGCAGCTGCAGGATGCCATCAAACGACAGACTGGCGGTACGGCCGTTGGCGCGATTTCAACCAGATCGACGTCTGATTCTTCCGCCATTCGCAGCGCGTCGCGGGTACTGACAATACCGATCGGCTCGTTTTCTGGGCCGATCAACCTAATCTCAGGAACATTGATTTCGCCGTTGATGCGATGCGCGCGTTCAGCGACGAGGGGCGCTCTTGTAACGATGCTGGGATCCTCCGCAACAAAAAAAACAAACGACCGTGCATGTCGCGTATGCCGGTTTGTCCGGATCAGCGAAGCAACCCTGCTTCGCTGACTCGGCCCAGCATCACTGCGGCTGACTGACTTTGGTTCCGACTTCGTGGCCAAGGCGTTCAGCGAAAGCCTCAACCGACATGGAACCCAGATCAAGCCCGCCGCGCGCACGCACGGCCACCATGCCAGCCTGCCGCTCTTTATCGCCTACGACCAGCAGATAAGGAAGCTTCTGCAAGCTGTTTTCCCGGATTTTATAGTTGATCTTCTCATTCCGCAAATCGCACTCCACCCTAAACCCTTGTTTTTTCAGCGCTTGTGCAACATCTCGCGCGTACTCAGCCTGGGCGTCGGTAATGGTGAGAATCATCGCCTGCACCGGGGCGAGCCACATCGGCAGCGCGCCGGCATGATTCTCGATCAGGATGCCAATAAAACGCTCGAGCGAACCGACGATCGCGCGGTGCAGCATGACCGGATGCCGGCGCGTGTTGTCTTCGGCAACGTACTCCGCACCCAATCGTTGGGGCATGTTGAAGTCAACCTGCATGGTGCCGCACTGCCAGGGCCGCCCCAACGCGTCCTTTAGCGTGTATTCAATCTTCGGGCCGTAGAACGCGCCATCGCCAGGCGCAATCACAAAATCGACGCCCGAGCGTCGCAGGCTTTCCATCAACGCATGCTCGGCACGATCCCACAGTGCATCGTCACCCACCCGCTTTTCCGGACGCGTAGCAACCTTGTACAGGATCTGATTAAAGCCGAAGTCGCGGTACACCTTGTGCAGCAGCTCGGTGTAGGCCACGCACTCGTCGAGAATCTGATCTTCGGTACAGAAGATGTGACCATCGTCCTGCACAAACCCACGAACCCGCATGATGCCGTGCAGCGCGCCAGACGGCTCATTGCGATGGCAGTTGCCGAACTCGCCGTAGCGAAGCGGCAGGTCGCGATAGCTTCGAAGCGCGGAGTTGTAAACCTGGACATGCCCCGGGCAGTTCATCGGCTTCACGGCGTAGTCGCGGTTTTCAGACGACGTCGTGAACATGTTGTCTTTGTAGTTCTCCCAATGGCCAGAGCGTTCCCAGAGGCTTCGATCAAGAATTTGCGGGCACCGCACTTCCTGATAGCCATTGTCCTCATAGACCCGCCGCATGTACTGCTCCACCTGCTGCCACAGGGTCCAGCCGCGCGGATGCCAAAACACCATGCCGGGTGCGTTGTCCTGCATATGGAACAGATCGAGCTCACGACCCAGTCGCCGGTGGTCACGCCGCTCGGCTTCTTCCAGCATGTGCAGGTAAGCGTCCTGGTCTTCCTTCTTGGCCCAGGCTGTGCCATAGATGCGCTGAAGCATTTCGTTGCGGGAGTCACCGCGCCAGTAGGCACCCGCGAGCTTCATCAGCTTGAACACCTTCAGCTTGCCGGTAGAGGGCACATGCGGGCCCCGGCAAAGATCGATGAAGTTACCCTCGCGATAGAGTCCGATCGGCTCGCCCGCCGGAATCGACGCGATGATCTCGGCTTTGTATTTCTCACCGATTGATTCAAAAAACTTCACCGCGTCATCGCGCTGCCATACCTCGCGCGTAACCGCCTCGTCTTTGCGCGCAAGCTCGGCCATTTTGGCTTCGATCGCCTGAAGATCTTCCGGCGTAAACGGTCGCTTGTAGGAGAAGTCGTAGTAGAAA
>CAZORB010000333.1:0-1881 GCA_964581825.1 uncultured Bordetella sp.
CCCATCCCATTGCTGGCGTGAAGCCGGTGGCTGCGAGGCTCGTCCCTCCCTTGAATCCGACCACCAGCAGCAGGTACAGCGAGCAGAACTTTGCCACTGCAGCCGGAATTTCGAGATTGGATCTCAATGCACCGACGACGATGCCGAAGAAAAACAGCAGAATCGCCGGGTCGATGAGGCTGGTAAAAAGCGATGCGTTCATGGTCGATTACTTCCCGGTCGACTCGGGCATTGCGGAGGAATGGTGGCTTGTGATCAACCACCGCTTGCCGTCCCAGCCGTAGGTATAAGTAAAACGAGCCTGAACCTTTCGCCCATCGCCGAAGGTGAAAGTGTAGATACCTGCATCAATGGCAGAGTTGCAGCCGATCTGTATAAGCCGACTGTCGATCTTTCCCTGGGGCTTCGACTTGAGGAACATTTCAAAGTAGTCACGACGGGCTTCCGGCGTCAGGCGCGGGACGTTCGATACGGTGGGCAGCAGGATCGACGTCGTTGCGTACCGCGCTACGACGCGTTCGAGCTTGCCTGTGGCCAGAGCATCGTTCCAGCCGTCAAACAGCGAGGCGATCTCCTTCTCGCTGGTGGCATGACAGTTTTCTGTTTTTGCGTTGGCTTCGCCGGCGATCGCGGCAACGATCAGAGCCGGAATGATCGATCGATAGTTCATGGCGCACTCCTTGTGACTGAGCGTGGATCACCGTGATCCACGGGCGGCACTGTAGGATTGCGTTCAAATAGCGTCTAATTCAATTATTGAACAATATAGTTTTATTAAATAAAATTGATTAATGAGTACCCTGAACTATCACCATCTGCGCTACTTCTGGGCGATAGCCCACGAGCGTAGCCTGACGCGCGCTGCGGAGCGTTTGCACGTATCGCCGAGCGCGTTGTCGATTCAGTTGAGGCAGCTTGAAGAGCGTCTTGGCCAGCCTCTTTTTGATCGGAAGAACCGTCGCATCGAGCTCACCGAGGCTGGCCGGATGACCCTCGAGTACGCCGACAGCATTTTTCGCACGGGTGAGGAGCTGATGAGTACGCTCAAGGGCGGCGCTCGCAAGGGTCGCGCCGTGCTGCGAGTCGGTGCAGTAGCCACCTTGTCTCGAAACTTCCAGCTTGGCTGGCTGAAACCTCTGCTACCGCGCGATGACGTGGAGCTTGTGCTTCGCTCTGGCTCACTGCGCGAACTTCTGCCACAGCTCGCGGCGCATACGCTCGACGTGGTGCTGACCAATACGGCGGTACCGCGTGACAAAGCGACCCCTTGGCGTGTGTTCAAGATTGGTGAGCAGGAAGCGAGTCTTGTGGGTCGGCCTCACAAGGGACGAAGAGGTTTTGTCTTTCCAGACAGCCTGCGGGATACGCCTGTCGTATTACCGGGGCCGGAGAGCAGTCTGCGAGAGTCTTTCGACACGATGATGGAGCAAGCGGGAGTGCGTCCAGTCGTTGCCGCTGAGGTAGACGATATGGCCATGCTTCGCTTGATGGCACGAGAGACGGTGGGAGTTGCCTTGGTGCCACCCGTTGTTGTCAAAGACGAGCTTGAGCGAAAAGTATTAGTCGAGTGGGCGCGGGTGCCTGGATTAAAGGAAGCGTTCTATGCAGTGACCGCATCGCGACGCTTCGCCAATCCGTTGCTTAAGTTGTTGATCTCCAGCTCCCCCTAACGCCAAGGTCTGCGCAGTCGCGAGATCCAAGTAATCGCAAGATTCGCGTATTGGTGAGCGAGTTGTCAGAAGCATTTCCTATCGGGCGCTCGTGCGGTGTTGTCTTTCGAGCGCCTCGAACAGCAGCATGCCGACAATCATCGACACCACGAATAGGGCTTTCGCAAGCTCAGGACGGACGTCAAGTGGTGTTACTAAGGCTCGACTATCA
>CAZORB010000334.1:0-1497 GCA_964581825.1 uncultured Bordetella sp.
CCGGGGGTCGATTCGCGAGGCCTTGCGAATCCTCGAGCGCGATGGAGTGGTGCGGATTGAGGCCCGGCGCGGTGCGCAGGTTACACGCCTGAGCACCGATGAGTTGATCGAAATCTTTCAGGTGCGAACAGTTCTTCTCGGGCTTGCGATGGCACTCTTTTGCGACCAGTGCGAGGACTCTGACCTGGAGTGGATGAAGGGACGTCTTGATCGAATGAAGCGCGCGATGCGTGAGCCCGACCCCAAGGCGGCCGCGATTCATGCCGAGGCCTCCACCGACATGGTCTTGCGTGCGCTTAGTCGGGGAGGCAATGAGCGGCTTGGCCGTATGCTTACCCAAATGTCGGCGCAGGTCGCGCGCTACACCCGGCTAGGGCTCTCGTCGAGGGAGCGCCGTCGTGAATCGCTTGAGACTTGGCGGGCGTTAGTTCAGGCGCTTGAGCAGCGTGATACGAAAGCGGCCGAGCGGGGAGGCCGCACCCTTGTGACCTATACTTTTCGATATGCGTTGGGCCAGATCGCAGGGCTGAATCCCCAGCCCTGATCGCGGCAATATCGGTCAGTCCAAACGCTGCACGCCCGCCCGCTCAACCACCTCGGTCCATTTGCGAATTTCGCTGCCCACAAACTTCTCGGTTTGCTGCGGTGTCATGGTGACGGGAAGAGCGCCCTGATCGAGCAGGCGCTGGCGCACCTCTGGCAAAGCGAAAATGGCTTCTGCTTCACGAGCGAGCAGATTGATTACAGGCTCGGGCGTGCGCGCCGGTGCAGCCAGCACGATCCAGGTGGCGACCTCAAAACCTTTCATGCCCGATTCGGCAAACGAGGGCACTGAGGGCAGGCTGTCCATAGCGCGCGCGCTACCGACCGCAATGGCGCGGATCTTTCCTGCGCGAATGTTCTGGATGGATGCGAAGAGGTTGTCGAACATTACCGGTACATGTCCGGCAATCAGGTCAGCGATGGCTGGTGCGCTGCCTTTGTAGGGAACATGCACCAGCGAGAGCCCGTGTTGCTGTGCGAGAAGTTCCATCGACAGATGGGGCGGCGATCCGTTGCCTGGCGAGCCATAACTGATGCGCCCTGGCTGGGAGCGTGCCCAGGCGATGAATTCGTCTAATGTGCGCACAGGAGCGCCCGGATTCACATTAAGGACCAGCGGCAGTTGTCCGACAATGCTGATCTGAGCGAAGTCTTTAAGGGGGTCGTAGGGGAGTTTCCGAAACAGGGCTACATTGGTCGCATGGGGTCCGTTGCCGCTCACCAGCAAGGTGTATCCATCCGCGCGCGCGGTCTGAACCGCCTGCGTGCCGACGATCCCCGAAGCGCCGCCGCGATTTTCAACCACGAACGACTGCCCCAGCCTGCGGGTGAAGTGGTCTGCGAGCAAGCGGGCGATGAGGTCAGTGGCTCCGCCGGGCGCAAACGGCACCACCATCTTGACAGGCTGTTGGGGCCAGGTCTGGGCGGCCACCGGGGCAACCAGCGCAAGCGCGG
>CAZORB010000334.1:1528-1818 GCA_964581825.1 uncultured Bordetella sp.
TCAAAAATTACAAGTGCATCAGCGCAGGCCGATGCGACGCGTGGAGAGCCTCAATCAATAGTGGCTCCGGACGAGGCCACAACTTTCCCCCATTTCGCGAGCTCACTCGCAATGAAGGCGGTGGCCTCGGCAGGGCTGCCGCCCATTGGGTCCATCCCGAGGCGATCAAATTGTTCGCGCATCTCAGTGCTCGCAATGAGCGCTGCGAGATCCTGGTTGAGGCGTCTGACGAGCGGCGCAGGCGCTGCAGCAGGGGCGAAAATTCCAACCCACACCCCCGTCTCAAAGCC
>CAZORB010000335.1:0-1812 GCA_964581825.1 uncultured Bordetella sp.
TAGAGCGCTGCCCTCCGAAGGCAGAGGTCACAGGTTCGAATCCTGTCGGGTGCGCGATCAAATCAATGACTTAGAGGGCGACGATTTCCTTCGTACGGAATGCGTGCGGAAAAGAGCGGTTTACTCTTTCGGTGTTTCGCGCTCGCGACGGCTCCCTGCTGCGCCTCAGTTTGACCATCCGAAGCAAAACGGCTACCCGCCTTGTCGCTGCGCCCTCAAGTCACGCAGTGGGCAAATCATGGCTTTTTAGCCCGCTCAGCCTCAGCGTTTAGTATCTCGCACTGACCAGCCCGCTTGCAAGCGCGGCTGATAGTGACCATCGCCGCAGCAGCCGCCTTTACTGATTCTTTCAGCGTATCGCGGCGCTCCTGAGAGATAGCCTTCATGGCGTTAAAGGCTTTCACACGGCACACATAGTCGGCTGCCTCGGCTATATCGTGCGGCAGATCATTCGATCCTTCTAGAAGCACTGCCGTTCCGACAACGCATCTACGATACTCATCTTCAACGCCGCCGTTAAACAAAAACTCCAGGAACGGATCGGCCGTGGAAAGCTGGGCTGCAATCAGCAGTGAGATCATTTATCTGTCCCAATCAATAAGCGGGCCAGCCGGCTAGCCCATGAATAATTTTGTCACACATTTTCCAGCGCGGCATTCTACGCTTTTTGACTACTCACTGAAGCGCACCAACGTCACGGATTAGCGCCAGCGCCGCAGCCGTCTCGCCAGATCGCGCCCCATGCTTCCATGCGTTTCTGTTACCAACAGGCGCACCAGGATTAGTCCCGCCGTGCATCCGGCATCGCTTCCGCCCCTGCACCGCTGGCGATTGGCACGCCGTCCCAGCCCGCGTCTTGGCCAAGCAGCGCGGAGCCTTCGCCAGCCGTTCCGGTTGCGTGGGATTGTTTGGTTGATTCGGCATTTGCCGCCCCCCCTGTGTGATGGTGGAAACTGTCGGCCACGATCGCCTGACCGCCTTCGTTGACGTGGACATGGCGCACCGTCTGCTTCGCGCGACTGTTCAGGCTCGCCAACTTTTCCGAAGTCGACCGGAATTCACCTGCGTCTGCAATTCCAAGAGCAGAGGGCGCTCTGCCATGTTTGGATAAACGCGAAGACTCATAGCCGATCTCTGCGTCATATCACTAAAAACGACTCCGCCGACATAGCTTGGGGGAGCAGAATCGGGCTTATCGGTCGAAAACCGCTCTCTTCAGTCCGCTCAAAACGGCATCAAGCCCCAGTTAGAATCTAGGCACTGGGTCGTATGCTTCCTCGTCAACCAATTCTTCGATCTCTGCCAACTCGCTCGGGCTGATCCATCGCCTGACAGAATTGAAAGGATTGCCATGCTCAGTGCCTTTTGTTCTCTTGCCACAGGTCAGATCCGATCTGATGGACAATGTTTGGCAAGGCACGCAGCAAGCGAGCGACACCTGCTCAGTTCGCCGCTTCGTGCTGCACCTAGCCCCAACCCATCCACGAGGAACGCGACCAGGGATGACGCGCATTTGTCGAAACATGTTGCTCATATCGTCGCATCGATGCGGGCCATGTTTGGTGGCACCAAGAACATCAGTCCCCGATCTGTGCCGTCTCCGACCGTCATGGCTCCGCAATCACATGACAATTACCGGGGCGCCAGTTCCCACCCTGCATGCCGGGCCCATCAGACGGCCCAACCGATCACGCCCGCTAGCGGGGAAGTCTTCTCGCCGTTATCCACCGCCAATCCCATGGTGGTAGGTTAACCAATGCAGGGGCATACGTTATCACCGTATCTGAGTGCGCTTGGCCTACTGATGCGCTT
>CAZORB010000336.1:0-1810 GCA_964581825.1 uncultured Bordetella sp.
ACTCGTCGCCGCTCGCGCGGATGAACATCTTCTGGCTGAACGACACGACGATCCGCGAATTCGGCAACTCGAATGGGCCGATATCGCCTAGCGCGTTCGGAACCCCGCCGGTCGGCTGCCCGATGGTGAGCATGAGATCGTAGGTGCGGGCGGCGTCTGCGAGCAGCATCGCACTGGAGTAGGTTCTATCCCCGATCAGTAAACTAGATGGCCCGTCGAAACGCGGTTCGACTCGAGGCCGACTCGCGACGCGGGTCTCCAGGGTCCAATCCTCGCCTTGTTTGAGCGCGGCATATTCGGGTATGAACAGCGGCAGCGCCAACATGAGCCATCGCCACATCGGCTTGGTGCCCGCACGAAACAGCTCGTCGGACTCGGCACTTCTGCGCCAGACGATGCGCGAGGCCATGCGATAAGGTCGGTCGTTGATCCGCGCCAGCAGTGCATCTCCGAGGTCGCTGTTTCCACCCCCATTTCGACGGATGTCCACGATCAGCCCGGCAGCGCCCCGCTTGTTGAAGGCGGTGATCGCCTGGTCGAGGAATTGGTTCCACTGACTGCCCAGCGGACTGCTCATGGTGGGAAACTCGATCAGCGCAAGCGGTGCGTCCGAAGGCGCGGCGCCCGGCAGCAGCAGAGCACGGAACGGTGGACTGTCGACCACGACTTCCCGCTTGGGGCCCGTGCTGGTGACCGCGGGACCATCGGCTGCAACGGTCCGCTCGGTTTGGCGCTTGTCATCGGCCACACCTTGAACCGTTACCGTGCGCCGCGATCCGTCCGGTCGCATCACCTCGACCTGCATCGGCAGTGTGATTCCGGCTGCCCAGGCAAGCGCGCGGAACCGCTCACGAACCTGCGTGTCGCGGGAGCGGGTGCTTTCATGGGGCACCAGCGCACGCAGCCGAGCAAGATGGTCGGCTGCGGAAACCGCGCCGAACCGCACGATGGTGTCGCCCGGCTCGATGGCTCGCTCGCTGTCTGCGACGGCGACCACCGTCAGTGCGTCGTCCTTTGGCTCGGCTCGAAACGGGAGCAGCCGCTCGCCACGGGCCAGGGCAGCTTCGAGATCTTCGCGGGGAACGGCCTGGTTGTGGTGATCGGACCGATATCCCGCCTGCAGCTCCATC
Organism: uncultured Bordetella sp.; assembly: GCA_964581825.1. Lineage (GTDB taxonomy): Bacteria > Pseudomonadota > Gammaproteobacteria > Burkholderiales > Burkholderiaceae_E > SYIM01. Next base: position 1,131 of record CAZORB010000336.1, read on the forward strand.
ACGAGGGGAAGGAATTCGCGCCGCGTCATCGGACGGTTGATCGAAGCCTTTAGCTGGTCGGCGAGACTGCGGATCGAGTCCCTGGAGACGCGTAGGTAGGGGTTCGGGTTGGTTCGTTCGTGTAACGCGACGATCGCTTCGAGGTCCGCGCGCAGTGCCTCAGGCTGGTGTGTCTGCGCGACTTGCTCTGGGGTGGGCCTTGGAATGGCCTCGTAGGGGTTTTGAATGAATGTCGACCGCGCGCAGCCGCTGGCCATGGCGATCGCGGCCGTGGCGCTGAGGACCATGAAAGCCCTCCGTGCAAGATCCTTGATGTCGATTTCGAACTGATCGACCTGGATGACCAAATTGCGCATGATCATGCCAAGTGCCGACGGATCAGAGGTCCTCGAGCGCAGAGGCGAGGCGGCGCCTGCCGTGGCAGGTCAGCTTGAGCGACGGGCTAGCATCACCGAAGGTTCCCCGGAAAAGGCTGATGTTACTGAAGCCAAGAACTGCGGATTCGTGCGCGGCACACCTCGTCCCTCCCTGCCCGGTTCGCATTGATCTGACAACCCAGCCGATATTGCCGATGCGGTAGGAACGACTGATGTGAGTCACGCCTGCTCCGCCGACAACTGCGCCAGTCGTGGCATCAAAGATGCTGATCGGGTACTCGACATCAGCAGCCCCCAAATCGC
>CAZORB010000337.1:0-1791 GCA_964581825.1 uncultured Bordetella sp.
TCATTCCGTTCACGCATCTTCTGCCATTCGCGCACCGGAAAGCCGTTGCGATCGCGTCGCGTGATCAGTTGTTCCGCGCACAGCTGCTGAATGAACTCCGAATCGATCTTCGGCAGGTGGATGTAGCCCGCGGGGTAGCGGATGCTCACGCCATCCTCATCGATATCGGCCGTCTTTCGAAGGTTGTTGTAGAACTCCAGCTTCGCGATACCCACGGTCACCGCGAACACCTTGATCCCACGGCGGAGCTTTCGACCCCCCTGCGATACATCGATCGCCGTGGGTGTGCCGATGAGCGCTGCTCCACGCGCTACGCCTTTTACAGCCATCACTCGCGGATCACGACAGCCCCGCACGAAGGCATAGGCCTCCTGCGTCGCAAACCCGGTATCAACCGCGAATCTCGCAAGTGGCATTGAAGCGCCGCTTTGGTGTGTCCAAGTCTCTGCAACCATCTCACCCAGACGCTTCCAGACGGCTTCACGTGCGGTGTCGCCCATCAGTACCCGGTGTTCGATGAGCCAGGATTCCTTCCCGCGGCCATACGCCCAGACCGAGGCTTCGATCCGATCCTTCTGGACATCAGCCGCACCAACCAGAAGGAGCGCCCCGGCTGGGACGGTACCGAGCGGGTAGTCCTCCCGTCGCTCCAGCAATCGCTGCCAATCCGGGGCCTCGCCCTCCTCGACCCAAGTCTCGCCGAGTTCGGTGTTCTTGAAGGTCTTGATGGCCGCGGCCGGTGCCGATTCCTTGCTGACAGCGCCCTCCCAGGCGGCAGCAATCTCGCGCCAGCTTCGCCAGCCCACGGGGCTGTAGAGCGACGAAAGGTGAAAGCCCGCCGTTCTCGTGTTCTGCTCGGTGAGCATCGCCCGCCACTCACCATGCTCGAGCATCCAGGTCTTGTGATGCTCGGCGATAGGGGTGTCGCATGACTCGCAGACATAAGCCGCGGTCTCAGGTTGGCCCTTCTCCCAGCGCAACTGCTCGAACCGCAACCACTGTCGGTGCGAGCAGTGAGGGCACGGGACGAAGTATCGGCGCTGGTCGCTCGCCTCGTACTCGCGCTCGATCGCGCTCGCCCCCGAGATCGTGGGCGTCGACACCATAAAAATCTTGCGCCTCGCGAAGGTCCGCGTCCGCGCCTCGGCAAGCGAAATCGCATCGCCCTCCCCCTCGACGTCCAGCGGATAGCCATCCACCTCATCGAGAAAGAGGTATCGGACGGGCATCGAGCGCAGACCCACCGCGCTGTTTGCACCGGTCATCACCAGCACCCCGCCTCGAAACTCCTTGGCGAGGATCGTGTTCCCCGAGTCCCGCGCACGCGCCGGAGCAATCAGCTCGGACAACGCCGCAGACTCTTCGATCAGCGGATCGATCCGCTGCTTGGAGTTACGTTTGGCCATCTCGACCGTTGGCCACACCGCCATCATCGGACCGGGCGCGTGATGAATCACGTATCCGATCCAGTTGGACCCCATCTCGGTTGCGCCAAGCTGGGCCGCCTTCATGAACACGACGCGCTCAACCGGTGAGGTTGGCGACAGGCAGTCCATGATCGCCTTCAGGTAGGGCGTTCGACTCGTTCGCCAGCGCCCAGGCTCTGCAGAGGCCTTGCTCGACAGAATCCGATGCCGGTCCGACCACTCGGACACTGATAGCAGGGGATCGGGTGTGAGTCCCTCGCGCCATGCGCGCTCAATCTCAGAGGCGCCCTCGTAATCAGACTCCGAGATCATTCAACGCGCGGGCGTAGCTCGCCCAGTTCCTGCAGGTGCTCTCGAACCGCCG
>CAZORB010000338.1:0-1788 GCA_964581825.1 uncultured Bordetella sp.
ACCCCGGACCTGCGGATTATGATTCCGTCGCTCTAACCAACTGAGCTAATGCGCCAGAACTCTCAATGATATCCGGACGTCGTCGTAAGTGTCAAAACGAGACGGAATTCGGGGGGCACCACTCAGCCCCAATCATGACTCGATGGCTCTCTTAACGTCTCTTCTAGGCCTCGAGCATCACTCGGTGGCCCGCGGACACCTCCTGGTACCGACGCTCGGGTGGGCTGTAGTCGGCCGGTCGCAGGGGGCTGGCCAGTTCGCTGTCGTCAAGCATTCGAGGTGTGCGACGTCGCGTGGGGTCCGGAATCGGTACCGCGCTCAGCAGGCGCCGGGTGTAATCATGGCCCGGTGAGCCCAGCACCTGATCCCGGGGCCCGATTTCGACGATTTCACCCAGGCGCATCACGGCTACCCGATGGCTGATTCGCTCGACGCCCGCCATATCGTGCGAGATGAAAACGAAGGCGAGCCCCAGTTCATCCGGAAGATCAAGCAGCAGATTGATGACCTGGCCTTTGATGGACACATCCAGTGCGGAGACCGCTTCATCGGCGATGATCAGGCGTGGGTTCAAAGCCAACGCGCGGGCAATGCACACGCGCTGGCGTTGGCCGCCGGAGAACTCATGTGGCAGGCGACTGGCCATGTCCGGAGACAGGCCAACACGCTTGAGCAGTTGGGCAACCCGGTCTCGGGCGTTCGAACGCCCTTCGACCAATCGGTGTACCAGCATGGGTTCGGCAATGGAGTCCCCAATTCGCCGACGCGGATTGAGGCTGGCATACGGATCCTGGAACACCATCTGCATGCGCTGCCGAGCCTGCTGGAGCCCCTGGTGCGACAGCGCGCCCAGATTCTGGCCTTCGAAGTGCACGGTTCCCGCCTGCGGGCGGATCAGGTGCAGCAGTGCGCGACCCGTAGTGGACTTGCCGCAACCCGATTCGCCGACCAGAGCCAGCGTCTCGCCCGGTCTGACGTCGAAGCTGACCTTTTCGACTGCATGGACCCTGGCGGCGACGCGGCTCAGCAGGCCACGCCGAATGTCGAATCGAACCGTAAGATCATGCACGGACACGATGGGCTCAGCGACAAGCTCGGGTGGGCGTCCAGGTCGCCCCTCGACAAGCACGAGACCGCTGGCGATATCGATGTCGGGGAAACGCTTAGGCAGCGTTTGACCAGCCAGCGAACCCAGGATCGGTACAGTGGCAAGCAGGGTGCGCGTATGCGCATGGCTGGGGTTTGCAAAGACCTGGGCGGTTGCACCCTGATCGACCGCCTCGCCGCGATACATCACCACCGTACGGTCAGCGATTTCAGCGACAACCCCCATGTCGTGGGTGATGAACATGACCGACATGCCAAGCTCGGCCTGCAGCTCTCGGATCAGCGACAGAATCTGCGCCTGAATGGTGACGTCCAGTGCGGTCGTGGGTTCATCGGCAATCAGCAGCTGCGGCCGACAGGCAAGTGCCATGGCAATCATGACGCGCTGGCGCATACCGCCTGAGAAGCGGTGGGGGTATTCGCCAAATCGGCGTCGGGCGTCGGGGATACGCACGCGGTCGAGAATTCGCAGGGCCTCGGCCTGCGCCTCGGTCGCGCTGATATCGCGATGAAAGCGCAGGGTTTCAGCGATTTGATACCCAATGGTCAACACCGGGTTAAGGCTGGTAATGGGCTCCTGAAAAATCATGGATACAGCAGCGCCGCGTACCCGGCGCATCTCGGTCTCGTCCAGCGCGAGCAGATCACGGCCAGCGAGCATTACCTTGCCATCGATACGTC
>CAZORB010000339.1:0-1780 GCA_964581825.1 uncultured Bordetella sp.
CCAATCATCCTTTACAAATCGAAAGTTGAACTTTATATTTTCAGGATGATTCCACGCGCTGCCGAGAAAACTCTCAAGCGTTTAGCCCGCGGCTTCCCGGTGGTTGCCGTGACAGGCCCGCGACAGTCGGGGAAAACTACGCTCGCGAAGGCTGTTTTCCCAAACAAGTCCTACGTCACGTTGGAAAACCCGGAAGAGCGTGAATTTGCGCAGGTAGACCCGCGGCGCTTCCTGGAACGATTCCCTGCCGGTGCTGTGCTGGACGAGGTCCAGCGCTGTCCGCAACTTTTATCCTGGCTTCAGGAACGTGTTGACGATCGTCGTGTCATGGGCGAATTCGTCATCACAGGTTCCGCGCAGTTCGATCTGATTTCGGGTATCACCCAGTCCCTGGCGGGTCGGGTGGGGCGCGTCGAACTGCTGCCGCTGTCCGTGGGGGAACTTGCCAAGGCTAAGCGGCTGCCCACCGATCTCGGTACGGCGTTGTTCAAGGGCGGTTTTCCCGCGCTCTACGATCGCAGACTTCCGCCGGCTGACTGGTTTTCAAATTACGTCGCCACGTATCTGGAGCGGGACGTTCGGCAACTTACCAACATAAGAAACCTGAGCCAGTTCCAGACCTTCATCAGGATGTGCGCCGCACGCACCGGACAGTTGCTTAACCTGGCATCGCTGGGTGCCGATTGCGGCATTAGTGCTGTTACCGCAAGGCAGTGGTTGTCGGTGCTCGAAGCGAGCTACATCATTACCCTGCTTCGGCCCCATCACAACAATTTTGGAAAGCGTCTGGTTAAAACCCCGAAGCTCTATTTTCTCGACTGTGGCCTGGCGGCTTGGCTGCTCGGTATCCGCGACGCAAAGGCGCTCGAGACCCACGCAGCACGCGGGGCCTTGTTCGAAACCTTTGTGGTTGCCGACCTGGTTAAGCAGGCGCTGAACCGGGGGGAACCGGCAACAAATCTTTCCTTCTGGCGCGATAACACCGGCAACGAAATCGACCTGATCGTTGAGTCACCGAGTGGCCTGATTCCAGTGGAAATCAAATCGGGAAGCACGTTCGCAGCTGACTGGACAGTGGGGATCAACAAATGGCAGGCCCTGGCAGGCGACAACCACGGCATCGCGCGCATTGTGTATGGCGGTAAGGAACGCTATGAACGCAATGGATGCCAATTGCTTGGGTGGCGTTATCTGGACAGGCTGGCGGGCTGAGTGAGTGCCTGACGGGACCGGTTCGCGTCGTTCTGGTTCCGACCGGGTCCTTTTCCTTCACAGCCTCGACCTGGATTTTGTCGCGCTTGCTGAGCGCTACCGAGGTGAGGGGCTGAAATTTTGCGATGAGAGTCGATACAGACTACATTCAGGACGTTCAGGGTCAGCAGAAGTCCAACGTTGTGATCGTCTCAGAGAACACACAAACAGCATGTCTGCCTCTTCACACATTCTTGTTACCGGCGGAGCCGGCTACATTGGCTCGCATACCGTTCTGGCGCTACTCCAGGCCGGGTTCGATGTTACGGTGGTCGACAACCTGTGCAACAGCTCCGATGAATCATTGAAGCGCGTCGCGCGTATTTCTGGCAAAGCACCGCGCTTCGTCAAGGCCGACATCCGTGATCGCGCTCAGCTCAATGCGGTTTTCGGGATGCATCCAGTGAACGCGGTAATTCATTTCGCCGGCCTGAAAGCGGTTGGCGAAAGTGTGCAGGTGCCGCTTCGCTATTACGACAACAATGTCGCCGGCACACTTCGTTTGTGCGAAGTCATGGCTGAGCACGGT
>CAZORB010000340.1:0-1772 GCA_964581825.1 uncultured Bordetella sp.
CACCGTCCGGCATCATCGCCGGCCAAGCGTGGGAATGCGAGCCACGCGTGTCGTTGAGCGATTACCAACGGGCCAAGACCGGAGCGCTGTTCGTCGCTGCAACTGCGGCTGGCGCCCAGGCGGCCGGCGCCGACGCCGCACCATGGCGGGCGCTTGGCGAGTTACTCGGCGAGGCATATCAGGTGCCGGATGATATTCGCGATGTCGCCTGCGATGCCGAGAGGCTGGGCAAGCCCTCGGGTCAGGATGTGACGCATGGTCGTCCCAGTTCTGCAGGCGAATTGGGGCTGACGGGCGCGGTGCAATTGTTCGACCAGCTAATTGCGCACGCCAGTGCCTCGATTCCGGCTTGCCGCGGTTCGGCGCAACTGCGCACGCTGTTGCGCATGGAAGCCAAACGGCTGGTGCCGAATGACCTTGTGCGCAAGTTCGCACCCAGTGTGACGCGCGTCGTTGCCTAAATGGCGGCAGCCACAGTTTCTTTCACCGATCGGCTTCTCGCGCTGCGCGACCGCCTGTATGCCAGCGCGGCGTTTCATCGCGCAGCCTCATCATTCCCGCTGACTCGCCCGTTTGCGCGCAAGCGCTCGCGCGAGGTGTTTGATCTGGTGGCGGGTTTTGTTTACTCGCAGGTGCTATCGGCCTGCGTCAAGCTGGATCTGTTTCGTAAGCTTTCGCAGGGTCCGATGACGCTGTCGCAACTGGCGATGCACTGCCAGATGACGAATGAAGCAACCGACCGACTGCTGGCCGCCGCTATCTCGCTCAGATTAATCGAGTCGCGTGGTACCGACGAGCGCGCACAGCCGCGCTATGGCCTGGGTGTATTAGGCGCGCCGCTGGTGGACAACGAAGGCGTGCTGGCGATGATTCGCCATCACGACACCTTGTATGCCGATCTGGCAGACCCGGTCGCTTTGCTGCGCGGGCAGGGCCCTGCGCCCGCGCTCTCTGGCTTTTACCCTTACACCGCGGATGACGCGCCGGCGCGCGCTGGCGAGCTTGCAGCTGACCATGTCGGTAATTACTCGGCGCTAATGGCGGCCTCGCAACCGCTGGTGGCGGCTGAAATTCTCGATGCCTATTCATTCGATCGTCATCACCGCTTGCTCGATGTCGGGGGCGGTGAGGGTCGGTTCCTGTGCAGCGTTGGGGCACGAGCGCCGCATCTGCAGCTGACCTTGTTTGATTTGCCCGCTGTTGCTGAGCGCGCCAAAGCGCGCTTTGCCACTGCCGGTTTAGCCCAGCGTGCGAAGGCGGTGGGCGGCAATTTCTTGTCTGACCCGCTTCCAACAGGGTTCGACATTGTCACGCTGGTCAGGGTGATTCACGATCACGACGAGCAGCGCGCACTGACTATTCTTCGTTCTATCTATCAGGCGCTGCCACCCGGCGGCACGTTGCTGCTGGCCGAGCCGATGGCCGGCACCCCGGGTGCCGAGGCCATGGGTGATGCTTATTTTGGCTTTTATCTGCTGGCGATGGGGCGCGGCCGCGCGCGGACTGCCGGGCAGTTAAGCGCGTTGCTGACCGAGGCCGGGTTCACTGCGATTCGTCCGGTGTCGACCCGTATCCCGCTACAGGTTCGGATGTTGGTTGCTACCCGTTAGCAATTCGGCAGCAGTCTTCACATACGGCCAATGTTGCGGCTGACAAAGCGTAAATAAAAGTTGACACCGCGCAATGTAACGGAAAGAATACGTCATCAAGGCGGAGTGGGTCGCGGGCTAGTCCCGAGGGTGTGACTCAGCGAGCCGCCGAATGCAGTTAAA
>CAZORB010000341.1:0-1756 GCA_964581825.1 uncultured Bordetella sp.
CCTCTTCGTGCCAGGCGAGGCCTTCTGATGCAATCAGCGCGGACGCCGCTGCGGGTCCCCAGCTGCCGGCGGCGTAGGGCTTTGGCGCAGCGCCTGAGTTGGACCAGGCATTAACGATCGGATCAGCCCAGGCCCATGCTGCCTCGAGTTCATCGCGCCGCATGAAATGCGTGAGCCGCGAACGTGTGATGTCAACCAGTAGCCGCTCATATGCCTCGGCTCGGCGCGAACTGAACGCCTCATGAAGGTCGAGGTCGAGCGTGACCGGACGACGGCGCATGCCGGATCCCGGCTCTTTCATCAGCATCTGCAACTTGATGGACTCTTCGGGCTGAAGACTGATAATCAGTCGATTGGACTCGTTATCGGCATCATCGAAGGGCGAAAAGGGCGAGCGCGCGAAATCTACGATGACTTCCGAGCGCCGCACCTGCAAGCGCTTTCCTGTACGGAGAAAGATCGGCACACCCGCCCATCGTGGGTTGTTGATCTGGCAGCGAAGCGCTACGAACGTTTCGGTGGCGCTCCCCGCGGGAACCCCAGCCTCGGATAAGTAGGCCGGGGCCTGCTCACCATCGACTACCCCTGCACGGTATTGACCTCGCACGGTGTATCGCGCCACCTCTTCAGCGGTCATTCGCTTGAGCGAACGCAACACCTTGAGCTTCTCATCCCGAACATCATCGGGATCAAGGGAAATCGGGGCTTCCATCGCAACAATGCAGAGCAATTGCAGGAGGTGGTTCTGCACCATATCGCGCAGCGCGCCGGTACCATCGTAGAAGGCGGCTCGCGATCCGACCCCCAGCGTCTCGGCTACGGTGATCTGTACGCTACGAATGTAGGGCGCGCGCCAGAGCGGCTCGAGGATTGCGTTGCCAAACCGCAGAACCATCAGGTTCTGAACAGTCTCCTTGCCGAGGTAATGATCGATTCGATAGATGCGATTCTCGGCAAAGTGGCGTGCCACCTGCTCGTTGATCGCACGTGCCGACGCAAGATCGTGACCCAGCGGCTTTTCGAGGACAACGCGTGCGTCGTCATCGATCAGGTTCGCATGATCAAGATTCGCGCAGATCGTAGTGAAGAGCGCAGGGGCGGTCGCAAGATAAAACACGCGGACTTCACCCGGCCGGCCACCCTGACTCAACCTCGAGTAACCCTTTGCATCGGATGCATCGAGTTCAACGTAGTCGATCTGACCCAGGAATTTCTGCCAGATCGCTTCGCCAAATAATTCAGACGCCCCCCCATCCGACCTCGCAGTCACCTGCTGTCGAAACGCATCAGCCGACATCGCCTGCCGACCGGTAGCGATAATTCGCGTGTCAGTGCGAATTCGCTCATGCGCAAACGCCATGAACAGCGCTGGCAGCAGTTTGCGAAACGACAGGTCACCCGTTCCGCCAAAGATAAAGATCGCGAGCGGGGCTGAGGGGGTGGCTTCAGTCATGGTTACAGCACGGGAGTCGACGCGTTCACTTTGGTATAAGCCAGATCATCGATGTAGTACACCTGGCCTGCTGGCGTCCCGAGAAAGTCTGGGAACACGCTCGCCTTGTTGTAACGGTTCGCATCGTTGAACGCTGCCGTTCCCGTTGCCTGGTTCGCAAAGTTGAAGCTCAGCGTCTGCCAACCGTTGGCAACCGTCGTCACCGCGTCGGTCTCGACAGTCTTGGTGTTGTCTGCCGAATCCTCGATCTTCAACCGCACCGTCTTGCCCGCCGCCGGCGACCACACCCGCAGACTCATCACC
>CAZORB010000342.1:0-1752 GCA_964581825.1 uncultured Bordetella sp.
GATCCGCGATATCTCGCGCGCGGAGGTAAACTGGGACTACGCGGTGGTCGAACGTCTTGACAGTAACGACCTCACTACCCGCCTGATTCCGTTCAACCTGGGCCAGGCGGTGATCGACCGCAACCCGGAGCAGAATCTGGTGCTGCAGCCGGGCGATGTGGTCACGATCTTCTCGCGGGCGGATTTCGGCGTGCCCTCGGCCAGGCGCTCGGCGATGGTGGTGCTGGAGAACGAGTTCAGGGCGCCCGGCGTGTATCAGGCGCAGCCAGGCGAGACGCTGCGCCAGCTGGTAGTGAGGGCAGGGGGACTCTCGCCGAACGCGTATCTGTACGGCGCGGTGTTCACCCGCGAATCTACTCGGCTGTCGCAGCAGAAGGCGCTGGACGAGGCCATTTCACGGATGGAGGCGGACCTTCAGCGCGCGACCGCCTCGCGCGCGCAGAACGTGCTGCCGGGCGACGCAGAAGCACTTGCCCGGGAGACCGCCGCCCAACAAGGGACACTGCAGCGCCTGCGTCAACTGCGTGCGACCGGGCGGATCGTGTTCAACCTGCCGGAGCAGCCGCAACTGGCCGATATTCCCGACCTGCCACTGGAGAACGGTGATCGGCTGGTGGTGCCGCAGCGACCCGCGACGGTGAGCGTGCTGGGTTCCGTCTACAACGCCGGTACGTTCATCCATCGACATGGGCAGCGCGTGGGTGACTATGTGCGCCTGGCAGGTGGGCCCCTGCGTACCGCGGACGATCGAGCCATCTATATCCAGCGGGCGGACGGATCGCTGGTGAGCCGCCGCCAGTCGGGCTGGCTTTCGGGCGGATTCGAGAACCTGGCGCTGATGCCGGGCGACTCCGTCGTAGTGCCCGAAAACTTCGAATACGTGAGCTGGACGCGCACGCTGCGAGACTGGTCGCAGATCTTCTTCCAGTTCGGCTTGGGCGCGGCGGCTCTCAAGGTGCTGAAGGACTGATGGCAATGAGTAAATCTCCTCTCGATGTTTGCGAGCACGCAGCACCAAACTCGCCAGCGGACCAAAACCAAGACGAAATCAGCCTGCTCAACATATTGACCGTACTTTGGCGAAAACGACTACTTTGGGTTACATGCTCACTTCTTGTGGGTTTAGTCGCCTTCGGCATTGCCTTAACGCTCCCGGATAAATTCACAGCTACGTCGCGAATATTGCCGCCTCAACAAAGTTCTTCGACTGCCGCGGCACTGTTCGGCCAATTGGGCGCGCTCTCTGGGGTCGCTGGCGGAGCAATCCCGTCCATGCGGAATCCTAATGAGGTATTCGTGGGAATATTGAAAAGTCAAACTATTGCCGAAAGACTGATCCAGCGATACGAATTGATGACTTACTTCCGCGAGACATCGAAAGATATAGCTGCGCGCCACCTTGGGAGGGTAAGCAATATATTTATCGCAAAGGACGGAATAATCAGTATATCTGTTGAAATGAGTAATCCTGATTTGGCGGCCGATCTGGCGAATGCGTACGTTGAAGAGTTGTTTCGTCTCTCGCGAACCCTGGCGGTCAGCGAGGCTTCGCAAAGGAGGCTATTTCTAGAACGCCAGTTGGAGTCCACAAGAGAGCAGCTCAGTACAGCTGAAATGGAAGCCAGGGCTGCGATCAATGAAGGTGGCTTCGCGACGGTTGAGGCGCAAAGCAGAAGTATGATTGAAGCCAGCGCGCGGTTGCGTGCTCAGCTAACAGCAAAACAAGTGCAGATTGGCGGGATGCGAGCATTC
>CAZORB010000343.1:0-1729 GCA_964581825.1 uncultured Bordetella sp.
CTCGGCGCTCGCCCGCAATGCCTGCGCATGGCGTTCGGGCGGGTTTGGCCCTGCAACATAGGAAGCGCCTAGCTCGCCCCGAGATCGTTCCCCAGGGCCGCGATGCGGCCGCTCGCGAAAATTTGTCACGGCGGCAAGCTTCCCCTGGCGACTGATTGCAAGCCACGTTCCTCCGGCATTCAGGTCGCGCCCACCGTAAACGCCAGGCATGTCTGCCCACCAGTGGGCGGGCAATGCAGGGCGATCATGAAACTCATCTCGATTTGCTGCCAGCAGCAACCGATAGCGCGAACTGGCGTTCCAGGCAAACGCGATCAGACACATGATCAGGGCTCGACAGGCTCAATGGGCTCGAAGATTTCAACATGCCTTGGCCCGTGCGCAAGCAGCGTCAGCCCAGAGGCTGCAGCACTATCCGAGATCAACTGAGTCAGAACCTGCAGGGGATGAGGCGTGTTTTCGTAACTTTCCATCCAGGTTGTCTGGTCGCTCGGCCGCTCGCCGGTACGGCGCCAGAAGCGCAAGTGCACGCCATGAAGGGAAAGCAATTGTCTATGGCGCGCGAGCCCGGACAGCACGGCGGCGTCATCGCTCGCGTTCGCTTTAAAGTAAACAAACACCGCAAGAGCTGCGGCTGGGTCTGTCATCAGCGCTCGACCGGGTACGGGAGATCAAGCAGGGTGAGCAATCGACCGTCAGCCAGACAGGCCTGAGGAGCCAGCGCGATCTGCGATTCGAATAGCAGATGTGAGCCGCCCTGCGGCGATGGCGCAGACGTCACCACTTCACCGCAGGGTTCCGTCGCTGAGGGCGCCAACACGTCAGAGCCTGGCGCAGGGGCGGGGCCATCCGTGTGCGCCAAAAACATCCTGCGCTTCAACTTACCCAGGTAATGGCTGCGCGCGACGATCTCCTGCCCAGGGTAGCAGCCCTTTTTAAAGCTGACACCGTCGACCAGATCGAGGTTGACCATTTGCGGGACGAAACGTTCGAGACCTGCAGCGGCCAGACGCGGCTGGCCCGCACGGGTGTCGGCCCATCGCCAGAGCGTTGAAGACCAGGCTGTGAGTTGAGCGGTGAGCGTCGACCAGACGGTTCCGCTATCGGGTGACGGCACCACCAGCAAAGCACGCGCAACCGATGCCGCACTGTCGCTTGGTGTCAGTCCAGCAGCAGGAATTGGCGTGCAGCCCAGCGCAACCATTGAGCCGGACTGGTCAATCGCGTTGGGCGCGGGCCAGTGCGAGCCCAAAGCCTTCATCGCGTCGGCCGCCCCCGTACCGCCCAGTCCGAACAGGCACCAGCGATCGGTTTCGTCGACGATCCGGACCTTGGCACGCAACACGAACATCGCGAGGCGCTTCTTTAGGCCAGGAACAAATGGCTGGGGAACAATTAATCGAACGCCGACCTCGGTTCGCCAGCACATGAGGCTCGTTAAGAGGCGCCCCTTGGCCGAGCAGTACCCGGCGAGAACCCACCGCTTCTCGTTGAGCGCTTCGATGTCGTTGGTGAGTTGGGAGTGAAGAAAGCGAACCGCATCGTCACCCTCAACGCTGAGCACGGCGAGGTCGGCAATGGGTGCAACCCAGCCCTTAACGACGGATTCAACCTCCGCACTGGGGCCGGTTAGCTGAATTTGCGGACCGAATTCGTCAACCAATACCGAGCCGCTGCAGCACGCTGCAAGCGTCTCTGCATGACGGGTGTCGCTGACTGCGGCGATCAA
>CAZORB010000344.1:0-1724 GCA_964581825.1 uncultured Bordetella sp.
CGCTGTCGGCGCCGAACACCAGCTCCTGCACGGCTTTGTCATAAGCCGCCAAGCCTTCAATCGGCAGGTAGGTGCGGGCAGCTGGCTTCTCCATCAGCATGGCTTCCGCTTTTTGCACACAGGCTAGCAGGGGCACTTTGCCTTCGTCGTCGTAGTAAACGCCAACGCCCAGGTTGGTTTTTTGCGGGTTGGCATCGGCATTGAAGGCCTCGGTGATGCCGAGAATCGGGTCGCGTGGCGCCATTTCAATGGCGGCGAACAGTGGTGCGGATAACGGAGCGTTCATCGTGATAGTATGAAAAGTCACTAACATTTGTGGACGATCACTGCTTTTTGAGACTTAAGCGTCAGTGATCGAGCCAGTTGCGGGAAACTCAGCATTTTAACAAAGGTCCCCATCGCATGACCGATTTGACCGAGGTCGAGTCCACGCTGGACGAGTCCAAGTTCGTCACTTTTCCAGACTCTCCGTTTCGCCTGTACCAACCCTTCGAGCCCGCGGGTGACCAGCCTGCGGCGATTGAGCAATTGGTGGAAGGCGTAAAGGACGGTTTGTCGTTTCAGACCCTGCTGGGCGTAACCGGCTCGGGCAAGACGTTCACCATGGCGAATGTGATTGCCAGGCTAGGTCGCCCGGCGATTGTGTTCGCGCCTAACAAGACGCTGGCGGCGCAGTTGTACAGCGAGTTTCGTGATTTCTTTCCGCAAAATGCGGTTGAGTATTTCGTCAGCTACTACGACTACTATCAGCCAGAAGCCTATGTGCCGCAGCGGGATCTTTTTATTGAAAAAGATTCCGCGATCAATGAGCATATTGAGCAGATGCGACTCTCCTGCACAAAATCGCTCATGGAGCGGCGCGATGTGGTGATCGTAGCGACGGTTTCTGCAATTTACGGTATCGGTAATCCGAATGAATACCACCAGATGATCTTGACGCTGCGGGCGAAGGATCGTGTATCGCAGCGTGACATCATCGCGCGCTTGATTCAGATGCAGTACACGCGCAACGATATTGATTTCGACCGCGGTACCTTCCGCGTTCGAGGCGACACGATTGATATTTTTCCGGCTGAGCATGCAGAATTGGCCGTGCGGGTTGATTTATTCGATGATGAAATCGACTCCATTCAATTATTCGACCCCTTAACCGGCCGTGTCCGGCAGAAGATTCCGCGCTTCACCGTGTACCCGGGCTCGCATTATGTGACGCCGCGCTCGACCGTACTGCGTGCCATCGAAACCATCAAAGAAGAGCTGCGGGAGCGGCTTGAGTATTTTCGGAAAGAGAACAAGCTGGTTGAAGAACAGCGGCTGGAGCAGCGCACGCGTTTCGATCTGGAGATGATGGCCGAGATCGGCTTCACCAAAGGCATCGAAAACTATTCAAGGCATTTGTCGGGTGCAAAGCCCGGCGAGCCGCCGCCGACCTTGGTGGATTACCTGCCCAAAGACTCGCTGATGTTCCTCGATGAGTCGCATGTACTCACCGGGCAGCTGAACGGCATGTACAACGGTGACCGCGCTCGCAAGACGAATCTGGTGGATTATGGTTTCCGTCTGCCGTCTGCGCTGGATAACCGGCCATTACGTTTCGACGAATTTGAAACGAAAATGCGGCAAACCATCTTCGTGTCAGCGACGCCGGCGGATTATGAGAAGACGCACTCCGGTCAGGTGGTGGAGCAGGTGGTGCGGCCAACGGGCCTGGTCGATCCTATTGT
>CAZORB010000345.1:0-1722 GCA_964581825.1 uncultured Bordetella sp.
GAGGTGGCGGCACCAGTTCGAGCAACTCACTATCCGCTAGGCCTGCGAGAGACGCGTAAGCCGTTCCCACCGACCAAGCAGGATCATATTTATAACCGAGACGCTCGGCCATCTGCCTGTAGGTGGTCTCGGCTTGCGCGCCCACGTAGCCCAGTTGCACCAAATGCTGGGCATTGCGCAGCAGGTAGCCTCTGTCCTTGTACATGGCCGGTAGCGCATCTTCCGAGGCCTGCAGCGGATTGCTGCTTCGCATAATCGTAGACCAATCGCGTTCGTCCAAGTTGGCACCAATGTTCCCGTAAAGGCTATAAACCGCACGCATAAATAGGGGATGGTTAAACACCGTGTGCCCTGAGGCGTTCAGCAATTCTACGATCGATGGCTTTGTCATGGTCAGCGGCTCAGCTTGTATGTGGCCAGGTTATCGGACACGGTTCAGGATAAAAGGGCGTCAGCTTTATGGGTCGAGAACGTACTTCAGGCTGCCACCTCAGCGTCAGGCCGACAGAGTCACACTTGGAAAGGAGGCGCAACGCGTTGTTCAATGTGATCTGATCGGCCTTATGGCCGAGTCGCTGCTGCAGTTGGGCCATTACGCTGGCGTGAAGGTCCATGATTTCCTCACCCAAAGTGCAGCTGCGCCATGGCCCGCATTTCGTGCTCGCCGCGTTCAATTTTACTGGCGATAGCCCACAGATCGAAAGCCGGGGCAGGCCGGCGCATGGTGGCGACGCTGGCGAAGCCGGCCGCCTGGAGCGTCGCCTGCAGTACCCTCTGGGTGAAGCCGCAGCGGTGCGCCATGTAGAGATTGCCCGCAGCCATTGCTGGCCTGTGGCCATAAAGAATGTCGAGCGGAGCGATGGGCCCAGCGGGCGAGAGATAGGCTGGTTCGGTCAGCTTGTCCTCCGCTACCAGCGCCGCCACGGATTGCAGGTCTGGGCAAGTGATCACCACAAAGCCCTTATCGTCCAGCACCCGATTGAATTCAGCGAGGGCAACCGGCACCTCGTGCGGATAGAGGTGTTCAATGTTGTGACTAGAGAAGATCGCGTCGACCGATCCGGTCGCCACGGCCGCCATGTCGGTCATCGTGCCGATGATATCGGGTTCGACTGCGGGATCGATATCAAGCCGCAGCTCGGTCCACTCGCTGGCCGCAAAGCCCCGGGTGGTGCGATTCTGGCGCTTCGGCCCACATCCGACGTGAAGGAAGGTTGGCATGGTGACACCTAGAACAAAGGGCCAGACCGCGGTTCATCTGGCGTTGGAACCTGGCGCGCAGAGGCGGCGAAACACATGAAACTGAAGACCGTTCTGAACAATTTTGAAAGAGCGCTCGGCAACATGCGTGCTAGTTTTTGGCGGCGTAGGGATAGAGATTTTGTCCTTCGCGGGCAAGAAACTCAGCGGAAAACTGTTCTCAGCCATCAGGATAAATCAATCCAGCCTACTGCTTGGAGAATGGTTGGGTGAGGCCGGTGCTCCTCAGCCAAGTCGGCAGGAACGGCTAAGACTAGTCCCGTCCGCAGATCCGGGCGCTGGGCACGCAGACGCGAATCACGCCGGCGCTATCGACGCTGATCTCGACACCCGCCTTGCGAATCGCCGCGTTCAAAGCGCCGGCGGTTGAGAGCCGCGGATCATATCGGCCGCTCTCGATGCGCAGCACCGTCTGCTTGGCGACCCCGGCTCGCTCGGCAAGATCGTCTTGGGACCAGTTCA
>CAZORB010000346.1:0-1713 GCA_964581825.1 uncultured Bordetella sp.
CACGATCAGCGATACACCCCATCCCAAGGCTTGCTGTCCACCTGTGCGCTCTTGCCATCCGCGCTCGCGCTCGGCCGATTCAGTTCAAACATCGTCTCGGCACTCAGGAACGAGTAGTCCATGTACCCCAGCCGCGCGAGCGGCTGCAGCGAGGCAATATCAATGCGGCCATTTCGAATGACCGAGTCATCGATGTACATGCCCACGACGCGGCCAATGATCAGGGTGTAGTTCGACTCGCCCTCACCACCAGGGCCAGGCAGTCGAAACATCTTCCACAGCTTGCATTCCAGCGCCACGGGGCTTTCGCCCACTCGCGGGGCCCGCACATAGTGCCCGGGTACGGCGGTGAGCCCTGCCAGCAGAAACTCATCGACCTCTGCGGAAACCGGGGCCGAGCTCATGTTCATCTGCTGCGTAAGCGCCCGCGTGGCGAGCGAGCAGGTGAACTCGCCGGTGGCTTCGATGTTTCGCTGGCTATCCTTGTAGCCCTGCGACGAAAACATCACCATCGGCGGCTTGTCGGCAATCGCGTTAAAAAAGCTGTAGGGCGCAAGATTGTTGACGCCTTCAGGCGATACGCTGCCGATCCAGCCGATTGGCCGAGGCACCACCACCGCCTTGAAAGGGTCGTGACGCATGCCGTGCTGGTTGGTTGCGGTATCAAAATGCATGGGGCGCTCCGTAAGCGATGAGTAGGTTCTGGGGGTTCAATCCCGAAAGCGTACCGCAAGCCTCAGTAATGCGCCGGAGTAAGATCCGGTCATGGCCCAATCTCCTTCGGATTCAGACCAGCGCCCCATCCCGCGCTGGGTCGGCGCCGCGCTCCTTGTTCTGATCGCGGTTCTTTTCAGTAGCAACCACGTCGCCGCACGGATCGCCTTCGACCACGGGGTGCCCGTGCTTACCGCAGTCACCGTGCGTTCCTCTGTTACGGCGCTTGCCGTGTTCGCACTCCTCATGGTGTCGCGAGTATCCATTGCACTGCCGGGCGCCACCCTGTGGCGAGCTGCTGTGGTCGGCGTATTGATTGCCGCGCAGAGCTATTGCCTCTATGCCGCCGTCGCGCGCCTGCCGGTCGCCCTGGCGCTTCTCACGTTCAACACATTCCCGATTGTCATCGCGGTACTGTCATGGCTCACCGGCGGCGAACGCCCCTCACGACGCACCTTGATTGTGATGCCCGTGATTCTCACGGGACTCGTGCTTGCGCTCGATGCCGCCGGCTGGATTACACGAAGCACGGCCTCGACCGACACGGCCCTTGCAGGCGTCGCCTTCGCTTTGGGTGCAGCGCTAGCGTTCGGTATCGCTATGGTGCTCACCCAGGCCTGGCTGAAACCTGTTGATGGGCGACTTCGAAGCATGCTCACGATGGCGGTAGTGGCCATCATCACCGGATTTGCAGCCTTGTCAGGCGAGGGTCTGCAGATGCCTGTTGATTCCGCTGGCTGGACTGGGCTTGCGCTTCTCACGGTGCTCTATGGCACCGCGATCACATCGTTATTCGTGGTGCTGCCTCGCATCGGGGCTGTCAATAATTCGCCCATCATGAACATTGAGCCCATCTCTGCAATGTTCATTGCCTGGCTCGTGCTGGGTCAGACCGCCGCCCCGCTGCAGATTGTCGGCGCGTTGATGGTGGTCGGAGCCGTCATCTACCTGTCCAGCGGTAAGCGCGAGGTGAAGACCAGGCCGCAGCAGGACGCGCCC
>CAZORB010000347.1:0-1710 GCA_964581825.1 uncultured Bordetella sp.
CAGGCGATCGCGCTGGACAGCGCGAACGACTTCGTGGGCACGGTGGATGCGCGCGGCTCCCTGATTGCGCTGCGTGACGTGAACACCCTGGATCTTGGTGCGGTGACCGCGGTGGGTAGCGTGTCGGTAAGGTCCGGGAATGCGATCAACAATAGCGGCCTGATTAAGACTTCCCGCCTTGAGGTCCACACGACCGCAGGAAGCGTTTCGGTCAACCTTGGGAGCGACCCTTCCGAGGGTATTCAACTGTCTTCGCATGGTGACCTGAGATTACGAACCCAGGGTAGCCTCACCCTGATGCCAGGCTCTCTGCTTGAGTCGAAGACAGGCAGCGTTCACATCTTTGTGGCGGGCGATCTGCTGGCTTACGGCGCAAGTCTGATCGGCAGACAGGCGGCGCTTGAGGCGAGCGGTTCAATCAAAGGCTTTGCCGAAGAAAAGCCGGAGCCGATCAAGTTCGACGGCGCGCTTCTGCTACAGGCCAGGGCCGGAATTGGTGGGTTCGGCTTTGATCGCGTTGTCCTGCAACCGGTCGCCTCAAACGCCTCATTAGCTGTGCGCAACGGGTCTCAGGGCGATGTGGTGATCGCGACGCCAGACAGCATCACGATTTCAAACCAGGGCGTGCGGTCCGATTCTGATGGGTTGGTTGGGCTGCTCGCCGGCATCGGGTCGATTCATGAGTCTGGCCCCGTATTCTCTGCGAGCGGGCGGGTTGTTCGCCTCACTGGAACGACCTGGATGAGTCGCACCGACACGATGGCGGCCTCGCTTGTACTGAAGACGATCAATGCCGAGGCTGGACTGGAAAGCCTGGCCTCGCCCCTGGAAGGCATGAATCGTTTCCTTCGAACCGGTTGGGTCAGCAGGCCCGAGGCAGCCGATGGCGAGGGCAGGCTTGCCGCGGCGGCGGAGTTGCTGTCGGCGAAGTCTTCGGTCGAAATGGAGAGGACGGCGCGCGAACCGGCAGCTTCAGCGGCCGTCAGTTCGGGGATAACCGGGGCATCCAGCGTGGTCCAGGCCCTCGTGGGCATTTCGAGCACCCATCAGCTGCTCGACGCGGCAATGACATTGACCCTGCAGGGCCGCAACCCGTCGCTGGACGACACCGAGGCCATCACCAGCTGGGTCAACCGTGTCGCGGGTGATGCGCCGTCAGACCCGCCTGCGGTCGAGCCAAGGTCCGCACCGGATACACCAGCGCCGCCTGACCAACCTCCTGTTGACTCCAGGCCCACCCAATTACGCGATGCAACCGACGGCGCTTCGGAGTCGGACCGCGGCGCTGCCGATCCCATCAGCGTGTTCGGCGCCGCACAGGTGAAGTGGTTGGTGCCGATCAGCGCGCTGGGCCTCTGGGCTGAATCGCCGGGAGATGCAGCAGCGGGGGAACCCGAAGGCGCTGACCCCCTGCGGGCCTAGCCCCACATCACAGCGCAACGCAAGGCCGGCGGGCGGGGCTGTACCGCCCCCTCGCGACCGGTCTGCCCACATGGTGTTGCGCTTCGAGGCCTATCAGTGACGCACTCGAAAACCTGTGAACATAGTCGACCTGCTCGTCGCGCCTGCCGTGGCGGATATCGCGTTCGAGGTGCCGCGCATGGGACCTGTTGGGCCCGCCCTCCCCCATCCATCCAAGCGTCGTTCGCACAACGCGAGGCCGGGGGGTGGGGGCTGTGGGGGTGAGTCTGGCAAGCCGAGGCGAGTGGG
>CAZORB010000348.1:0-1654 GCA_964581825.1 uncultured Bordetella sp.
AACTCGCGCTCCTGAGCGCTTACCGGATCTTTGAATGACAGCGACCGGGCCAGCAGTTGCAGCGGCTGCTGGTAGTCCTCGGCCTGGTGGGGGCCGCGCCGCACCTGGGGGTAGAACTGATCGCCTTCAAGTGGCAGGCCCAGGCTGCACATGTGCACTCGCAGTTGATGGCGCTTGCCGCTCAGGGGCTCGAGTTGATACAGGCCGCGCGCGCCGCTGCACTGGAGCAGGCGAATGTGGGTGTGGCTGTTCGGCGGGCCTTCGATCTCCTGCATACGGTAAAACCGCTCGGGGTCCTCGGCGATGCGGCTGCGCCGGTCGATGGGCAGGGACAGGCCCTGGGGCGGCGCCGAGGCAATGGCCAGATAGGTCTTGTGGATCTGCTGCTGTCGGAACATCTTTTGGTAGGCGTCTCGGTCTTGGGGCCTTTTACTCAGTACCACCAGTCCCGCGGTTTCGCGATCGATGCGATGCAGCGGGCTGAGGTTGGGGCAGTTCAGGCGGTTTTTTAGACGAACCAGCAGCGTCTCGCGCACATAGCGTCCACCCGGGGTGACCGGCAGGAAATGCGGTTTGTCGGCCACCACCAGCAGATCGTCTTCGAAAACGATGCGCTCTTCAAAGGGGATGGGTGCCTCATGGGGCAGTTCGCGCCAGTAGTAGATTCGTGCGCCAGGTGCAAACGGCGCCTGCGGTGAGACCGGTTCGCCGCTTTCGTCCAGCACAGCGCCGTTTTCCATGCGATGCAGCCACTCCTGCGGGCCGATGAGTGGCAAGCGCTCGACCAGATGCGCGAACACGGTGGGCCATGGCGGTCTGCGCAGGCGCGGCAGCGCCAGGCAACTGGGCGAGACGCCCTCGCGCATGGCGATAGCCGGGTTCTTTGCTTGGTGGGCCATTTCCGCAGCTCTAGCGCCGCTTGAACACCAGGTCCCATACGCCGTGACCCAGGCGCAGGCCGCGATTCTCGAACTTGGTGGCCGGTCGGTAATCGGGCCGCTCGGCATAGCGCTGGGAGCCTTCGCCGGTTGTGTTGACCAGCTGCGCCTCTGCACTGAGCACTTCCATCATCTGCAGGGCATAGGGCTCCCAGTCGGTCGCCAGGTGCAGATAGCCGCCAGACTTGAGGCGCGAGACCAACAGCGCCAAGAACTTGGGCTGGATCAATCGTCGCTTGTGATGCCTGGCTTTGTGCCACGGGTCGGGAAAAAAGATATGCACCCCATCCAGGCTCTCCGGCGCGAGCATGTGTTCGATAACTTCGACCGCGTCGTGCTGCACGATGCGGATATTGTCGATTTCGTCTTGTCCGCATCGCTTGAGCAGCGCGCCTACGCCTGGTGCGTGGACTTCGCAGCACAGAAAGTTATCCCCCGGTCGCGTTTGTGCGATCTGGGCGGTGGCATCGCCCATGCCGAAGCCGATTTCCAGAATCAAGGGGGCGGCTCGACCGAAAGCCGATGCGGCATTTAGCGGTGAGGCTTGATAGGGCTGCAGAAAGCGGGGGCCATAGAGTTCGAAGGCACGCGACTGGCCGGGGCCCATGCGGCCGGCCCTCAGCACATAGCTTTTGATGGCGCGCGGATAGGGTGTGGCGCCGGGGTTGGTAGAGCTCATGATGGAAGGCGGGATTATCGCCGCGAGGGCGCGGCTC
>CAZORB010000349.1:0-1650 GCA_964581825.1 uncultured Bordetella sp.
TGCTGCCGTCGCCCCAGATGTCGACGCCGTCGTCCTTCATGGCCACCACCAGCGCAGTGCCGGTAACCGCTCGACCCAGAGGCGTGGTGTTGAAGTACGTGGCGCCCGCAGTCGATACGTGGAAGGCCGCACACTGAATGGCCGCAATACCCTCGGCCACCAGCTGTTTGCGGCAGTCGATCAGTCGGGCAATGTCAGCGCCGTACGCGCGCGCTTTACGCGGAATATCCTCGTAGTCAGACTCATCGGGCTGACCGAGGTTGGCGGTATATGCGCACGGAATGGCGCCTCGCGCGCGCATCCAGTGAACAGCGGCCGAGGTATCAAGACCGCCGGAAAACGCTATGCCGACGCGCTCGCCGACGGGTAGCGACTGCAGAATGTTCTGGCTCATGGATCAGGATCGTGCGAAGGGGAAGGGACCGGGCGCCTCTGAACGCAACCCGGAAAACTCCTAAACGTATCACGAACGGGCGGTTCGCTCCGATCGGTCGACTTCATCCAGAATTTTGATGGCCTTGGCGACGTTGCCGCGTGCGGCGCGAGCATCGACGCGTGTACGCGACTCCTGGCCACGCTGAAACACCCGTCCAGCCTGCAGCCAGTGCCACTTCCCTGGCCGAAACTCCCAGGGAATCAGCGCAATATCAGTGCCTGCCGGAAAGACGCCCGCCGTCCGGTGATCCTGCCATTGGCCATGGGCATTCAGCGTGGCCAGCAACGATTCGCTGGCGACTTCAAACCGCTGCGACTGGCCATTCAGAGTGAGCCCCCCCTGTTGCATCACGGCATGCAGGGGCGGTAACGCGAGCACGGCCTGCGGATCGACCGGGCGCGCCGGCCCCGACAGCCAGTCATGGACGCTGGCCCACTCGCGCCCTTCCAGGCGCTGGGCAAGGCCCGCGAGGGCTGCTTCCACCGCATCCAGATCGTGATGGCGGTAGATCTGCTGGCCCAGTACGTTATCGAACAGCCATCCCGCCTCGGGCCACCGACGTACCAGCTCGTCAAGCTCCGCCAGCGCATCCAGCCTGTGCCAGCGAACCTGCACGCCCCTGCGTTTGAGGCGCAGACCGTGCCGCCAGGCAAAGAGCGGCGCTGCAAGCGGATCGATATCGATCGCTTCAATCGCATCGAAGCGGGCCAGAAAATCGGTCGACATCATCCAGCCCGCTGAAGCACCCACCAGGATCAGCCGGCGCGATTCAAAGCTGACGCTTGCGAGCCATCGGCCAATGAGGTCGCGGGTGGGCCGCCAGCGAGCCGAGGCTCGCAGCGCCCGCGCATGCCAGACCACGCCACCGGTCCGGTTAGGACCGACCGATGGCACCGGGAAACGTGGCGCTTCGCGTCGGACTCGGGTGGAATCAGGGGGTGGCGAAACAGGCATGGCGGAATTGTAGACAGGCTACGCGCCACCGGTTGTCGCGACAGGTTCCCGACAGGCAAGCCAGGGCATCGCGCCCTGCGACAAGGCCTGCTGGGGGACAATCTGCCTACTCCCACTCAATCTCCTCACAGGCTGCACGATGAAGACTTTGCTCAAGCGCACGCTGATAGCGGTTGCGCTCGCGATCGTCGCTTTCTTTTCCACCCTGGAGTCTGCGATGGCTGTTGCCGAACCCCCCTTCACCATCGAGCGCCGGGACG
>CAZORB010000350.1:0-1639 GCA_964581825.1 uncultured Bordetella sp.
GCTTCGCGCCGAACAACCCGTGCAGCATGCGGCGGCGGTCAGCTATCTGGCGCTGGGGGACGGGCTAACGTTCATTACCGAGCCCCTGGCCGAAGACTGTCATGTGATTGGACCCTCATCGGCGAGGCTACGCATGTCGTCGTCAACCAGCGACGCCGACCTGTTCCTGGTACTTCGCCTGTTCACCTCCGACCTGAAGGAAGTGACCTACGCGGGGTCAAACGACCCGCACACGCCGATGTCGCACGGATGGTTGCGCGCGTCGATGCGAAAGCTCGATCCCGATCGGTGCCTGCCGTATCGTCCCTATCACTCAATGGACATGCCTCAGCCCCTGACGCCGGGCGTGCCCTACGACCTGGACATTGAAATTTTCCCGACCTGTTTCGTGGCACCTACGGGATACCGAATTGCGCTCAGTATTCGAGGCAAAGACTACGAGTACCCGGGGGATCTTTCAGCCATGACAGCAGCGATTGGTCAGCCGTTTACGGGCGTGGGTCCATTCCGGCATACCTGCCCTGAGGACCGGCCGTCTGCGGTGTTTGACAACCAGGTCACTGTGTATTTCGATCCTGCCAATCCGCCGGCCCTATTACTGCCAATCGTGCCGGCTGGCTGAAAAACGCTACCGAACCAGCACGGTGGCGATCGAGGGTAAAAAGATAATGGCGAGCAGCAGTGCGCCCATGATGATCGCAAACGGGGCCGCACCGCGGAAAATTTCGCCAAGCGAAATTCGATCGTCGGCAAGCGTGCTTTTGATGACGAAGGCAGATAGCCCGAACGGAGGCGTCAGCAGTCCGATTTCCACCGCCACAACCGTAACGATGCCAAACCAGATCAGGTCAATGTTGTGCGGTGCGAGCAGCGGCAGGAACATCGGCACCATGATCAGCATGATCGATACGCCGTCGAGGATCGTACCTAGCAACACAATGAGAATTGAATAGATGAGAAGCAGGCCGACAAACCCGAGCTTCGCTGCTACGACCACTTCGTTCAGTACGTTGGGTAAGCCCGAGAGCGCAATCAGCCGGGTGTAAATATTGGCGGCAATGATCACAAACAAAATGGCAACGGTGACCTGACCGGTTTCAACCAGTACCTTCCATAGCCCGCTCCAGGTGAGCTTTCGCCTGAGCGCCGCAAGAATGAAGGCGCCCAGCGCACCGATCGCACCCGATTCAGTAGCGGTAAACCAGCCGGCATAAATTCCGCCAATGACCACCCCTGCAAGCACAACCAGCGGGGCGAGCAGCCGCATGATCTGGCCCATCGTCATCCCAGGGCCTGACTGCATGCCGGCAGGTGACTGGAACATGGACGCCGGTTTGAAGGTGGCCATCAGCACGATGTAGATGCAGAACAGCAGCGCGAGCAGCAAGCCTGGAACGATGCCTGCGATAAACAGATCGCCAATCGACTGCTGGGCTAGCAGCCCATAGATGATCAGCAGCAGACTTGGCGGGATCAGCATACCCAACACCGAACTGCCAGCCACCACCCCCACCGCGAAGCGCGGCCGGTAACCCAGGTTGACCATTTCAGGCACGGCCACCTTGGTGAACACGGCCGCTGAAGCGATGGACACCCCGGTGACCGCAGCAAACACTGCGTTGGCGGCCACCGTTGCAAC
>CAZORB010000351.1:0-1619 GCA_964581825.1 uncultured Bordetella sp.
GTACGGGGTACCGTTAGCAACGTATATTGCCTCGTCAAGGTCACGAAAGCGGATGATCGGCGACACCGGGCCAAAGGTCTCCACTCGCACCAGTTCCATGTCGGGATCAACATGATCCAGAACAGTCGGCGAATAGAGCGCGCCGTCACGCTGGTTTCCCACCAGTAAAGTCGCGCCTTGAGCCACTGCGGAGCAAACGCGCGACTCAAACAACATGGCCGCGCGCTCATCAATGACGGTACCCATGTCGACAGTCGGATCGCTGGGCCGTCCGAAGGTCCAATTCCGGGTTTTGGCTACGAGGCGGGCAGCGAAGTCGTCAGCAATGGAGTCCTGAACCAGGATTCGCTTCACCGCCGTGCATCGCTGACCGGAGTTCTTGTAGGAGCCTGAGGCTGCGAGGCTTGCCGCCTCTTCGAGATCAGCGTCATCCATGACGATGAGCGGGTCGTTACCGCCCAACTCGAGAACCATTCGCCGGTATCCCGCCACCTGGGCAATCTGCTTCCCAACCGTTACGCCACCGGTGAACGTGATGAGTTCGACGGACGGGTGGGTAAGCAACTCCAGTGCGATTTCAGCTGGCTCGCCGGTGACAACCTGAAACATCGGCGGCGGAAGACCCGCTTCGTAGAGGATGTCGGCGAAAACCAGCGCGGAAAGAGGAACTTTCTCAGAGGGCTTCAAGACAATCCGGTTGGTGGTGGCAAGCGCCGGAACTACTTTGTGAGCGACCTGGTTCATTGGGTGATTGAAGGGAGTGATGGCTGCGATCACTCCAAGCAATGGGTTTCGCTGGGTATACACTCTGCGCTCTCTCCCGTGGGGGGTGATGTCGCAGGAGTAGACCTCGCCGTCGTCTTCAAGTGCAGCGTTGGCGCCAAACAGAAGAACATCACGAACGCGACCAGCCTCGTATACGCTGTCCTTCAGGCTCAGCCCGGATTCGCGCGTGATCAGCTCACCGATCTCCTCCGTTCTGGAGACAACCTCGGCCGCCGCGCGGCGAAGAATTTCCGAACGTTGATAGCGGCTGAGGGTGGGTCGGTACGCGGCGGCGATCTCAATCGCCTCCCTGACATCGGTGACCGCTGCTCTGGGAACGGTACCGATACAGGTCCCGCTGAAGGGATCAAATACCTCGATGACCGAAGTGCGCCGCCTGCGCTCGCCGTTAATTCGCATCGCTTCATCAAAGACACCCATAGTTCTCCGCGCTACCTTGTTTGATCAGAGACTTAGTCGCGCGCCCGCGGCCGCGTAAACGAATCGTCATATCCCAATCGGATCATCGGTCGCAGAAAAACGTACCTGCTCACGAAATCGGACCTTCCGGTCGTTTTAGATCGGGTTCGTTGCAAACCTGTGACATGAGATTCGAGCTGTGGCTGACGCGCTGGTAACGAAAAACCTCAGCAAATCGTTTGGCGGGTGTATCGCACTAGACGGGGTTTCATTGCGTATTCGCGAAGGCGAGATGGTGGCGCTACTGGGTGCCTCCGGGTCGGGTAAATCCACGCTCCTTCGGCATGTACCTGGCTTTACGACCGCGTCGGGCGGCGATGTAGAGGTGCTCGGAAGACTTGTCCAGAGAGGTGGCCAGCTCATGCCTGGGGCGA
>CAZORB010000352.1:0-555 GCA_964581825.1 uncultured Bordetella sp.
CCGCTCCATCTGGGCGCAGCCGGAGGGTCCAATTGGCTGATCGGTGTGCCCGCTAACACCGTAAACGCCGGCGACACATGGGTTGCCGTAACCATCACCACGTCAGGCGGTGTACTCACGGTACCGGGTGAAAGCTCGGGCGATGTCACGGTATCGGGTCTAAGCGACACCGGGGTCACGCTCACCGGCAC
Organism: uncultured Bordetella sp.; assembly: GCA_964581825.1. GTDB lineage: Bacteria > Pseudomonadota > Gammaproteobacteria > Burkholderiales > Burkholderiaceae_E > SYIM01. Next base: position 192 of record CAZORB010000352.1, read on the forward strand.
GGTGGCTCATCTCAGCACCTGGCTCAATGCCGGCAACCTGAAACTGCGCACCACGGCGCCGCGCGAGGTCAGCGTTGAGCTGCGCCGCGCGGCAGCGGGTACCACCACACTGTCGTTTGCGGATGCTCAGCTCGTTGCAACGGGCGAGTTCGACGTTGAGCTGCATCAGCCGGTGGATGCGCGCATTACCAGCCCCACCGTATCACTGCCCGGCCGCATCAGCGTGCTGGCTAATACCAACAGCGCACTTACCTTCGCAGGCAACGCCTTCGGCACCGACTTGGACATCGGTGCGGACGGGGAACCTCGGCCGATCCGTCGCATCACCATCGCCACCGAAACCGGCGCGATCAACGTCACCGGC
>CAZORB010000352.1:565-1604 GCA_964581825.1 uncultured Bordetella sp.
GGCGAGTTCGACGTTGATCTGCATCAGCCGGTAGGCCTCGCGTCGCGCATCACCAGCCCCACCGTATCACTGCCCGGCCGTATCAGCGTGCTGGCTGACACGGACAGCGCACTCACCTTCGCAGGCAACGCCTTCGGCACTGGCAACGCCAGCCTTCGCGCGATCATCGCCACCGAAAACGGCTCGATCAACGTCACCGACATCGCTGCGGGCAGCTCGGGCACGCTCACCGTGTCGGTGGGTGGCGTCAATCAAACCGTCACCGTCAGCGCGTTCACCGCTGCCTCTGGCGGCGGCAGCCGGTCCTTCACGGGCTCAGCTGCCGCCCTCAGCGTGCTGTTCGCCGAAGCGGGCGCCGCTGCGCGCGTGTTCGTCAACGGCTCCGCGCAGCAGTCGCTCAAGCTCACGACGGAGCTGCTCGACAGCGGCTCCGTGGCGGCCTCAACCACCGCCACCATCGCGCTCTACGGCGCGCTGCCAGGCGCGCAGGACCAGAGCGTGCCGACGCTCGTACGCGTCCCGTCCAAGGTCTGGGTCACACCTGGCACCGCCAGCACGGTTCGCTTTGACAATGCGGCGCTAAGCGGCGCCGCCTCGGGCACGCTTCTGGAAATGCGCCTGTCGCTTCCGGGCACGGGCTTAACGCTCGGCTCGCAGCCGGGCCTTGCGCTGGAGGCGCCCTCGGGCGGCAGCCTGGCTGTGACCAGCGTCTCCACCAGTGCCACCATGCTGGTGGTTCGCGGTACCTCCGCTGAACTCGCCGCGCTGTTGCGGGCCGAGTCCACCGCGGGCCGCATTGTGTATACCGGCCCCGGCAGGCTCAACAATAACGGCGCGCTTACGCTCGACCTGCGTCTTATCAACGTGCCGGCGGGCGTCACCGCGGCGCTCACGTCCGAGCAGTTTGAGGCAGCACCGCAGTCTCATGTATCGATTACGCTCGGCGAATCGCTGCAACTTGACTCGTCCAACGCCGGCGCGGGCCAAGCGCTCGACCACACGGTTGAAGTCACCCCAGGCGCGTGGGCGCCGCTGGTCT
>CAZORB010000353.1:0-1573 GCA_964581825.1 uncultured Bordetella sp.
CCCAGGGTTTTGCCATACGTGACCATATCTGCCTGGACCTTGAAGTACTCCTGTGCCCCACCCGGTGCGAGGCGAAAGCCCAGAAATACTTCGTCGAAGATCAGAACGATGCCACGCTCGCTGCACACTTGTCTGACCTGTTTGAGCCAGTGCCCATAGTGTTCACGGTTGGGTCGAGCCCAGCGCCCACTGTCTACCAGCGAGGAGTCTCCTGGCGCCGGCGCGTTGGGGTGCAAGGCCTGGAGGGGGTTGATCAGAACGCAGGCGATATCCGTACGAGTTCGAAGCACCTTAAGGCTTCGTTCATCCATATCGCGCAGGGTGTAAGTCTCACGCGGTTGAGAAGGATTACCGGGCCCCGGTTGAACATCCTCCCACCAACCGTGATACGCGCCGCAGAAGCGCACAAGATGTGTTTTTCGCGTGTGGTAGCGAGCAAGGCGAACCGCCTGCATCACGGCTTCAGTGCCCGACATGTGAAACGACACCTCGTCGAGTCCGGAAATTGCGCGCAGCCGCCTGGCGTTATCAAGCACAACTGGGTGATAGGCCCCCAGGATCGGTCCGAGGTCGCCAACCAAGGCCTGGCTTTGCGCGATGCAGCGCTTATAGAACTCGTGGCCAAACAGATTGACCCCGTAAGAGCCCGTGAGGTCATGCAGAGTGTTTCCGTCGAGATCGGTCACTTTAGGGCCCTGACTGCTGACAACAAAACTACTCGATGGCAGCGCAGAAGCAACCTTGTCGGTGAATGGAAAGGGCACCCGATACCGGCTGGTAAAGCTCAGATCAGAAATGTATTCGCGCGCCTGTGCGCTCATCGCCACACCAGCGCTGAACTGATCGTTCCACCGGCGGGACAGCCGATCGAAGGCCTGGCGACGGTGCTCAGTCAGGTCCGGCGATGCGCCGTCGGCGCTGAAGAATCTGCTGTCTTCGTAGTCGACGCGCTTCACGAGTGCAGCGACACGCTTTGCGATGCGAGAGTGCCCCGCCAGCGATCGGTGCCTGGCGCGCGACAGTTCGATACGCCGGCGCACTTTGGGTGTCAGCCAGGCGAGGGCGCCCAGTGCGAATGCGGACAGCGCGATATGTTCATCCATGGGTTGGGTTCTCCGTCCTATCAGGTTTGACGATTCCCTCTTTTAAACAAGGACCTTGACAATCCGATGAAATCACTCGTTAGACGCCTGGCCGCCAGTGAAGATCTGAACTTTCTGATCACCAATAGGATTCCGCGCATTTCACTAACGTTAGCTGTCGGTTGGCTAAGCCGAATTCGTCATCCGTGGGTGGCGCGGTCGTGCATCGCGATCTGGCGTCTCTTTACTGACCTGGATTTATCGGATTCGAAGGAAAAGCGATTCGACAGCCTGCATGCATGCTTTACCCGGGAGCTTATTCCTGGTGCTCGCGCGATCGATCATCGACCCGACATCATTTGCAGCCCGTGCGACGGCATCGTCGGTGCCTGTGGGGAGGTGGAGAAAGATCTGCTTCTTCAGGCCAAGGGGCAGCCCTATCGACTTGGCGAATTGTTCGGGCCCAGCCAGGATCCAGAGGACTTCATCAA
>CAZORB010000354.1:0-1537 GCA_964581825.1 uncultured Bordetella sp.
AAGGCTTGCGTAATTTTGTGGCCTGGTACCGCGATTACTTCAAGGTGTGACGCGCCAGCTTTATAGGTTATTACTTCAAGGTTTGATACTGCGGCGCTTGATAGCCTGATGTGGCAAACACGGCCCGCAGCAATGTAGGGTTAAGTACGCCACCAAGCCTGCTTAAGAAAAGTCGAGAAAATCCTCAGACTCGGTCGCTACGCTCAGAAATGCTGAGTGCCTGACCAGCAGCACCACAATATCTGCCTTGGTACGCGCGTAGGCTAACTCTTTCAGACTAACACGCCCCTTCAATGATGCCGGCAACTGCGTCACAAACGGATCTACCGCCCATACCTCACCGGGGTGCGACTGCGCTACCTCGAGCGCGATCTCTACCGCCGGGCTCTCTCGCACGTCATCGATATCAGGCTTAAAGGCCAGACCCAGAAATGCGATCGTCATTTCTTTGGCGGTTTGATTCGGCACGCGCTGCATGCGCTGACGAATATGATTACGAATCTTTTCAATTACCCACTTGGTTTTACTGAGATTCACATTTCGGGCAGAACGAATCAGGCGTGATTCATTTTGAGCGCCATTAATAATGAACCACGGATCAACCGGAATACAGTGACCGCCAACGCCGGGACCAGGTTGCAAGATGTTGACCCGAGGGTGAAGATTAGCCAGAAGAATTAATTCCTTTACATCGAGCCCGAAGCGATCGCAGATCATGGAAAGCTCATTGGCATAGGCGATGTTCACGTCGCGGTAAGCGTTCTCAGCTAATTTGCATAGCTCGGCAGTGCGAGTGTCGGTTGTAAAGCAACGGCCTTTTACAAAGCGCTCGTAGAAAGCCAGCACTCTGAGTGAGCATTTCGCTGTCACGCCGCCGATGACACGGTCGTTGTGCTCGATCTCGTCGACTAATCGACCCGGCAGCGCGCGCTCTGGACAATAAGCAATCGCAACATCGGCATCTGGACCGTCGCGGTACGGCATTTGCAAGTCGGGGCGCAGCTCTGCCAGACGGTCGCGTACGCTTTCGGTGGTGCCGACCGGCGAGCTGGACTCAATCACCAGCATCGCGCCACGCCGAAGCACGGGTGCAATCGCCGCCACCGCGGCGTCGAGTAAACTCAGATCGGGCCGGTGGTCGGCTAGCGTCGGCGTTGGCACGCAAATCAGGTAAATCCCTGCAACCTCCGGCTTTATCGAGGCGCGCAGCTGTTTGCTGGTGACCACACGTTTCAGCAAGGATTCCAAGCCGGGCTCAACAAAATGCAGGCTGCCCGCGTTAACGCTGTCGACAACCTCTTTTTTGATGTCGACCCCAAGCACGGGTATCTGCTCGTTGGCGATCAGGACCGCCGTAGGCAGACCGATAAAGCCCAGACCAACGGCACAGGCTGCCGGATCGAGCTTAGTCACCATCGCCGCCTGACATGGAGTGACTCGGTAGTTGGTGCGCCGACTGGTAACGACGCGCAACCTCTTGGTAGCGTCGCGCCAGCGCCTCGTGCACTGCAGCCAGCTCGTCAACCAAGGGCACATG
>CAZORB010000355.1:0-1509 GCA_964581825.1 uncultured Bordetella sp.
ATCTACCCGCTCCTCAATGGTGACGCCATGCACCGTCGCCATGGGTTTGTGCTCAGGGCTGACAACCTCGAGAAACTCTGTCGCATTACGCAGATTGATTTCCCGCCGGCGAGCGACGTCCACCCCAGGAATCAGCATGTGATCGGGGGCGATGACCAAACTCCCCGGAGGGGCGAACTGTTGGTACAGGTCAGCGCACTCCTTTGGCGAGTAGTCAGGCTCATCACTGAGCCGGTATGACCAGGCGCCGCAGTCCCAGATCATCGGCCGGTCACGAGGCACATCGGTGCGCTTGTAGACGAGCGAGGAAAGCCAACCGTCGGGTTGTACGTCCAAGAACTCCCAGAAAGGCGTGCGCTGCCCCTTGAGCTTGATGTAGTCGCGGTTACCGATAACGCCGTAGTAGGAGGTCATTCGCAGTGCTTCATAGTCAGGCGATGCCCAGGACTTTGTGGGTCTGGACACTCAGGCGCCACTTGGGATGGCTCATGCAGTACTCAACGGCAAGTCGCGAATTGCGCTTTTGTTCGATACCGTCCATGGGCTGCAGGAAGAAGTGCTTGAAGTCCAGCCCCTCGAAGTGCTCTGGCATTGCTTGGGGTTGTGGGTAGACAAGCTTGAGTTCGGTGCCGCGTTTGAGTACGAGCTCAGCACCAGCCTTTGGGCTCACGCAGATCCAATCGAGCCCCTCGGGCGCGGGCTGCGTTCCGTTGGTCTCGACCGCGATCTCGAAGCCTTTGGCGTGCAACGCCTTGATCGCCGGCTCGTCAAGCTGCAGAAGCGGCTCGCCGCCGGTGCACACGACCAACGGACGTCCACCGCTACCGGCGGGCCACTGAGCCGCGACGGCTGCAGCGAGGTCATCAGGCGTCGCGAACTTGCCCCCACCGGGGCCATCTGTGCCGACGAAGTCGGTGTCGCAGAACTGGCAGATGGCCTTGGCGCGGTCTTCCTCGCGACCGGTCCACAGGTTGCAGCCAGCAAATCGACAAAACACGGCCGCCCGGCCTGCCTGACCACCTTCGCCTTGCAAGGTGTAGAAGATTTCTTTGACGGTGTAGGTCATCGTCAAACCGGCAACGCCGGCCCCTCCTGCCCTGCGCTGACGATGGCGCCGCACCCGCGGGTCTCGTACAGATCCACCCGATCAAGCTGCGGAAGTTGCGCACGCGCTTTCTGCAGGATCCACGCCGCGATGGATGCGCTGTCGCAATCGCGCAGGTCGGGGATCTCGTGCAGCGGCTGATGGTCGATCGCCTTGAAGATCGGGTTGAAGATCTCTTTGACGTCGCCGAAGTCGATGGTCCAACCCATCACCTGGTCTAACGGTGCCGACAGGTGCAGTCGCATCGTGTAGGTGTGCCCGTGGATCCGCCGCGACGCGCTGCCGTCGGGCGCTCGCTTCAATTGGAGCGAACTGTCGAGCGTCATTTCCTTCCAGATCCGGTACTGCTGCCCGTCGTAGTTCGCACCGCACGAGGCAGTCTCGAAAACGGTCACCCAGGACAG
>CAZORB010000356.1:0-1505 GCA_964581825.1 uncultured Bordetella sp.
ATACGGTGGCCCAGCGCAAGGGCTGCACAAGCTTCACCCATCGCTGCAGAGGTCTGAATGCCGTAACCGCCTTGCGCAGCAACCCAGAAAAAGCCCGCGACAGCGGGATCCCATCCGCCGACCAGATCGCCGTCGTCAACAAACGAGCGCAAACCGGCCCAGGTTCTGAGAGGTCGGTTGATGCTGAGTGTGGTCATGGTCTGGATACGATCAATCGCGGTTGCGATATCGAGCTCTTCGGGCTGAACGTCATGCGGTTCAACCGGATCTGCGTTAGCAGGGGATCCGAGGAGCTGGCCTGCATCGGGCTTGATATACCAGTCTTCGTTGGCGCCAATCGTGGCCGGCCAGTGTCGGTGGTCCAGGCCCTCTGGCGGGGCAAACACGAAAGCCGATCGGCGCCTGGGTTGCAGACCGATACGCTGCGTACCGGCCAGTTCCCCGACCCGATCCGCCCATGCGCCTGCTGCATTGACAATGACTGGCGCCTCAAAGCAACCCGCAGGGGTCAGGACCTCCCAGCGGTTTCCACCTCGTGTGATGCCAGTCACTTCCGCGCGGGTGACGATCGACCCGCCCTGCCGCCGAACGGACCGCAGGAACGCCTGATGCAGCGTATTCACGTCGATGTCAGCCGCGTCGGGTTCGTAGACGCCACCAAGCAGCCGATCGGTACGCAGAACAGGCAGCAGTTCGCAGGTCTGGGTCGCGGAAAGTAGAGCGCCATTTTCGCTGAAGGCTTTCAGCGTTTCCCAATGCGCCTCAAGAGCGGCCTCGTCGTCCTGCGTCCCAACCACGAGTGCTCCGCGCGCACTGAGTATCGGGCTATCGGCGAATCCGGCAGGAGGCGATTGCAAGAAGGCGCGACTCGCTCGGGTGAGCGCGCGAACCTGCTGCGTGCCGTAGCTTTCCATGAACAGTGCCGCAGAGCGACCTGTGGAGTGATAGCCGGTATGGGGTTCGCGTTCAAGAATCACGACCCGCGCATGCTGCGCCAGCCAGTGTCCGATCGATGCGCCAGCGATGCCGGCGCCAATGACGAGAAAGTCCGCGGAAGGTGGCACGTGCGAGGATTAGCGACGCACCCTTTTACGCGATCGTTGGGGGTTGCCGCTTTCTTTTGGCGATGATCCAGGCGGAGTTTAGCCCAGTGAGAAGTAGCAAAGGCCAGAGCCAGACGCACACCAGCAGCCAAAAAAATCGGCTGCCGAGCTGAGGGCCGCTGTTGGCTGTCGTAGCTTTCGTCGGCCCCTCGCTAAAGAGGTGCCGATTCGAAAACGATGCAAGGCCGAAACATGCCCCAACCAGCAGAAACGAGATGATGTAGAGGTTCACCGCACGAGCTCCCCGAGTGCTTGAGTCCACCGACTGCGAACGAGACCGATTGGTTGTGTGCAGCGGTGCTCGATGATAAGGAGCCAGAGTGTAAATTCAGATTGACTTTTGTACTGTAAATCCCGTTAGTCGCGCGCGGGATCTGGTGCCTGCCCAGCCCCCGCGCCCAG